>NZ_MUNE01000999.1 GCF_002154605.1 Streptomyces milbemycinicus | reverse complement strand
CCGGCGCCGTGCACCATCTCGGGGGTGTCCGGACGCGCGGACGTCGCGGCTGCCGCTGGTGACCCGGAGGCGGTCTGCGCCTGAGCGCGCGGGTGGTCCGACTCCTGGTGCGGGCCGGCGCAGTCGAGGGCGGTCAGCAGCAACCCGCATAACACGAGGGCGACAACACGGCGGTACCACGGCGAGCCCGGTGAGAGGGCACGGCGGGCGTGGGGGTGGGGCGGCAACAGTTCCTCCGCGTGGGGCACCGCCCCCGCCCCGCGGGCGGAAGTGGGCAGTGAGCAGGAGTGGGCAGGAGGTGACAGCGCCTCGGACATCCCTGGATCGGCGCTCTTGAGCGACGCGTTATGAGAGGTCAGGGCGGTGTGAATCGGCGGCGCCGAGCCGGGTGGGCGCGCATGCGGGGCCCGTCCCGACCGGTCGGCGGCGCGGCGGAGCCTAGATCTGCAGCACCGCGCAGACAGCGGAGTTCCTGAACGGGCACCCGGCCGAAGACGACGGGGCCGGGCCGACCGCCTCGATCGGCGCCACTAGGGGCGCCGGCTGCCGGCCGAGCGGCGCCTGGCAGGGAGCCACCACCCCGGAACCGTGCTGTGGCTGGGCAATCAGACACTCATGTGCCGGGTGGGGAGAGGCGTGGCCGCCGTCGCGGTGATCCCGCACCGTAAGACCGCTGTCAGAAGCCTTCTCAGCGGCGACCGGTGCCGTCACCGCAGGGCCCTCGCCTACGGAAACACCCAGGTTCACCGTGGCGGAGGAGAGGTGCCTCGCCACGCTTTCCGGGCTCACGCCGTGCGCGTACACCAACCCGAACAGGAGCGCGGCCACCCACAGCAGACGCAGCGCGCGCCCCGAGGGGCGGGACCGCGGCATAGCGGAGAGCGACCGAGCCGTAACCATGCCGTGACCTTAGCACCGTTGCGGGAGTGCCCGAGAAACACCCCGGCAACATCGCGCCAACTTGTCCGCGCAGCAACCGGATCACCCGAGACAGTGGCGCTGGAGGACCATTCCGTCCTCCAGCGCCCGACGTGTCGACGCTCAGGCCCGATAGGCCACCAGCGCCATCATCCCGGCCTCGCCGTGGTAGGCGTTGTGGCAGTGCAGCATCCACTGGCCGGGGTTGTCGGCATCGAAGACCACGGACAGCTTCTTCTTCGGCAGCACGATCGCGGTGTCCTTGCGGGGGCCGGTCTGCCCGAGCTGGTAGGTGTGGCCGTGCAGATGCATCGGATGCCACATCTGCGTGCTGTTGACGAAGTCCAGCCGGACCCGCTGGCCCTCCTCGACCGTGATCGGGGCGGCCGTCGGGTTGCGCATGTCGTACGCCCTGCCGTTGATGGCCCAGTTGTACTTGGCCATACCGCCGGTCAACTCGATGCGGTGCACCCGGTCGACCTTCTTCGAGGGCAGTCGGACGTCGTCCGCCGCGCGGAGCTGGGACGCCGTCATGATCATGCCGTTCAGCTCCTTCGGCCGTACGGTCGCCTTCGGCGCACGGCCGGAGCCGGTACGGACCAGCGCCATGCCGGTCACGTTCTTGCCCTCCGCGAGCGCGACGAGCGGGAAGACGCCGTCGGCGAGCGTGACCAGAACGTCGTAGCGCTCCCCCATGCCGACCAGCAGGGCGTCGACCCGCTGATGCTCGACGGGGAAGCCGTCGGTGTGGGTGATGGTCAGCTTGTGGCCGCCGAGCGCGACACGGTAGGCGGTATCGCCGCCCGCATTGATGATCCGGAGGCGAATTCGCTTGCCGGGCTTGCCCTCGTACACGTCCGGGTCGGCCGGGACACGCCCGTTGATCAGGTGGTACGGGTACTTCACATCACCGGCGTCACCGCCGAGCAGATCGCTCTCGGCACCCATCAGCATGAACTTCATCGGCATGCCGTCGCCGGAGGCGGACGGCGAGGAGCCGCCGCCCATGTCCATGCCGTCCATCCCGTCCATGCCACCCATGTCGTGGCCGCCCGAGGAGCCGGACGAGTTGCCGGAGCCGCCCATATGCATCCCGCTCATCCCCTGCTTCACCTCGGCGAAGACCTCGTCGGGCGTGCCGGTGACGCCGTCGACCCAGTCGTCCAGGACGATGACCCACTCGTCGTCGTACGCCAGCGGCTCCCTCGGGTCCTCGACGATCAGCGGGGCGTACAGGCCGCGGTCGAGTTGGACGCCGACGTGCGGGTGGAAGAAGTACGTCCCCGGGGCATCGGCGATGAAGCGGTAGGTGAAGTTGGCTCCGGCCCGCACGGCGGTCCGGGTGACCGGGGGAACGCCGTCCATGTCGTTGCGCAGGGCGATGCCGTGCCAGTGGATCGACGTCGTGGTCTTGTTCGGCAGCTGGTTGGACAGTTCGGCGGCCACGGTGTCGCCCGCCGACACCCGGAGCTCCTTGCCGGGGGTGCGGCCGGAGAAGGCCCAGCTCTTGGCCGTGACGCCGCCGCCGAGGTCCAGTGTGGCGGGTGCGGCGGTCAGGGTGAGGCTGTGCACCTTGCCGGTGCTCGTGCGCTTCTTCTCGGCGGCGGCGACCGCCGAGCCGGACGGCTCGACCAGGGCGGGGGCGCTCCCGGAGCCACTGCCGGAGGCGCTGCAGGCGGCGAGCGCGCCCGCACCCGCGACACCGAGCCCGGCCAGCAGGACGGATCGGCGGTTGATGCTGTTCATGGTGATGGTGTCCTCTACTCGATACGCCTTCAGTTCGGTCGCATGCGGGCACGGCACTTCGCCGACGGGAGAAGCGAAGTTGCCGTAGGAGCGGCCTACAGGAGCAGACGAGAGAGGACGGAAAGGTCGGGCGGCGCGCGGCTCACCGTCTTGGGGACTGCGCGTCCAGCCGAGGTGTCGTAGCTGTTGGTATCGCGGCCGACATGGAGTTCTGCGGGCGGGGCGAGTTTGACCGCGTCGACACCTGCGGCCGAGCAGTGCTGCATGGCCACGCCCGAACAGGGGCCGATGTCGCCCCCCACCGGAGTGACGGCCCGCACAGCGCTGTCGTGGTCCATCGCGTCCCTCGACACCGTCATCGCGGACGTGTGGTCCATGCCCGGCATCCCACTCATGACGGTCGTATGCACCGGGACGGAGGCAACGGCGACCGTCTCGTGATGAACGAGCACAACGAGCACGGCGAACAGCGCGATGGCGGCAGCCCGCGTCCAGCGGACGGCGCCACCGCGGGCGCGTATCCGCCGGGTTCCGGCTGTTGTCATCGCTTCCATCCGCGCCGTCGGTGAGTGGCCGTCGCCAATATACCTGGTGGGGGTAATGGACCCGCCCTCAGTGCATATGCGGCCTCCCGGTCAGCTGCGGCTTGCCGCGTGGCACGAGCAGCAAGGTCATCGGCAGGCTCGCGGCGGCCACCGTCGCGCTGAGCGTGAAGGCGTCCGTGAAACCGCCGATCGCACCGTGCTCGATGCCGGCCGCGGCGACCGTGGACATCACGGCCACACCGACCGAGCCGCCCACCTCATGGAAGGTGTTGACGACCCCCGAAGCCAGCCCCGCCTCCTCGTGGGTGACCATGGCGAGCGCGGTGGTGGTGGCCGTGACAAAGACCGCGCCGATACCGAGCGAGGCGATGGCCAGGCCGGGCAGCAGCCCGGCGTACACACTGCCGTCGGCCGCCACCCAGGTCAGCGGCACGGTCCCGGCCGCAGCGACCGCCATGCCCGCCGTGGCCGTCACACGGCTGCCGATCCGGCCCACGAGCCGCGATCCGAGATGGGCACCGACGCCGGTGGCCACGGCCACCGGAAGGAATACCAGCCCGGTCCGCAGCGGGCTGAAGCCACGTACCCGCTGCAGGTAGACCGAGCCGAGGAAGAAGAACGCGATCAGCAGCGCGGTGGCGACGAGCATCAGGAACGCGCCCGCGACCACGGGACGCCTGGTGAACATCCGCGGGTCCATCAGCGGGGCCCTGCTGACGCGTTCGACCCCGACGAACGCCGCGTACAGGACGAGGGCCCCGAGCAGCGGCAGTACGGCGGTGGCGTCGCCCCAGCCCGCGTCCCCCGCCTTCACCAGGCCGTAGATGAGCGATGCGGTGCCCGCGGTGACCAGTACGGCACCGGGCAGATCGAGCCGAACGGGCTGGGGCGAGCGGCGCGGGAGCAGCGCGGGCAGGGTGGCGAGGGCGAGGACGCCGACCGGGACATTGAGATAGAAGACCCACTCCCAGCCGGGCCCGTCGGTCAGAACACCGCCGAGCAGAACACCGACCGCCGAGCCGGTGCCGCCGACCGCCGCCCACGCCCCCAGGGCCTTGTTCCGTTCCTCGCCCTGGAAGCTGGTGGTGACCATTGACAGGGCAGATGGTGACAGGAGCGCGGCGCCGACGCCCTGGAAGATCCGCCCACCGAGCAGTGTGGGCGCGCCCGTGGCGAGTCCGGTGGCCAGGGACGCGGCGGTGAACACCGCCAGCCCGGCGAGCACCGTCCGGTGGGCGCCGACCGCGTCGGCGAGGCGCCCGCCGAGCAGCATGAGCCCGCCGAAGCAGAGCGTGTAGGCGGTGACGACCCAGGTGAGCGTCTCACGGCCGAGGTGGAGGTCGGCGGCCATGTCGGGCAGGGCGACGTTCACGACGGTGACGTCGAGGATGAGCATGAACTGGGCCAGGCAGAGCAGGGCCAGCATCAGCCAGCGGCGCGGCTCGGCCGCCTCATCAGGCGGGGCGGCATGCTCCGCGTGGGCGGCGCGATGCGGGTGGCTCATGACGATTCCTCCGTAGGAGCAGTGAGCGACAGGGGCTGAGAGCGACAGGGGGCTGTGCGCAGCGTGCGGTCTTCTGCGCCACCCAAGATCTGAACTGTACGATACAGTTCAGGTGTACTCAACCGTTCAGTTCACATCCCGGTAGACTCAGTCCATGAGCGACAGGACGGTCAGGACACTCGCGAAGCAGCCGCCCAGCGGGCCACGTGCCGAAGCCAAGCGGCAGGCCATCGTGAAGGCCGCCCGCGAACTGTTTCTGCGCGAGGGCTTCGACGTGAGCGTCGACCTGATCGCCGCGGAGGCGGGTGTGTCCAAGGTGACCGTCTACAACCACTTCGGCAGCAAAGAAGCCCTGTTCATCGGAGTCATCAAGGACTCCCTGGACGCGCCGCTCGGCGGCGACCTGGTCACGGCGTTCGGCCGGCTGGCCGACTCGGACGATCTGAGGGAGGCTCTGGTCACCGTGGCCCGGGCCTGGGTGAAGGGCATGTCGGCCGACCCGGACATCGCCGCTCTGCGGAACGTGGTCGCCCGCGAGCTGCACCGCTTCCCCGAACTCGGCGGAGCCTGGCAGCAATCCGGCCCGGAACGCCACCATCCCGCCGTAGCGGAAGCACTCCGGAGGCTGAACGAGGAGGGCCGACTCGACATCCCCGACATCGAGGTGGCCATCCTGCAGCTGTACTCGCTCCTGGTCTTCCCGCACCTCGTCTTCAGCGCCTACGGCACCGACATCGACGAGGACCTCACCGACCGCCTCACCACCAACGGCGTCGACATGTTCCTCGGACACTACGCACCGCACCCCATGCGGCCATAGCGAGCCCGAGCGATCAGGCTTCCCGCTGCCCTGCCTCGGTTTCTGCGGCGTCACACCCGAATGGGCAACCGGGCCGCCCCGCGCGGGCTCAATCGCCCGCCCGCTCGCGCAGCCGGGCCAGATCCGCGCCGGGGTCGGCGGCGATCTTGCGTAGCAGCCGCTCGTAGGAGCGCACCAGGTGTGCGGCGGTCTCGTCCGCGAACAGGTCGGTGCTGTACTCCAGATAGCCGCTCAGGCCGGATTCCGTCTCCAGCGCCGTCAGGTTGAGGTCGTGCTTCGCCGTCCGCGAGCCGGTGTCCACCGGGGAGATCCGCAGATCGCCCGCATCGTCACCGCCCGCCGTGGGAGCCGGGTTCGGGACGAGGTTGACCATGGTCTGGAGCAGCGGGGAGTGCGCCGGGTCGGGTTCCGGCACCAGGTCGCGGACCAGTTCGGTGAACGGCAGGTCCTTGTGGTCATGGGCCTCCGCGGTGACCTGCCGGGCCTGTGCCAGCAGCTCGGTGAAGGGGCGGTCCGGGGCGATGTCCAGCCGGATCAGCAGGGTGTTGACGAAGTATCCGACCAGCCCCTCCAGTTCGGCCCTGGGACGGTGGCTGACGGGCGAGCCGATCGCCACCTCGCGGTCGTCCGTATGGCCGCCCAGCAGCACGGCGAACGCCGACAGCAGCGTCATATAGAGGCTGCCGCCGTGCTCCTGGCTCAGCTGCCGGAGCCGGGTGAGTACGTCGAGGGGTACACCGAAGTCCACCGAGGCGCCCCGGTAGGACTTCACCGCTCCCCGCGGCCGATCGGTGCGCAGCGACAGGCACGCGGGCAGCCCGTCCAGCTGACGCCGCCAGTAGGCGCGCTGCCGGTCGAGTTCCGCGGTCCCGACCGTCTGCCGCTGCCAGCGGGCGAAATCGGCGTACGCGAGCGGCAGGCCGGGCAGTTCGGGCTCGGCGCCGCCGGACAGCTGCCGGTACAGCGCGACCAGTTCGGTCAGCACGATGGTCAGCGACCATCCGTCGAAGACGCCCCAGGGCCGGGTGAGGACGAAGATGTGCTGCTCGTCGGCAACCGGCACCAGGTGGACACGGATCGCGTACGGGTCCTCCGGTGCGAACGGGCGCGTCCGCTCCTCGCGCAGCCACTGAATGAGGGCGTTGTCGTCCGCGATGGGCTCGGTGACGGTCACCTCGAACCCCTCGGCGTCGTTCATCCGCTGGGTGACGGTGCCGTCGCGGCGGACGTAGCCGGTGCGCAGGACGGGATGGCGCACCACGAGCGCGCGGGCGGCGCGCACAAAGGCGTCGCGGTCCAGCGGGCCGTCGATACGGTACGCCAGCTGGGCGTTGTCGTACGACGCGGGCAGGTGCCGGGGGTGGTTGAGGAACCACAGGTCGCCCTGTTGGAGGGCGAGCGGCGCCTCCTCGCCGTCCCGTACGGGCACCGCGGGGATCAGGGGCACGCCGTCCGCGGCGGTCTGCTCGTCCTCCAGCGCCGCGGACGGCGTGCCCCT
>NZ_MUNE01000998.1 GCF_002154605.1 Streptomyces milbemycinicus | reverse complement strand
CTGATGACCGGCGCGGCGAAGAAGTCGGTGACCTTGACCCGGGTGCCGGATTCGGCGGTACGGGTGCCTGCGAAGGACGCGGCGGACCCGAAGGTGGTGTTCCTCAACCGGCTGGAGGGCGTGACGGCGGCGAAGGGCGAGTAGACCCTACTGAGTAGGCCCTGCTGAACAGGCCCCACCGAGCACGCCCCCGCTCCCCCGGCGCCGCCCCGTCAGCGTCCTATCGGCCAGGCGTGCGACTCGTGCTCATGTCCCTCGTCCGCAAGCCGCGCGCACGCGTCGGTCAGCGACTCCAGCAGCGACAGCGGGTCCGGCAGCGGCCGCTCCGGACCGAGCAGCCAGGCCACCCGGCCGTCCCCCGACAGCCGCGCGGGCGGCAGCAGCACATAGCTGCCCCGGCAGTGCCAGCGCAGCCCGGGGTGCTCGTCCATCGTCTCGGGGTGGCAGTCCAGCTCACATGGCCACCACTCGTCCTCGTCCTCCGGCGTGCCGCGGGTGGCCGTGAAGAACAGCATGCGCTCCTGGTGATCGGCGCTGGTGGTGGCGACGGGACCGACCTCGACACCGGCCTCGCCCAGCCGCTCCAGGGCCTGCCGGCCGGCGGCCACGGGCACGTCCAGCACGTCATGGGCCATACCGGTGGCGGTGATGAAGTTCGCCTCGGGGTCGCTCCGCAGCCACCGCGCGACCTTCTCCGGATCGGTGGTCGCCTGCGTCTGCCAGGCGAAGGAGACGGGGTGCCGGGCCGGGGTCGGACAGCCGATGCGGTCGCAGGAACAGCCGTAGCCGGAGGGGTGGGCCGCCGGCGCGAGCGGGAACCCGGCGGCGGCAGCGGCCATGAGCAGATCCTCGCGGGCGTCTGCCGCGCCCGCCCCCGTGCCCGTGTCGCCGCCCGCACCGCTCCGCGGCCGACGCAGCCACTGGGAGAACCTGCCCTTGCGTTCCATCTACCGCCTCGCTTCCCCACCGCTACCGCCGAATACCGACCCAATGCTCTTAATGCTGCCACCATCCTGCTCCGGAGGTGGCCGGTGTCCGCATCCGGGGTGCCCAGGCCCCCCTCTGGGTGCGGATATCAGGCATAACCGAACTGGCGCCCCTAGCGTTCCCTTTATGGTCACGAGGTCTCTACTGGCTGGTATAGCGGTCCTCACCCTGTCCGTGCCGGCCGCTGCGCCGACCACTGCACCGGCCATGGCGCCGACCGCCGAGCCGCCCCTCCCGTCCGGGCGGCGCGGCGGGTTCCCGACCGCCGATTCGCTCCCGCCGATCACCTACGTGGCGCACCGCGGCGGCGCCCTGGAAGTCCCCGAGAACAGCCTCTCCGGCCTGACCGCCGCCTATGAGCGGGCCGCCGCCCAGGTCCTGGACTTCGACACCAGGATGCTGCGGGACGGCACGCTCGTGGTGATGCATGACGCGACGCTGGACCGTACGACGTACTCGACCGGCCCCGTGAAGTCGCTCACCGCCGCCCAGTGGCGCTCCATACGGCTGCGGCCGGGCCTCCAGCTGCCCGGCCTGTGGCTGCCCGAGGCGCCGCCGACCGTCGGCGAGGCGCTGGACCTCTTCGGTGGGCGCAAGGTGCTGATGGTGGAGGCGAAGGACCCCGACAGCCTGCCCCGCCTGTCCGCGATGATCCACGAGCGCGGCCTGACCCGCTCCGTCTTCGTCAACACCAACCGCCTCCGGGTGGCCCGGCAGGCCCACCGGATGGGGCTGCTGACGCAGCTGTGGCGCTCTGCGCAGCAACTGCGCAAGGACCGGCCCCGCGCCTGGCGGGGGTTCGTGGATCTGCTGGACGTCGACTACCAGGCGCGGAGGAAGGACCTGCGGCGGGCGGTGGCCTCCGGCATACGCCGGGTGTGGGCCCATACGGTGAACACGCCCGAGGCGCGGGACCGGATGCTGCGGCTGGGCTGCGGCGGCATCATCTCGGACGCGCCGACCCTGCTGACGCGGACGGCGCGCTGACCGCGCTGTTCACCGCTTGAGGACCCCCCGCAGCGCCGTCTCGACCACCGCGTCCGCGTAGTCGTGGCTGAGCGGATGGGTGCGCAGCAGCCAGCGGTGGGTCAGCGGGCCGCACACCAGCTCGACAACGACGTCCGGGTCGACGCCCCGCGCGATCTGCCCGGCCTCCTGCGCGGCCCGCAGCCGCTCGGCGAGCAGCCGCAGCCCCGGCTCCAGGACCCGGGCGACGAAGTGGGCGCCGAGCTCGGGGTTCACCAGGCCCTCGGCGGTCAGCGCGCGGGCCGGCAGGTCGTACGCGGGGGCGTTCATCTGGTCGACGGCCCCCCGCAGCACGAGTTTGAGGTCCGCCTCCAGGTCACCGGTGTCGGGCAGCGCGGGCTCGCCGCCTTCGGGGGTCTCCCCCTGGGCGGTGAAGGCGTCGAGCAGCACCGCGGCCTTGGAGGGCCACCAGCGGTAGATCGTCTGCTTGCCGACCCCGGCGCGGGCCGCGATGGCCTCGATGGTGAGCCGGGGGTAGCCCATCTCGCCGATGAGCTCCAGGGCGGCGTCGAGGATCGCCCGGCGTGCGCGTTCGCTGCGGCGGGCGGAGTCGGGCGCTGCCTTGTCGGCTGCTTTGTCGGCTGCTTTGTCGGCCATGGCGGACAACCTATCGACCCCTTTAAACCATCCATACGGCTCATGCCCCGGGCGGGGGCCGGGGCGCACCATATGTCCAGGACCGCGTACGACGATCCGTACGGGCCTGCATCCCCGTGAGGAGCCATCCTTGTCCTTGCGCACCCCCGAGCGCCGCGCCACCGCGCGCCGCTATCTGATGTGTCCGCCGGCCCACTTCCGGGTCACCTACTCCATCAACCCCTGGATGGACCCGGCCAAGCCCGTGGACCTCCCGCTCGCGCTCGCCCAGTGGGAGGACCTGCGCGACCGCTACCGCTCCCTCGGCCACACCGTCGAGGAGCTGCCGCCCCGGCCCGACCTCCCCGACATGGTGTACGCGGCCAACGGCGCGACCGTCGTCGACGGCCGCGTCCTCGGCGCCCGCTTCGCCCATCCCGAACGCACCGGCGAGGCGGCGGCCCACCTGGAGTGGTTCCGCGCCCACGGCTACGCGCAGGTGCGCGAGCCCGAGCACGTCAACGAGGGCGAGGGCGACTTCGCCGTGACCGCGTCCTGGCTGCTGGCGGGCCGCGGCTTCCGCAGCAGCCCGCTCTCGCACCCCGAGGCACAGGAGTTCTTCGGCCGCCCGGTGCTCGGTCTGGACCTCGTCGATCCGCGCTACTACCACCTCGATACGGCGCTGTGCGTACTCGACGACACGACGGACACGGAGATCATGTACTACCCCGGCGCCTTCTCCCCGGGCAGCCGGGCCGTGCTCGCCCGTCTCTTCCCTGACGCGATCATCGCCACGGAGGCGGACGCCTCGTCCCTCGGGCTCAACGCCGTCAGCGACGGCCGCCATGTCGTACTCCCCCAAGCGGCGGCCGGACTCTTCGGGCCCCTGCGCGAACGGGGCTACGAGCCGATCGCGATGGACCTGAGCGAGCTGCTCAAGGGCGGCGGCAGCGTGAAGTGCTGCACGCAGGAACTACGAGATCCGGGCCGTTAGGCCCGACCAGCCCGACCGCCCCGGCCGCCGCGAAGGTGCTGCCGCCGGGGCGCCATCGACCGGCCAGGAGGCGGTCGCACGAGCGGTAAACTCTGGCGGATGCACGCTTCCGCCGCCGAGGGCGCCCGTACGGGCGAGACGCTGCGCGCCGCGCTGGCCGGGCTGGTCGATGGGTTGTCGGCTCGGCAGGCCGCGCAGGCCACGGGACGGCTGATCGAGAACTACCGGGGGCGGACCCCGACCGATGCGCCCGTGCTGCGCGATCGGGCCGACGTCGTCGCCTATGCCGCGTATCGGATGCCCGCGACGTTCGAGGCCGTGCGCTCGGCGCTGGCCGCCTTTCGGGCAGGGGCGCCGGGGTGGAGTCCCGGCTCGCATGTCGACATCGGTGGCGGCACCGGCGCGGCCACCTGGGCGACCGCCGCGGCCTGGCCGGACGGGGAGCGAGCCACCACCGTGCTGGACTGGGCCGAGCCCGCGCTCGCGCTCGGTCGGGAGCTGGCCGGCGGCGCGGGCGTCGAGGCGCTGCGGGAGGTGCGCTGGCAGCGCCAGGTCATCGGCGACGGGCTCTCCCTCCCCGACGGGACCGACCTGGTCACCGTCTCGTACGTGCTCGGCGAGCTCACCGCCGCCGACCGCCACGCCGTCGTCGACGAGGCGGCCCGGGCCGCTCAGGCCGTAGTGCTGATCGAGCCCGGCACCCCGGACGGCTACCTCCGTATCCGCGAGGCGCGGGAGCGGCTGCTGGCGGCGGGGCTGCGCGTGGTGGCTCCGTGCCCGCACAGCGCACAGTGCCCGATCGAGCCGGGTGCGGACTGGTGCCACTTCGCGGCCCGGGTCAGCCGGTCCTCGCTGCACCGGCAGGTGAAGGGCGGTTCGCTGCCGTACGAGGACGAGAAGTTCGCGTACGTCGCGGCGGCCCGCTTCCCCGCCGCGCCCGCGGACGCCCGCGTGGTGCGCCGCCCGCAGCTCCGCAAGGGCCAGGTGCTGCTCGACCTGTGCGCCCCGGACGGGCTGCGCCGCGAGACGGTCACCAAGCGCCAGGGCCCCCGCTACCGTACGGCCCGCGACGCCGACTGGGGTGACGCCTGGCCGGGCGAGGACCCTCACGCGCCTACGTAGGCCGCCAGGTGCTCGCCCGTGAGCGTGGCCCGCGCGGCGACGAGATCCGCCGGGGTGCCCTCGAAGACGATCTTCCCGCCGTCGTGGCCGGCGCCGGGGCCCAGGTCGATGATCCAGTCGGCGTGGGCCATGACCGCCTGGTGGTGTTCGACGACGATGACCGACTTGCCGGCGTCGACGAGCCGGTCGAGCAGGCCGAGCAGCTGCTCGACATCGGCGAGGTGGAGGCCGGCGGTCGGCTCGTCGATTACGTAGACGGGGCCGTCACCGCCCTTGTCGGCCATGTGGGTGGCCAGCTTGAGCCGCTGCCGCTCGCCGCCGGAGAGCGTGGTGAGCGGCTGGCCGAGGGTGAGGTAGCCGAGCCCGACGTCGGCGAGGCGGCCGAGGATACGGTGGGCGGCCGGGGTGCGCGCCTCGCCGGTGCCGAAGAACTCCTCGGCCTCGGTCACCGACATCGCCAGCACCTCGCTGATGTCGCGGCTGCCGAGGTGGTAGTCGAGCACCGAGGCGTCGAACCGCTTTCCCTCGCAGTCCTCGCAGGTGGTGGAGGTGCCGGCCATCATCCCGAGGTCCGTGTAGACGACGCCGACGCCGCCGCAGGTGGGGCAGGCGCCCTCGGAGTTGGCGCTGAACAGCGCCGGCTTCACGCCGTTGGCCTGCGCGAACGCCTTGCGGATCGGGTCGAGCAGCCCGGTGTACGTCGCCGGGTTGCTCCGCCGGGAGCCGCGGATCGCGCCCTGATCGACGGACACCACACCCTCATCTGCAGGAATCGACCCGTGCACGAGGGAGCTCTTGCCGGAGCCCGCCACCCCGGTGACCACGCAGAGCACCCCGAGCGGAATGTCGACGTCGACGCCCTGAAGGTTGTGGGTGTTCGCGCCGCGGATGGGCAGCGTGCCGGTGGGCTTCCGTACCGTCTCCTTGAGTGAGGCCCGGTCGTCGAAGTGGCGCCCGGTGACGGTGCCACCGGCCCGCAGCCCCTCGACGGTGCCCTCGAAGCAGACGGTGCCGCCCGCCGTACCGGCGCCCGGGCCGAGGTCGACGACGTGGTCGGCGATCTCGATCACCTCCGGCTTGTGCTCGACGACGAGCACCGTGTTGCCCTTGTTCCGCAGCCGCAGCAGCAGCCCGTTCATCCGCTGGATGTCATGGGGGTGCAGACCGGTGGTGGGCTCGTCGAAGACGTACGTCACATCGGTGAGCGAGGAGCCGAGGTGGCGGATCATCTTGGTGCGCTGTGCCTCGCCGCCCGAGAGCGTGCCCGCTGGCCGGTCGAGCGAGAGATAGCCGAGGCCGATCTCCACGAACGAGTCGAGGGTCTGCTGCAACGCGGTGAGCAGCGGCGTCACCGACGGCTCCTTGAGGCCGCGGACCCATTCGGCCAGGTCGCTGATCTGCATCGCGCAGGCGTCGGCGATGCTGATCTTCTTGATCTTCGACGACCGGGCGCCCTCGCTCAGCCGGGTGCCGTCGCATTCGGGGCAGATGGTGAAGGTGACCGCTCGCTCCACGAACTCCCGGATATGGGGCTGCATCGCCTCCTTGTCCTTGGAGAGCATCGACTTCTGGATCCGCGGGATCAGCCCTTCGTAGGTCATGTTGATGCCCGCGATCTTCATCCTGGTCGGCTCGCGGTGGAGGAAGTCCTGCAACTCCTTCTTTGTGAACCTGCGAATGGGTTTATCCGGGTCGAAGAAGCCCGACTCGATGTAGAGCCGGGAGTTCCAGCCGCCGCCCTTGTAGCCCGGGACGGTGATCGCGCCCTCGGCGAGCGACTTGGAGTCGTCGTAGAGCTGGGTGAGGTCCAGGTCGGTGACCGAGCCCCGGCCCTCGCAGCGTACGCACATGCCGCCGGTGCGGTTGAAGGTCGCCTTCACCGCCTTCTTGGCACCGCGCTCGACGGTGATCGCGCCGCTCGCCCGGACCGAGGGGACGTTGAAGGCGTAGGCGCTGGGCGGGCCGATATGCGGCTTCCCGAGCCGGCTGAAGAGGATGCGCAGCATCGCGTTGGCGTCGGTGGCGGTGCCGACCGTGGAGCGGGGGTCGGCGCCCATCCGCTGCTGGTCGACGGTGATCACCGTGGTCAGCCCGTCGAGGACGTCGACCTCGGGCCGGGCGAGCGTGGGCATGAAGCCCTGTACAAAGGCGCTGTAGGTCTCGTTGATCAGCCGCTGTGACTCCGCGGCGATCGTGTTGAACACCAGTGAGCTCTTGCCCGATCCGGAGACGCCGGTGAACACCGTCAGCCGACGCTTGGGGAGCTCGATGCTGACGTCCTTGAGGTTGTTCTCGCGCGCGCCGTGCACACGGATCAGATCGTGGCTGTCGGCAGCGTGCGGCGCGGCGGGCGGCTGCGGGTCCGTCTTCCTGGCCATGCTCATGGTGTCTCCGTCTTTCAGTTACGCGAGTGCGCGAGGCCGCCTGCGCGCTCGGCGCGACCCCGTCCTATTGACTCTGGACGGGGTCGCGCGCGCAAGGAGCGAGGTGCGAGGTCAGCGCAGTTCGTTGATGCGGATCAGATTGCCCGCGGGGTCGCGGAAGGCGCAGTCGCGCACACCGTACGGCTGGTCGATCGGCTCCTGGACGACGTCGGCATCGCGGGCCTGGAGCCGGGCGAAGACGCCGTCGAGGTCGGCGGTGGCGAGGGTGAGGCGGGCGTAGGTGCCCTTGTCCATCATCGAGACGATGGTGCCGCGCTCATCGTCGGTGATGGCGGGGTCGGTGGCCGGCGGCTCCAGGACGATGGAGGTGTCGGGCCGGCCGGCGGGGCCGACCGTGATCCAGCGCATCTTGCCCTGTCCGATGTCGTTGCGGACCTCGAAGCCGAGGATGTCGCGGTAGAAGGCCAGGGAGGCGTCCGGGTCGTGGTGCGGGAGGAAGGTCCAGTGAATGGTGATGTCCATGGCGTCATGCGTGGCGTTGCTCATGGCGTTCACGCTAGCCACGGCCCCGTGACCCGGGCTTCTCCATTCCTGATCGGTTCCTGGACCGGCTCCCGGACCGGATCCCGGACCGGTTCCCTGTGCGAAACTCCTCGTATGAAACGGCTGGACCTCGACGACCTCGTACGGCTGCGGCAGGCCCGCGACCGGATGGACCGCGACTACGCCGAGCCGCTCGACGTCCCGGCGCTGGCGCAGGGCGCGCTGATGTCGCCGGGCCACTTCTCCCGCAGCTTCCGCGCCGCCTTCGGCGAGACGCCGTACAGCTATCTGATGACTCGCCGTATCGAGCGGGCCAAGGCGCTGCTGCGGCGCGGCGACCTCACGGTGACCGAGGTCTGCTTCGCGGTCGGCTGTTCGTCGCTGGGGTCGTTCAGCTCGCGCTTCACGGAGCTGGTCGGCGAGAGCCCGAGCGCGTACCGGGCCCGCAGCCATGACCACGCCGCCGCCATCCCGGCGTGCATCGCCAAGATCCACACGCGGCCGGTCAGGAACGCGGAGGCGAGCCCCGCCCCGCGGCCGTAGCGTGATTCATATGGAGATCACGCTTTCCACCTGCTTCATCGCCGTCGACGACCACGACAAGGCGATCGCCTTCTACCGCGATGCGCTCGGCCTCGAGGTGCGCAACGACGTCGAATTCGAGGGGATGCGCTGGGTGACCGTCGGATCGCCCTCACAGCCGGATGTGAGCATCGTCCTGGAACCGCCGCTCGCCGACCCCAACGCTTCGCCGGCCGACAGACAGACCATGACGGAGCTGATGGCCAAGGGCCTGCTGCGCGGTGTCATCTTCTCGACGGACGACTGCGACGCCACCTTCGAGCGCGTCAGCGCCGCGGGGGCCGAGGTGCTGCAGGAGCCCATGGACCAGTTCTACGGACTGCGCGACTGCGCCTTCCGCGACCCCGCGGGCAACCTGCTGCGCTTCACCCAGCCGCTCGAGAAGTGAGCCCCGAGGCGGTCCCGGCTCACGGGCCCGGCGTTGCGGCCCGCAGCGCCCGCGCCAGCGCCGTCCCCGCCGCCGCGCGCGGGGCGCTGTCGGCCGGGCGGCGGCGCGGGTGCACGGTGTTGGCCAGCAGCACCAGATACGACGACGTGGCCCGGTCGAGCACCAGGCTGGTGCCGGTGAAGCCGGTGTGGCCCGCCGCGCCCCGGCCCGCCAGCTCGCCCATGAACCAGGGCTGATCGATCTCGAACCCGAGCCCGGGCGCGGCCAGCATCAGCTCGACGGACTCCGGCCGCAGCACGGGCGGGCCCCCGCCCAGCAGGGCGCGGCACAGCAGCGTCAGATCCGCGGCCGTGGAGAAGAGCCCGGCGTGGCCCGCGACGCCGCCCAGGGCGTAGG
>NZ_MUNE01000997.1 GCF_002154605.1 Streptomyces milbemycinicus | reverse complement strand
CCGGGTCAGTCCGCGGTCAGCGGCTGAGTGGCCGCCGCGTACGTACCGGAGCACACCGCCTGCCAGATGACGCGGCGCCGGGGCTTTCCGCTGGAGGTGACCGCGATTCCGCCCTGGGGCACCTCGACGGACAGCAACTCGGCGTCGCCGAGCCATTCGGACAACACCTCATGCGCGATCCGCCGCCACTCCGGCCGTACCCCCGCGAACACGACCACCCCGCTGGGCGTGGCGTCGCGGACCCCGAGGAGGACGGCGACCCGGCGCTCGGGGACACCGCGCTGATGCAGCAGGGTCTCCAGGCTCTCCGCGAACACCATCTTCCCGCTGACCTTGAGCCCGTCGCCCAGCCGGCCGATCACAAACAGCTGCCCGTCGCGCAGAAACCCCGCGTCTCCGGTGCGCAGCCCCTCCTCGCCGAGGCTGGTCCCGGAGGCGGAGCCGGTGTCGCCGAGGTATCCGCTCGCGATCGACACCCCGCTGACGACGATTTCACCGACCCGCCCGTCGGGGAGCCGCACCCCGTCCTCGGACACGATCGTCACCGTACGGCCCGGC
>NZ_MUNE01000996.1 GCF_002154605.1 Streptomyces milbemycinicus | reverse complement strand
GCGCAGCTGCCGGGCGAGCCGCGCCGGGTCGGCGTCGTCCCGGCCGGCCAGCTCGCGGGCGAGCGAGGCGTGCAGCAGCTGTCTGGAGGACGGGGTGAGCGCGCTCAGCACGACCTCCCGTGCCAGTTCGGGGAAGCGGTAGCGCCCCGTGTCGCAGTCGTCCGGGTCCGTGTCCCAGACCAGGACACGGGCGGTGACGGCGGCGTCGACCAGGGGCAGCAGCCGGTCCTGCGACATGCCCTGGACATCGGCGAGCAGCCCGATGTCCAGGTGCGCGCCGTCGGCGGCGGCGTAGCAGAGCATCGTCCTGGCCGGTGCGGCCAGCTCGGCGAGCCGCGCCTGGACGACGCTGCGTACCGCGGCCGGCACCCGCGCCGTAGGACCCATACGCCGCTCCGAGGGCAGCCTCAGCAACTCCCCGAGCGTGAAGGGGTTGCCCTCGGCGCGCCGGTGCAGCGCCGTGGCCTCCTCGGCGGAGGCACGCTCGCCGCGGGCGGCCAGCAGCTCGGCCACGTCCGCGACGGACAGCGGCTCCAGGTGCAGCCGGGTGGCGCCGTGGCGGGCCAGCTCGGCGAGCAGCCCGCTGGCCGCGGGGCCGTCGGTGTTCCGCAAGGCGCACACCACGGCGACGGGAGCGTCCCGCAGTACGGCGGTGAGCCGGCGCAGCAGGTCGTGGAAGTCCGGTGGAGCCCAGTCGAGGTCGTCGATGACGCACAGGGCGGGCCCTTGGGCGAGTTCCCGTACGAGCGCGGCGAGCCGGTCCTCGCCGGGGCGGGCCCCGGTGGTGTTCTCGGGCCGGGTGTCGGGGCCGGTGCCAGGCCGCTCCCGGCGCAGCGCGTCCAGGAGCTGGGTGGCAGGGCACGCCAGGGAGATGCCGAGGCTCTCGCTGAGCGCCTGGCCGCCGCTGGCCCGCGCCACGGTGAACCCGGCGTTCTCGGCCCCCGCGGTCATCTCCTCCAGCAGCCGTGTCTTGCCGGACCCCGGCTCTCCCGAGACGACGGCCCACTGGGTGCGCCCCGCGGCCGCGGCCCGCAGCAGGGCGGCGAGCTGTGCGGTCTCCTCGGCCCGGCCCACCAAGGGCGCCGCGGCGGGAGTGGCTTGGGCGGGGGACAGGGCGGCCGCGGGGCCGGCCGGGCGGGGCTCGCCGAGGACCTGGGTGTCGTGCCGCAGGATGGCGGTGTGC
>NZ_MUNE01000995.1 GCF_002154605.1 Streptomyces milbemycinicus | reverse complement strand
GCTACGGGGGCTGCGGGGGCTGCGGGGGCGCGCTCTTAACGTCATTCGTGTTAACTTCACTTCGCACATGGGGCTGGTGGGCCTTGGGCGCGCCGGGGAGCCCCAAGGCCCACCGTTGTACGGCCGCGCTGCGCACCGAAGGAGCCGACCCCTATGAGCACAACGTCGNNTCGCCACGGCGGCGGTCCGCGTGGTGTGCGTCGACGAGCAGGGACAGGTCCGCGCGGAGGCGCGCGAGCCGCTGCCCGCACCGCGCCGCGGCGCCGGCGGCCACAGCGAGCAGGACGCCCGCGCCTGGTGGCCCGCCGTCGCCGCCGCTCTGCGGCGGGCGACCGCGGCGCTCCCGGCGGGCGGCCGGGAGGTCGTGGCCGTCGCCACGTCGGCGACCTCCGGCACGGTCGTCCTGGCCGACGGCGCGGGCGAGCCGGTCGGCCCGGCCCTGATGTACGACGACCGCCGCGCGGCCGAACTCAACGCCCGAGCCCAGCGCATCGGCGCCCCCCGCTGGCAGGCCCTCGGCCTCTCGGTCGGCCCGACGGCGGCCCTGGGGCGTATCGCGTGGCTGGCAGGGGAGGACACCCCCGACCGCGCGCGAACCCGCCGTCTCCTCCACACCCCGGACCTCATCGCCTGGCGGCTCACCGGCGGCCCGGTCGCCACCGACTGGAGCCACGCCCTCAAGAGCGGCTACGACGCCCGCGTCGGCGAATGGCCCGCCGAGGTCCTGGACGCGCTGGGCGTACCGCCGGAGTGGCTGCCGCCCGTACAGGCGCCCGCCACCGAGGTGGGCGCGGTGTGTGCGGCCGCCGCAGACGAGACGGGGTTGCCGGTCGGCTGCTCGGTCCGTCTCGCGATGACGGACGGATGCGCCGGGCAGATCGCCACCGGGGCCGTCCGGCCGGGCCAGTTCGTGGGCGTCCTCGGCACCACGTACGTCCTCAAGGGTGTGACCCGCGAGCTGGTCACCGACCCGAGCGGCGCGCTGTACAGCCATCGTCACCCCGACGGCTGGTGGCTGCCGGGCGGCGCGTCCAACACCGGCGGCGAAGCCCTCGCGCACGTCCCCGCCGACCGGCTCCCCGCCCTCGACCGGGCCGCGGCCGCCCGCGGACCCGCGTCCGTGGTCGCCTACCCCCTGCGCCGTGAGGGCGAGCGCTTCCCCTTCGTCAGCGGCGAGGCCCGCGGCTTCCTCCTCGGCACCCCGGCCGACGAGGCCGACCGCCACCGCGCCGAGCTGGAGGGCGTCGCCTTCCTGGAACGCCTCGCCATCGAGCGCGTAAGGGAGTTGGGCGTACCCGTCGAGGGCCCGCTGTGGGCCGCGGGCGGCGGCAGCCGCAGCGCCCTGTGGACCCGTATCCGCGCCACCGCCCTCGGCATGCCCCTGCGCGTCGCCGACCACGCCGAAACCGCCTTCGGCGCCGCGCTTCTCGCCGCCTCCGGCACGCTCCACCCCGACCTCGCGGCGAGCGCCGCCGCGATGGTCCGTACGGGCCGGGACATCGAGCCGGACGAAACGGAACGCGCCGCGCTCGACGAGTCGTACGCGGCCTTCACCGCTGCCCTGCGCGAGCGCGGTTGGCTCGGCCGGCGCGCGTCTCTTTGACGCTCTGAGCAGTTGAAACCTCAGAGCGGTATCCGGAGCATGTCCTTGACCGCGTCTTCGCCCGTGAACCGCCCCAGCCATGTGGCGAACTGCGGGGCGAATGCCTGCATGGCGGCCTTGAACAGGGCCTCTTCCTCGTCCTCGTCGGGCGGGGCGAGGCCGAAGTTCCGGTTCAGCCAGGCTAGGTATTCCTGACGCGCCGGGAAGAGCTCGTCCAGGTCCTCGTCCTCGTACGCGTAGTCACGTTCGACGGGGAGCAGCCGTAGCAGCTCTCGTAGGTTGCTCGCGTGGACCCAGACTTCGCCCTCGTCGCCGAGGAACACGACGGGAAGGTCGGCGAGATCGGCCCGGTCGTCGCACCGCCACAGCGCGTAGATCGAACCACTGCCGGTGGCATGCGCGAAGGGGATCAGCCGGTCGTAGAACTCGGCGCTGCTGGGGTCCTCCGGACCTCCCAGCCAGCCCTTGACCTTCTTCTTGTCGTCGTAGTCGAGCAGTTCGAAGCCATCGGCGTAACCCTCCGCCCCGAACTTGTCGTCGAACTCCTTGAGGAGGTTGAGCTCGGGGATGGGCGAGTACGCGTTGCTCATGGACGCCGCCGTGAGGGAGAGGTGTGGTCGGGTGAGCGCATCGTAGGGCCACCGACGGCGGCTGTCAGGTCTCTTGACGGCGACTTGGTCTATACCTATCTTCTCCCCCGCGCCCACTCATCACATATGTGATCGGAATTCGGGTCCACAAACAGATGCCCAGGCATCTGCCGCCGGAAGGGAACCCCCCCCATGCCTGCAACTCCTGACCGATCGACCCACCCGCGTACCGCCCACAAGCGAAGGCCCCTCACGCTCACCGCCGCCGCCCTGTCCGCCGCCTGCCTGGCCGGGGCCCTCGTCGGCCCGGCCCAGGCCCAGGTCCAGGCCGCGAAGCCGGACCCCGGGCCGCGCTCCGGGAACGCGCCCGCCGCGACCGCCGCACCCGCCGCGTTCACCCACCCCGGCGTCCTGGTCGGCAGCTCCCAACTCGACTTCATCCGGGGCAAGGTGCAGGCGGGCGCGGCGCCGTGGAAAGGCGCGTACGACCAGATGATGGCGAGCAAGTACGGCTCGCTGTCGTACACGCCTAAGCCGCGGGCAGTGGTGGAGTGCGGCCCGTATTCCGACCCCAACTACGGCTGCACCGATGAGCGGCAGGACGCCATCGCCGCGTACACCCATGCGCTCGCCTGGTACGTCACCCGCGACGACCGCTACGCGAAGAAGGCGATCGAGATCATGGACGCCTGGTCGGCCACGATCAAGGACCACACCAACAGCAACGCACCCCTGCAGACCGGCTGGGCCGGATCGGTGTGGCCGCGCGCCGCGGAGATCATCCGCTACACCTACACCAGCTGGCCGAACGTCAACCGCTTCGCGACGATGCTGCGCAACGTCTACCTCCCCAAGGTCATCAACGGCTCCAACAGCAACGGCAACTGGGAGCTGTCCATGATGGAGGCCGCCGTCGGCATCTCCGTCTTCCTCGACGACCGCACCAGCTACGACAAGGCGGTCGCCCGCTATCTGAACCGCACCCAGGCGTACGTCTACCTCGAGTCCGACGGCGCGCTGCCCAAGACCGTGCCGGGCAGCGGCCTGGACACCAAGGACAAGATCGTCAAGTACTGGCAGGGCCAGTCCACGTTCGTGACCGGGCTGACCCAGGAGACCTGCCGGGACTTCACCCACACCGGATACGGCATCTCCGCCATCTCGCATATCGCGGAGACCTCGCGCATCCAGGGTGCGGATCTTTACCCCCAGGTCGGCGAACGCCTCCGCCAGGCGCTGGGCTTCCAGTCCAAGTACGAGCTGGGCACGGCGCCGCCCTCCTGGCTGTGCGGCGGCACGGTCAAGGACCACCTGGGCCCGGTCACCGAGGTCGGGTTCAACGCCCTGCACAACCGCCTCGGCTACCCCATGGACAACACCCAGAAGCTCACTGAGCAACAGCGCCCCGCCGGCACCAACAACCTCTTCGTGGCCTGGGAGACCCTGACCCACGCCAACAACACCAACTGACCCGACCAAAGCTCGCCGCCCACACACACAAGGCCAAGGCCCCTGCTCCCGGACCATCCACAGATCCCTGGAGCAGGGGCCTTTGTCCGTGGACAAATGGCGTTGTCCACTCTTCACCACCCCCCTGACCTGCGACGTCGTCGCTGCCGTCGGGTGGCCAACTCCTCCGGTCAGCACGGTGGTCTCCACATTCCATGACTCACCGGAGGAGACACCGTTGTCCCGTTCCCCCTTCCGCACAGTGGCGCTGCGTGGCGCGTACGGCCTGATCGGGGCCGCGCTCGCCGCCACCGCCGTGGCATCCGTCCCAGCCCAGACCGGCAGCGTTCAGGCCACCTCTCAGACGGTCACCAAAACCGGGCGTACCGGGGGTGACGCAGTCCCGGGTGCCAAGGTGACCCGCCAGCAGATCATCCAGCGCGCCCAAGCCTGGGTGGACCGCAAGGTGCCCTACAGCGCCAACGGCACCAGCGCACCGTTCAGCTGGTGGCCGGACGCGGCCACCGGAAGGTCCTACCGGCAGGACTGCTCCGGCTATGTGTCGATGGCCTGGCAGCTCGGGAACAGCCTGTCGACCCACTCCCTGCCCAGTGTGTCGACGGCCATCCGCATCAGCGATCTGAAGCCCGGCGACATCCTCAACTCCCCCCAGCATGTGGTGATCTTCGGCGGCTGGATCGACCAGAAGCGCGGCACCTTCAGCTACTACCAGCAGAGCAGCCGCTCCCGGCCCACCAGCAAGGACGTAGGAAACCTCACATCCGGACGGCTGGCCGGGCATCCGCTCAGCAGCTACACCGCCCGCCGCTACCTCCACGTCGTCGACTCTCCCACCC
>NZ_MUNE01000994.1 GCF_002154605.1 Streptomyces milbemycinicus | reverse complement strand
CGCAAGGCGGTCGCGACCGCCGCCGCGCTCCTGGCCGTGGCCACCGCCGCCGGCTGCGACGCGGATTCCGACGCCGACGTGTCCGGTTCGGGCTCCGCCAAACCCGGCTGTCCCACCGTGCTCGCCGAGGCCAAGCGGGCCGTCGCGAAGGCCGAGGACGTGGACGCGCCCTGGACCGGCCCCACCAGCGGGCCCAAGGCCGTGCGCGGCAAAACCATCGTCTATATCGCGCACACCCTGGCCAACCCCGGCCCCGCCGGAGTCGCCCAGGGCGTCGGGGAGGCCGCCAAGGTCGTCGGCTGGCGCGCCCGGATCCTCAACGGCAAGGGCACCACCGCAGGCGTCAAGGCAGCCTTCAAGGAGGCCATCGACAGCAAGCCGGACGGCATCGTCATCAGCGGCTTCGGCCCCGAGATCATCCCCAAGGAGATCCAGCAGGCCGACGCGGCCGGCATCCCGGTGATCGGCTGGCACGCCACCACCGCCCCCGGCCCCAGCAAGGACCCGAAGCTGTTCAGCAATGTGACGTCCAGGGTCGAGGATGTCGCGAAGATCAGCGCCGACTGGATCATCGCCCGGTCCAACGGCCGCGCGGGCGTGGTCATATTCACCGACACCACGTCCGACTTCCCCAGGAACAAGTCCGAGCTGATCAAGAAGGAGCTGGCCACCTGCTCCGACGTCAAGCTGCTGGACTACAAGAACATCCCCATCCCCGAGGCCAACAGCCGCTCCATCAACGAGGTCTCCTCCCTGCTCAAGCGCTTCGGGGACAAGTGGACCTACTCCGTCGCCATCAACGACCTGTACTTCCGCCACGCCGCCCCCGCCCTGC
>NZ_MUNE01000993.1 GCF_002154605.1 Streptomyces milbemycinicus | reverse complement strand
AGCTCGATTCCAGCCATGAGCAGTCGAGTACCCGAACGGGGGGCGGCCAAGCGGCGGGCCGCCCTCAGCCGCGCGCGGCCTTCACGAGGTTCACGGGCGTCACGGATGTCACGAGCGGCAGCACCCCGCTGGGCCGTCCGGCCGACGGGGCTGTCGTGGGCCTCGGTCAGGCGGGGGCGGCTGGGGCCTCCGGGAGGTGTGGGTGGGCGCGCAGATGCTCCTCGACCCGCTCGACGAGGCGGGCCGTCTCGGAGGCGATCAGCGCCGGGTCGGCGGTGGCCGCGCTCAGGACGGCCAGGTACGAGCCCTCGCCCGCCGCCACGACGAACAGGTTGCCGGCTTCCATCGCCACCATGGTCTGGCGCGCCGCACCGCGCATCCGTCGGCGCGCCGCACCGACGGCGAGGCCGTGGAAGCCTGAGGCGACGGCGGCCAACTGCTCGGCGTCACGGCGATTGAGCCCGCGGGAAGCGCTCACCGTCGCTCCGTCACCGGACAGCACGACGGCGTGTCGTACGTCCCCGACGCGGACCACCAGATCGTCCAGAAGGCAGTCGAGGCCGTCCGGGAAGCGGGCGGCGATTCTGCGATGCTCGGTCATGGCCCTCTCCTTCTGCCGGGAGCTGTCCCATGGCCCACGGACGCTAGCCGGGAGGGGGCGCGCGCAGGGGGCGCATTCGGAAGATGCTGGAATTTGACAGGGACAGATGACAGAACGATCGGCCGATGCCCAAACATGCACACTATCCAGGTTCTCGCTCAGGGGGTTCCCCTCAGCTACCTTCAGTTCCGGCCCGCCCGAGGAGTCATATGAACCACCAGCACACCCCCGCCGATCGCCTGGCCGAGGTCCGGGACTTTTTCACCCCACGGGCCGCCGACTGGGACACTCGCTTCCCCGACGACGGCCCCGCCTACGCCGCCGCCGTCGCCGACCTCGGCCTGCGCCCCGGGGATGCGGTGCTCGACGCCGGCTGCGGTACCGGCCGCGCCCTGCCCGCACTACGCGCCGCCGTCGGCCCCACCGGAACGGTCCTCGGCGCCGACGCCACGCCCGCGATGCTGTTGGCCGCCATACGTGCCGACCGGCACCGGGAGGCGGCGCTCGCCCTCGCCGACGTCACCAGGCTGCCGCTGCACGACGGCTGTCTGGACGCGGTGTTCGGCGCCGGGCTGATCTCCCACCTTCCCGACCCCGAGGCCGGACTGCGGGAGCTGGCCCGGGTGGTGCGCCCCCAGGGCCGGCTCGCGCTGTTCCACCCCGTGGGACGGGCTGCGCTCGCCGCCCGGAAGGGCCGCCCGATCACCCCCGACGATCTGCGGGCCGAGCCCAACCTGCGCCCGCTGCTGGCCCGTTCGGGCTGGCTGCTGACGTCGTACACGGACCGGGACACGCGCTTCCTGGCCCTCGCGGTCCGTCAGAGCTGAGCCGGCAGAAACATGCATCGCCGCCGATGTATCACGCGGTCGAGATACAGCGTCCGTGCGGAACAATGCGCACATGCTGGAACTCGCCATCCTGGGCTTCCTCTGCGACACGCCGCTGCACGGCTATGAGCTGCGCAAGCGAATCGCCGCGCTGACCGGGCACGCCAAACCCGTGGCCGAAAGCACGCTGTACCCGGCGATCAAGCGTCTGGAGATGGCCGGGCTGCTGGCCCGCGAGACCCAGCCGGGCACGGGTGCCGCGCCACGGCACGTGCTGACCCTGACCGCCGAGGGCCGAGCCGAGCTCCGTTGCCGCCTCGCGGAACCGGCACAGGCCGATATCACCGACGAGAACCGCTGGTTCACCGTGCTCGCGTTTCTACGACACCTGAAGGACCCGGCGACCCAGGCCAGAGTGCTCGAGCGCCGGCTCGCGTTTCTGCGGCAACCCACCAGCTTTTTCTACGACGACGACCGGCCGCTGCGCGCCGAGGAGATCGAGGATCCCTTCCGGCGCGGCATCCTCACCATCGCCCGCGCCACCAACCAGGCCGAACAGTCCTGGCTGCGCCGCACCCTGGACTCGCTGCGGGCGACCGGCGGCGCCTGACGGCCGGGCGGCCGACAGGCCCGGTCCGCATCCGCGCACAAAGTCTCGACGCTGTGGCTACTGGCTGGTTAAGGTGCGCCGCACGACGCATTGGCCCCGGATTCCGGTACCGCAAAAGAGGAGGCTGCCGTGCCCGCCAGTGAGGAGTCGGACGACGACGCGCTGTATGTGCTCACCGCGGTGGTGCTGACGCCCGCGCAGTTCCCGAGCGTGCTGGGCGACGACTATCCCGAGGCCTGCACCGCGCTCGGCCTCAAGCCGTACGAGGCCGGGTACGGCCTGGTGATGGGCCAGGACGGCGACGGCGCCCGGTGGACCGTCGTCACCGACGACGCGTCACTGGTCGCCTGCGCCGTCGCCGCGTGGGACTGCGGGATGGAATACGACCTGGCCATCGACGAGCGCACGGTGGTCGTCTCCCTCCCCGGCTGGCCGCTCGCGGTGGCCGTCGCCGCGCCGGGCGTCCCCGCGCCGCACGACCCCGAACCCGGCCCGGAGGGCGGGGAGGCGGCCACGTCGCCGCTCGCCCCGCCGGACACCGAGCGGTGGGGCCCGGCGCAGCGGCGGCTGGGCGCGGACGAGATCGCGCTGCAGTGGGCGCTGTGGCGCGAACAGGTCGACAGCGACGTCACGTTCGTGTCTCCCGGCGAGAAGCCGCACGGGGGTGTGCGACGCGTACTGGAGGAGGCGCGCGGATACCTGGACGCGCCCCCGCCGCTCGGCCGCGTCCGCTCCGCCTTCGCCTCAGGCGACGCGCGGACCCTGCGGGCCGACGGACCCGGCTGGAGCCTCGTGGCCCGTACGGATGACATCGCGTTCGTGCTGATGGACGATGCGCCGGGCGAGGTGCTGCCGGTCGGCCGCGGCCCGGAGCTGCCGGGCCTGCTGACGGCACTGGACCGGCTGGCCGTACGGCCTGGCTGAGGCGGCGTCGGGTCCGGGGCCCGCTGGCTGCGGCGCCGCGCCGCCAGCCGGGACACCGCCGCGCCGCTGGCCGGGGTGCTGCTTCGGGTGCGGTTGCGAGTAGCACTGCGGGGACTGCAATGGCCACCGACCGGGGTCGCCGCGGTGGGCTACGGCGTTGATCACCGGCGGGGGCCGCCGCCTCGGTCTGTGGGGCGGCGGTCCCCGCCCAGCGCGCGAATCGCCGCCTCCGGTGCGTGGATGAGACTCCGACACACGGATCGCCCCGATCGCGGACCGTTGCCCCCTCTCGCGTCACCAGCGGCGGTGCGGGTCGACGAGGAGGGCCGCCTCGGCCGTGTCCGGGTCGGGGTGTCCACACATCTTGTCGATCTCCGCCCGCCACAGGTCCGGCCAGCCGCTCCTGCCGCCCATCCCCTTCACCAAGGCGAGCGCCGTCAGCCCACCCACCGCATCGCCGCGCTTGCGCAACACGCCGACGACGGTGAGCATCGCCGCCCGCACATGCTCGTCGTCGTGATCGAATGCGACGTAGTCGTCGAAGCGCAGGCGGTCCGGCCGTTCCCGGACCAGCGAGAGACAGCGCTCCCAGCGGCCGAGGCCGGGGTCGCCCGCGCGCAGCGCGGCACAGGCCACTCTCAGCAAGGCGCCGGTGGCCTCGCGGCGCAGCCCGGCGGCCAGAAGCGCGTCCACCACGGCGTCGCCATCCGAGAGTTCACCGGCCGACTCTTGGGCGAGTCGGTTGATGACGGCGGACCCGCACCCGGCGAGCCGCCGCAGCGCGTCTGCGCGTTCGCCTTGTCGGCTCCCCCCATCGGTGTCGGTGTCGGCGCGTGTCCGGGCGACCAAGGTCTTGAGCACGCCGCGCAGGGGGGCGGCCCCTTCGTCGCCGGGGACGCGCCCGAGCGCGTCCACCGCGGCGCGCCACACTTTTGATGACCGGTTCGTGTCGACGGCGGCCGCCGTCAGCGCGCCGATCCCTTCCTCGAACGTTCCGGTCGCCCCGGCCACCATGCAGTGCGGCAGCACGGCGCAGGCGGCCCGGGCCGCCTCGTCGTCCCCCGCACGGACCACGTCGGCGAGGAAGGACTCGTACGCCGAGCGAGCATGGATCCCCGCCGCTTCCGGATCGCTCACGATCACGGCCTCGCGGACGGCGGGCTCGTGCAGCTGCTCCGTCAACCGGTCGGCCACGCCCGGCGCGCCGATGCGGGCGAGGAGCGGGCGTACGAGC
>NZ_MUNE01000992.1:237-3509 GCF_002154605.1 Streptomyces milbemycinicus | reverse complement strand
CTGCTGGAGACCTGGCGCCGCCGCCGTGGCCGCGCGCTGACCATGGCCGCGTACGAGGCGACCGGCGGCATCCACGGCGCGGTCGCCCAGACCGCCGAGGACCTGTACACCCGGCTGCCGTCCGACCAGGCACAGGCCGCCCGGCGGATCCTGCTGCGGCTGGTCACCCCGGGCGAGGGGGCGCCCGACACCCGCCGCCCGGCGGACCGCGCCGAACTCCGGGCCGACGGGCCCGGTGAGGCGGCCACGGTGCTGGAGCGGCTGGCCCGCGCGCGCCTGATCACCCTCGACGACGAGGTGGCGGGCCTCGCGCACGAGGCGCTGATCACCGCCTGGCCCCGGCTGCGCGACTGGATCGACGATGACCGCCGCCTGCTGCGCGTCCACCGTCAGCTGACCGAGGCCGCCACCGGGTGGGAGCGGCTTGGCCGGGATCCCGGGGCGCTCTACCGGGGCGTACGGCTGGCGGAGGCGGACGAGGCGTTCGGCCCGCCCGAGCGGGCCGCGGACCTCATCCCGGTCGAGGAGGCGTTCCTCACCGAGAGCCGGGCGGGGCTGCGCAAGGAGCGGCGTCGGCTGCGCCAGGTTCTGACCGCGGTCTCCGTGGCGCTGTGCCTGGCTCTGGTCGCCGCCGGCGTCGCTTTCTGGCAGCGGAACACGGCCATCGACGCGCAGGACAGAGCGGTCACCGCACAACAGGTGGCACAGTCGCGGCAACTGGCCGCCCAGTCCGCTGCCTTGTTGGACAGCGATCCGGACGTGGCCTCCCTGCTGGCGGTCCAGGCTTACCGGACCCGGAGCACCAAGGAATCCACCAACAGCCTGTACGCCGCTGCCGCGCTGCCGCTGCGGAAGCGGCTGAGCGGCCACGCCGACGTGGTGCGGTCGGTGGCGTTCAGCCCCGACGGCCGCACACTGGCCACGGGCGGTGCGGATGGCGCGGTGCGGTTGTGGGAGGCGACCACCGGTGAGTCGCGGTCCACCCTGACCCGCCGCGCCGGTCAGGTGGACGCGCTGGCGTTCAGTCCCGACGGCCGCACGCTGGCCACGGGCGGTGCGGATGGCAGGGTGCGGTTGTGGGAGGCGGCCACCGGTGAGCCGCGGGACACCCTGGCCGGTCACACCGGCCGGGTGGAGGCGCTGGCGTTCGGTCCCGACGGCCGCACGCTTGCCAGCGGCAGCAGCTTCGACGACACCGTACGCCTGTGGGACGTCTCCGCCGGGCGCCCGCGTACCACCCTCACCGGCGAGGCCGGGAACATCAGGTCGCTGGCGTTCAGCCCGGACGGCCGTACGCTCGCCGGCGGCAGCAGCGACGGGCCCGTACGCCTGTGGGACGCGGCCACCGGCCGCACTCGTGACACGCTCACCGGGCACACCCGCGTCGTCGGTCTGGTCGCGTTCAGCGCGGACGGCCGTACGCTCGCCACCAGCAGCTACGACGGAACGGCGCGCCTGTGGGACGTGGCCAAGGGCACCACCCGCAGGACCTTCGGCGACCACACCGGGCGGGTCTGGGCGGGCGCGCTCAGCCCCGACGGCCGCACCCTCGCCACCAGCGACGGACGGCAGACCGTCCGGCTCTGGGACACCTCCACCGGCCGCGTCCGGACCACCCTCACCGGCCACACCGACTATGTGCTGTCGATCGCGTTCAGCCCGGACGGCCGCGCCCTGGCCACCGGCGGCCTCGACCGCACCGTACGGCTGTGGGACCTGGCCAGGGGGCAGACCCGGCTCACCTTCGGCGGCCACACAGACGGCGTCTGGGCGGCATCGCTCAGCCCCGACGGCCGCACCCTGGCCACCACGGACCGCGGCGGACCGGCCCGCCTGTGGGACACGAGGACCGGCGAGTCCCGCACGGTGCCGGTCAGCGGCGACCCGGGTGAGGCGGAATCGGTGGCCTTCGCGCCGGACGGCCGGACACTGGCCATCGGGACCAGCGACGGACGGGTGCAGTTCCATGATCTGCGTTCCGGCGAGATCATCGAGCGGTACGCCGACCACATCCGCCACAACGTCGACGTGCTGGCGTTCAGCCCGGATGGCCGCCTGCTGGCCGTCGGAAGCGACGAGGCGGAAGACGTACAGGTGTGGGACACGGCCTCGGGCCGCGTGCGAACCACCCTCGCCGCGTCCAGGCTCGGGGTCAACGCGCTCGCGTTCAGCCCGGACAGCCGGACCCTGGCCATCAGCGGGATCCGGACGGCCGACCGAGTCCAGCTGTGGGACCTGAAGAGGGGCAGGCCCCGGATCACCCTCGACACCAGCCGCACCGGAGCGGTGGCGTTCAGCCCGGACGGCCGGACGCTCGCCACCGGAGGTTCCGATGGCACGGCCCGGCTGTGGAACACCGCGGACGGCGGCCGGCGCGCGGCCTTGACCGGCCACATCGACGCGGCCACGTCCGTCGCCTTCAGCCCGGACGGGCGCTCTCTCGCCGTCGGCAGCTACGAGGGCGGCGTGCGCGTATGGGATGTGGCCGGGAGCCGGATGAGGGTCGCCCTCACCGGCCACACCGGCGCCGTGAAGGCGGTGGCGTTCAGCCGTGACGGCCGGGCGCTCGCCACGGGCAGTCTGGACGGCACGGCCCGGCTGTGGAACGTCTTCCTGCCCGGTCCCCAGGAGGCGATCAGCGGCATCTGCGGGGCCGTCCACCGGGACCTCACCCGGCGGGAGCGCTCGAGCTATCTGCCGGACGAGCCGTCGGGCCGGGTGTGCCCGGTGTGAGGTTCGGCGTGGTCGGGGTGGCCGGGGGCTAGATCACACCCTGCTCGGCCATGGCCTCCGCCACCCGCAGATATCCGGCGACGTTCGCGCCCAGGACGTAGTCGTCGGGGGCCCCGTACTCCTCGGCGGTGGCCCGGCACAGCGCGTGGACGTCGGTCATGACGGCGGCGAGACGGGCCTCGGTCTGCTCGAAGGTCCACCGGTCGCGGGCGGCGTTCTGCCGCATCTCCAGCGCGGAGGTGGCCACTCCGCCGGCGTTGGCGGCCTTGCCGGGGCCGAAGAGCACCCCGGCCTCCCGCAGCACCTCGACGGCCGCCGGGGTGCAGGGCATGTTCGCGCCCTCGGCCACGGCCAGTACGCCGTTCTTCACCAGCGCGACCGCGTGCTCCTCGGTCAGCTCGTTCTGGGTGGCGCAGGGCAGGGCGATATCGCAGTCCACCTCGAACACCGAGCCCCGGTCGGAGAACACCGCATCCGGCCTGGCCCGGGCGTAGTCGCCGATCCGCGCCCGGCGGGCCTCCTTGACCTCCTTGAGCAGG
>NZ_MUNE01000992.1:0-185 GCF_002154605.1 Streptomyces milbemycinicus | reverse complement strand
CGCGGGTGCGCAGCATCTCCTGTGCGAAGTGGACGGTGCCGTATCCGGTGGCCTCGGTGCGCGCGTGCGAGCCGCCCCAGCCGACCCCCTTGCCGGTGAGCACGCCCGCCTCGAAGCGGTTGGTCAGCCGCTTGTACTGGCCGAACAGATAGCCGATCTCACGCCCGCCCACCCCGATGTCCCCG
>NZ_MUNE01000991.1 GCF_002154605.1 Streptomyces milbemycinicus | reverse complement strand
AACTGCTGGCCCGCGCGGGCCGCGAGGTGATCGGCGTCGACATCAGCGAGAGCGCCGCCCGCCGGGCCTTCGCCGCGCTGGAGACCGCCACCGCCCGCGCCGTGCGCCGCGAGCGGATGACCGAGCGGGAGCGCGAGGACGCGCTGGCCCGCTTCCGCGCCCGCACCGATCTGCGGGCCGCGGCCGACGCCGACCTGGTGATCGAGGTCGTGCCCGAGAGCTATGACATCAAGCGGGAGGTCTTCACCGCCCTGGACGCCGTCGTCCGGCCCGACGCCATCCTGGCGACCGGCACCAACGCGCTGTCCGTGACCCGGCTGGCCGCCGACTCCGCCCACCCGGAACGCGTTCTCGGCCTGCACTTCTTCCACCCCGCGCCCGCCATGAAGCTCGTCGAGATCGTCTCCAGCGTGCTGACCTCCCCGGCCGCCGTCGCCGCGGTCACCGCACTCGCCCGCGACCTCGGCAAGGAGCCGGTCGCGCTCGGCGACCGGCCGGGGTTCGTCGCCGACGGGCTGCTGTTCGGCTATCTCAACCAGGCCGCCGCGATGTACGAGGCGAAGTACGCGGCGCGCGAGGACATCGACGCCGCGATGCGGCTGGGCTGCGGCCTGCCGATGGGCCCGCTGGCGCTGCTCGACCTGGTCGGCATCGACACGGCCCGTACCGTCCTGGAAGCCATGTACGCGGCCTCCGGCGACCGGCTGCACGCGCCCGCGCCCATCCTGGGCCAGCTCGCCGAGGCCGGGCTCACCGGCCGCAAGGCGGGCCGCGGCTTCTATACGTACGAGGCGCCGGGCAGCGGCGCCGTCATCCCGGACGCGCTGACCCCGGACCCCGCCACCCAGGCCGCGGCCACCGCGCGCCCGGTCCGTACGGTGGGCGTCGCCGGCTCGGGCACCATGGCGAGCGGGATCGCCGAGGTCTTCGCCAAAGCCGGCCAGGACGTCGTACTGGCCGCCCGCACCCCGGAGAAGGCGGAGGCCGCCAAGTCCAGGATCGCCCGGTCCCTGGAGCGATCGGTGGCCAAGGGCCGGCTGAGCGAGCAGGCCCGCGACGAGACACTGGCCCGGATCGCCCCCGCCGGCTCGCTGGACGCCTTCGCGGACGTGGACCTGGCCGTCGAGGCGGTCGCGGAGGACCTGGCCGTCAAACAGCAGCTCTTCGCGACCCTCGACAAGGTCTGCAAACCAGGCGCGGTACTGGCCACGACCACCTCCTCCCTCCCCGTCATCGCCTGCGCCCGCGCGACCTCGCGCCCGCAGGACGTGATCGGCCTGCACTTCTTCAACCCGGCGCCCGCGATGAAACTGGTCGAGGTGGTGCGTACGGTCCTCACGGCCGACGACGTGCGGGCCACCGCGCACACGGTCTGCCGGGCCGTGCGCAAACACCCGGTGGACTGCGGCGACCGGGCCGGCTTCATCGTCAACGCCCTGCTGTTCCCGTATCTCAACAACGCGGTGAAGATGGTCCAGGAGCACTACGCCTCGCCGGACGCCATCGACGCCGCGATGAAGCTCGGCGGCGGCTATCCGATGGGGCCCTTCGAGCTGTTGGACGTCGTGGGCCTGGATGTGTCCCTGGCCATTGAGAAGGTGCTGCACCGCGAGTTCCGGGAGCCGGGCCTCGCACCCGCGCCGCTGCTGGAGCACCTGGTCGCGGCGGGGTGCCTGGGGCGGAAGACGGGGCGCGGCTTCCGCGAGTATGCGAAGGCCTGAGGAGCAGCCGGCCTGGGGCGGGCTGCTGGAGCCCGCCCCGGATCCGCCTCCAGCTCCACCTCCCGCGGCCCCAGGGGTCCAGGGGGCATCCCCCCGGAAAATGCAGTACGTTCCCCACATGTCCCAGCCTCTGAAGGCCACTCGTACGCCGCGTACGAACCGCTCGAACTCCTCCACCGGCAGCGGCAGCACCGGCAACCGCCGGGCCTCCGCGCAGCGCCTCACCATGCGCCGCAAACTGGCGGCCGCGGCGATGGAGTTGTTCGCCACCCAGGGCTATGAGGCGACGACGGTCGACGAGATCGCG
>NZ_MUNE01000990.1 GCF_002154605.1 Streptomyces milbemycinicus | reverse complement strand
CAGCGTGCGACGCCACCGCGACAGACTCTGGGCGGTGGCGCTGCGCACGCTGGGCGACCGTGAGGAGGCCGCCGACGCGGTCCAGGACGCGCTCGTGTCCGCCTACCGGGCCGCTCACACCTTCCGGGGCCAGTCGGCCGTTACGACCTGGCTCCACCGCATCACGGTGAACGCCTGCCTGGACCGGGCCCGTAAGGCCGCGTCCCGTCGTACCTCCCCCGTCGCCGAAACGGAGCGGCTCGAGCAGCTTCTGGAACCCCACGAGTCGGCTGCCGCTCCCGCGGAGCGCGGAGACCTCCACCGCGAGCTGCTTCGCGCGCTCCGCACTCTGCCCCCCGAGCAGCGGGCGGCCCTCGTACTCGTCGATATGCAGGGCTACCCCGTGGCCGAAGCCGCGAAAATCCTGGAGGTCCCCACCGGCACGGTCAAAAGCCGCTGCGCCCGGGGACGCGCACGCCTGCTGCCCATGCTGACCCATCTCCATCCGAACGGGAGGGGTAGCGACTCGCCGAGCGGGGCAAGGAACCGGACGCAGGGGACATCCGTCCCACCGACGGCAGGACCGAACGACACAGATGCCGTGAAGGGCGGAGGTGGCCGAGCGTGACATCGTCGACCGACACGGACGAGCACCCGGAGGTCACGGAGATCTCCGCACTCGCCGAGGGGCTGCTGCCCCCCGACCGCACCGCCGATGTGCGCGGCCACCTCGCTGCCTGTGAGCTGTGCGCCGACGTACGAGCCTCCCTGGACGAGATCCGGTCGCTGCTGGGGACCCTTCCCGGCCCGGTGCAGATGCCCGCCGATATCGCGGGGCGTATCGACGCGGCGCTCGCCGCAGAGGCCCTCCTCGATGCGACCACCCCGGATGACTGCGTCGATGTTTCACGTGAAACTGCGACCCTCGACTCATCGGCCGAAGCGGCTCCGAGCGTTTCACGTGAAACATCGGAGCCGACCCGCCCCCGGAAGACGAGCGACGACTCGACACCCGTCTCGTCCGGCGCTGCCGAGCGACCGGCGGGGCGTCCGCGAGCCACCACCGGACCGGGCCGTACGAAGCCCCGGCCCGACACCCGGCGCCCGCAGCCCCGGCGCTGGCCCAGGGCCGTCCTCGGCTCCGCCTGCGCGGCTGCCGTGATCGGTCTCGGCACCTTCCTCATGCAGTCGGGCTCCACCGCCGGCAACGATGCGGGCAGCACACAGGCGTCGGAGAGGCAGCCCTCGTCCACTACGGAAACGCTCTCCGCGGCGACCCTCCAGGCTCGGGTGCATGCCCTCCTCGCCGGCCAGAAGCCCTCAACCGTCTCCGGCGATGTGCGGGCGCAGGACACCCCGGACATGCCGTTGCGCGCCGAGGACCCCCCGGTGCCCAGCTGTGTACAGGCGGGCACCGGCCGCCCGGAGACCCCACTTGCCGCACAGGAGGACACCTATGCCGGCAAGGACGTCTATCTTGTGGTGCTGCCACACGAAGCCGACAACAAGCTTGTCGACGCCTTCGTGATCGAATCGGCGTGCGTCGCACAGTCACCGTCGACCGCCGGTACCCGCCTCGTGGCCCGCACCTACCCGCGAGACTGAGGCGAGCGGCACACGGTAGGCCGCCTGACGCCAACCGGGAATGCGCGCCCCGTAGGATCCGTTGGGTGGGGTGGCAGCGGTTTTCCGGGGAACTCCGGATGTCGTCGCCCTCAGTCAGTAGTCGGCACTCGGCAGAGACAAGGAAGACATCCGTGAGCGACGTCCGCAACGTGATCATCATCGGTTCCGGGCCCGCGGGCTATACGGCCGCGCTCTACACCGCCCGGGCTTCCTTGAAGCCGCTGGTCTTCGAAGGCTCCGTGACCGCCGGTGGTGCCCTGATGAACACCACCGACGTGGAGAACTTCCCCGGCTTCCGTGAGGGGATCATGGGCCCCGACCTGATGGACAACATGCGGGCCCAGGCGGAGCGCTTCGGCGCCGAGCTGGTCCCGGACGATGTTCTCTCGGTCGACCTCACCGAGGACATCAAGACCGTCACCGACTCCGCCGGTACGGTCCACCGGGCCAAGACGGTCATCGTCACCACTGGCTCGCAACACCGCAAGCTGGGCCTGGCCCATGAGGACGAGCTCTCCGGCCGTGGCGTCTCCTGGTGTGCCACCTGCGACGGGTTCTTCTTCAAGGACCAGGACATCGCCGTCATCGGCGGTGGCGACACCGCGATGGAGGAAGCGACCTTCCTCTCCCGCTTCGCCAAGTCGGTCACCGTGGTGCACCGCCGTGACACGCTGCGGGCCAGCAAGGCGATGCAGGAGCGCGCCTTCGCCGACCCCAAGATCTCCTTCATGTGGGACAGCGAGGTCACCGAGATCCGCGGGGACAACAAGCTCTCCGGGCTGACCCTGCGGGATGTCAAGACCGGCGAGAGCTCCGAGCTGCCGGTCACCGGACTGTTCATCGCCATCGGTCACGACCCGCGCACCGAGCTCTTCAAGGGCCAGCTCGACCTGGACGACGAGGGCTATCTGAAGGTCGCGTCGCCCTCGACCCGGACCAATCTGCCCGGTGTCTTCGCCGCGGGCGATGTCGTGGACCACACCTATCGTCAGGCGATCAGCGCGGCCGGTACGGGCTGCTCCGCCGCGCTGGACGCCGAGCGGTACCTCGCCGCTCTCGCCGATGGCGCGAACGCCACCGCCTGACCCCACCTACCCCCCCTGCACCAAACCGATAAAGGAGATGAACCATGGCCGGTGCCACGGTGACCGTCACAGACGCCGACTTCGAGGAGACCGTCCTCAAGAGCGACAAGCCTGTGCTCGTCGACTTCTGGGCCGCGTGGTGCGGTCCGTGCCGCCAGATCGCTCCGTCTCTGGAGGCCATCGCGGCTGAGCACGGGGACAAGATCATCATTGCCAAGCTCAACATCGACGAGAACCCGACGACCGCCGCGAAGTACGGCGTGATGTCGATCCCGACGCTGAACGTCTACCAGGGCGGCGAGGTCGCCAAGACCATCGTCGGCGCCAAGCCCAAGGCCGCCATCGAGCGTGACCTGGCCGACTTCATCGGCTGAC
>NZ_MUNE01000099.1 GCF_002154605.1 Streptomyces milbemycinicus | reverse complement strand
GTTCTCGGTCCGCCCCCGCCCGGCCACCGTCGTCCACGTCTGTACGGACCTGGCCTGTGCGGCCCGCGGGTCGGCGGAGGTGTGCGCGGGGCTTGAGCGGGACCTGGGGGCGGCGGGGTCGGCCCGGGCGGGGGGTGTGGTCTGGCAGCCGAGCCCGTGCCTGGGCCTGTGCGAGCGCGCCCCGGCGGCGCTCGCCATCCGCGCGGGGGCTCCCACGACCGCCGTCATCGCCCCCGCCACGCCCGCCGCCGTCGCCGAGGCCGCCCGCGCGGTGGCGGACGCACCGGCCGAGCCGCCCGCCGTGGCCGCCGTACCGCAGGCCGCGGCCGGGGCCCAGGGGCTGCGGCTGCTGCGCAGGGTCGGGGTCGTGGACCCGGCGAGCCTGGACGACTACCGCGCCCACGGCGGCTACGCGGCCCTGCGCCGGGCCTTCGCGCTCGGGCCCGCCGGGGTGATCCGCGAGGTGGGCGACGCGGGTCTGGTGGGACGTGGCGGGGCCGCGTTCCCGACCGGGCGTAAGTGGGACGCCACCGCCCGGCAGCCCGACCATCCGCACTATCTGGTGTGCAACGCGGACGAGAGCGAGCCGGGGACGTTCAAGGACCGGGTGCTGATGGAGGGCGACCCGTACGCGCTCATCGAGGCCATGACCATCGCCGGATACACGATCGGCGCCCACCACGGCTATCTCTACCTGCGCGGCGAGTACCCGCGCGCCCTCGCCCGCCTCGAGCACGCCATCGGCCAGGCCCGCGCCCGCGGGCTGCTCGGCCCGGATGTGCTGGGCCAGGGGATCGCGTTCGACATCGAGATCCGGCGCGGCGCGGGGGCGTATATCTGCGGTGAGGAGACCGCGATCTTCAACTCGATCGAGGGGCGGCGCGGCGAGCCGCGCAGCAAGCCGCCGTTCCCCGTCGAGCAGGGCCTGTTCGGCAAGCCGACCGCGGTCAACAACGTCGAGACGCTGGTCAACGTCCTGCCGATCCTGACCGAGGGCGCCGAGGCTTACTCGAGCGTCGGCACCGAGACCTCCACCGGCACCAAGCTGTTCTGCGTCTCCGGCGCCGTGGACCGCCCCGGGGTCTACGAGCTGCCGTTCGGCGCCACGCTCCGCGAGCTGCTGGACCTCGCCGGGCCGCCGCCCGCGCTGCGCGCGGTGCTGCTGGGCGGCGCGGCGGGTGGCTTCGTACGCCCCGACGAGCTGGACGTGCCGCTCACCTTCGAGGGCACCCGGGCCGCGGGCACCACGCTGGGCTCGGGGGTGGTGCTGGTCCTGGACGAGAGCGTGGAACTGCCGCGCGTCCTGCTGCGCATCGCGGAGTTCTTCCGCGACGAGTCCTGCGGGCAGTGTGTGCCCTGCCGGGTGGGCACGGTGCGGCAGGAGGAGGCGCTGCACCGGATCAAGGACCGTACGGGGGCGGCCGCGGCCGGGGACATCGCCCTGCTGCGCGAGGTCGGGCAGGCGATGCGGGACGCCTCGATCTGCGGTCTGGGCCAGACCGCCTGGAACGCCGTCGAATCCGCCATCGACCGGCTCGGCGTCTTCGACCCCCCTCGACCGTCCACCGGGAAGGGAGCCTCCGTATGACCGCCGTCCCGCTCCAGCCGCCGCGCCGCCTGGTCGACTTCACGCTCGACGGGGAGCCGGTGCGGGCGCCCGAGGGGTCCACGCTCCTGGACGCGTGCCGCGCCTCGGGCAAGGACATTCCGACCCTGTGCCAGGGCGACACGCTCACCCCCAAGAACGCCTGCCGGGTGTGCGTGGTGGAGGTCGAGGGCGCGCGGACCCTCGCCCCGGCCTGCTCGCGCCGCGTGGAGGCGGGCATGGAGGTTCGTACGGACACCGACCGGGCGCGGCACGGCCGCAAGGTGGTCCTGGAGCTGCTGGCCTCCTCGACCGATCTGTCGACGACGCCGCGCGCCGCCGAGTGGATCGAGGAGTACGGGGCCGAGCCGGGCCGCTTCGGACCGGACGCCGCCCGGGTGGACGAGCAGCCGAAGGTCGACAACGACCTCTATGTCCGCGACTACGACAAGTGCATCCTGTGCTACAAGTGCGTGGACGCGTGTGGTGAGCAGTGGCAGAACACCTTCGCCATCGCGGTCGCGGGCCGCGGTTTCGACGCCCGTATCTCCACCGAGCAGGACGCCCCGCTGACCGACTCGGCCTGTGTCTACTGCGGCAACTGCATCGAGGTGTGTCCGACCGGCGCGCTCAGCTTCAAGTCGGAATTCGACATGCGGGCGGCCGGGACCTGGGACGAGTCGGCGCAGACCGAGACCACGACCGTATGCGCCTACTGCGGCGTCGGCTGCAACCTCACACTCCATGTGCAGGACAATGAGATCGTGAAGGTCACCTCGCCACATGACAATCCGGTGACCCACGGCAATCTCTGTATCAAGGGTCGCTTCGGCTACCAGCACGTACAGAACCGGGACTGACGGGACTGACGGGACTGATCGATATGGGACGGGTCACCGAGCGCCGCCGCGTCATCCGCATCCGGGACGGCGCGGTGAGCACGCGCCCGGACACCCTCGTCGCCGAGGAGCCCCTGGAGATCCGGCTGGGCGGCAAACCGCTGGCGATCACCATGCGGACGCCGGGCGACGACTTCGCGCTCGCCGCCGGTTTCCTGGTGAGCGAGGGGGTCCTGGGGCGGGCGGACGAGCTGGCGAACATCGTCTACTGCGCGGGGGCCACCGAGGACGGCTCGAACACGTACAACGTGGTGGACGTGAAGCTGGCGCCCGGCGTCCCCGTCCCCGACATCACCCTGGAGCGCAACGTCTACACGACCTCGTCCTGCGGGCTGTGCGGCAAGGCCAGCCTGGACGCGGTGCGCACCACGGCGCGCTGGCCGGTGGGCGACGACGAGAACACCCCGGTGCGGATCGACCCCGAGACGCTGGCCTCCCTCCCCGACCGGCTCCGCGCCGCCCAGCGCGTCTTCGACCGGACCGGGGGGCTGCACGCGGCGGCGCTGTTCACCCCGGAGGGCGAGCTGCTGGACGTACGCGAGGACGTGGGCCGGCACAACGCGGTGGACAAGCTGGTCGGGCGGGCGCTGCAGCAGGGGCTGCTGCCGCTGTCCGGGGCCGTGCTGCTGGTCTCCGGCCGGGCCTCGTTCGAGCTCGCACAGAAGGCGGTCATGGCGGGGATCCCGGTCCTCGCGGCCGTCTCGGCGCCCTCGTCGCTGGCCGTGGACCTGGCCGCCGAGACCGGGCTGACGCTGGTCGGCTTTCTGCGCGGCGCCTCCATGAACGTGTACGCGGGCGAGCACCGGCTTGCCCTGCGGACAGCGGCCGGCAGGGCCTGACACCGGTCTGCCCGCTGCACGGGATGACGGACCGGCCGGTGAGGAGCGCCCCCTGCGCCGGCCGGTCCCTCCCCCCAACTCCTGGCCCTCTGTTGGCTGGGCCGGCCTTTTATTGACCGATCATTCTCATTGAGTCTACAGTCTGCGTCGTGGCCAGGACCAAGGAATTCGACCCCGACGCGGCGTTGCAGTCGGCGCTTGAGCTGTTCTGGCGGCGCGGCTACGAGGCCACCTCGATGGCCGACCTCGTCGAGCACCTCGGCATCGGCCGCGCCAGCATCTACGCGACCTTCGGCAACAAGCACGAGCTGTACCTGAAGGCCCTGGACCGGTACGCCGAGACGCGCGACCCGCGCCTGGTGAGCGACCTGTCCCAGCCCGGCCCCGCGCTGCCCGCCGTACGGGCGCTGGTACGCAGCTTCGCCGCCGAGGCCGCCTCCCCCGAGGAGCGGCGCCACGGCTGCTTCATCACCAACAGCGCGGCGGAACTGGCCCCGCACGACCCCGCGGTGGCCCGGCGGGTCGAGATCAGCTGGGAACACGTCGAGACCCCGCTGTACGCCGCACTGGTCCGCGCCCAGGCCCAGGGCGAACTGCCCGAGGACCGCGATCCGCGCGCACTGGCCCGCATGCTGTTCGTGCTGATGCAGGGGCTGCGGGTGGTCGGCAAGGCCTCGCAGGACCCGGCCAGGGTCCGGGACGCGGCCGAGCAGGCGCTGGCCATGCTGGACTGAGCCACACCTCGCACACGCACCGGAGCCGATCAGGCGCTCCTATACATGCCCTTATAACGAACCGTTCGGTCAAGAATTCGGGGGATGGGACCATGACCGCCGTAGACGGCGACGAGGTGAGCACCACGACCGCCACCGCCCGGCAAGCCCGACAGGTCCGGCAGCGCGGCGCCTTCATCCTGCTCGGCAGCGTCCAGGCCACGCTGATCTTCACGCTCGCCGCGATCTCCGTACCGCTCCCCCGCATCGGGCGCGAATTCGGCGTCCAGCGCCCGGACTTGATCCTGCTGAGCGCCGCCTATGGGCTCACCTTCGCCGGGCTGCTGCTCTTCGGCGGGCGGCTGGCCGACCGGTACGGCGGGCGGCGGACGCTCACCGCGGGACTCACGCTCCTCGCCGCCGCCTCGGCCGCCGCCCCGCTCGCCCCCGGCTTCGAGGCCCTGCTCGCGGCGCGGTTCGCACAGGGCGCGGGGGCGGCGCTCAGCGCGCCCGCCGCCATGGCCGTGCTGCGCGCCGTCTTCCCCTCCCCCGCCGCGTACGGCAGGGCGATGGCGACCTGGGGCGGTCTTTCGGTGCTCGGCGCGACCGCGGGCAATCTGCTCTCCGGCGTCATCTCGACCCTGCTGTCCTGGCGCTGGAACTTCGCCGTACCGCTCGTGGTGGCCGGTGCGGCCCTCGCCCTCGCGCCGCGGCTGCTGCCGGACACCACGCCGAGCGGGGGCAGGGCGCTCGACCTCCCGGGTGCCTTCCTCGCCACCTGCGGCATCACCCTGGCCAGTTACGGGCTCGTGGTCACCGACGCCCACCCCTGGTCGTCGGCCGACGTGCTGGTGCCGCTGCTGTCAGGGACCGTGCTGCTCGCCGCGTTCTGGGGCGCCGAGCGCCGCGCCCGCGACCCGCTGCTGCCGCCCCCCTTTCTGCTCGACCGGCGGCGGGCGGCGGCGCTCTCGGCGATCGCGCTGACCGCCTGCGGGACCGCGATGACCTTTGTGGTCCTCTCGCTCCACCTCCAGCAGGAGCGCGACTGGTCGGCGCTGCGCACCTCGGCCGCCTTCGTGCCGTTCGCCGTCGCGCTGCTCGCCTCGGGGCGGGCGGCGGGGCCGCTGATCGGACGCTACGGGGCCCGGGCCGTGACCGCCGCCGGGCTCGGCGTGGGCGGCGCGGGGCTCGTCCTGCTCGCGCTCGGCGGGCTCGACGCGGGCACGCCGTACGCGTACGGGCTGCTGCCGGGTCTTGTGCTGCTGCCGCTCGGTACGGCGGCCTCCTTCGCGGGCGCCGCGGTGCTCGCCACCGACGGTGTGCCGCTGGGGCAGGCCGGGCTCGCGGGCGGCGTGATGAACACCGCGATGGAGTTCGGCCCGACGGTCCTGTTCGCCGTCCTGCTCACGCTCGGCGGCGACGCCTCGTCCCTGGCCGCGGCGGGGGCCGCGCTGGCGGCGCTCGCCGCCCTCACCGCGCTGAGCCGGCGCACCGGACCACGGCCGTCCTGAGCCACCGGCCGGCCGCTTCCTGAACCACTGTGCCGCATCACCCATCACCCATCACCACACACCCATCTCTCAAGGAGACACCCATGAACCGCTTCCCCGGCAAGACCGCGCTCGTCACCGGCGCGGGCTCCGGCCTCGGCCGTGCGATCGCGCTCGCCTTCGCCGCCGAAGGCGCCTCCGTGGTCGCCGCGGGGCGCACTGCGGCCACGCTGGACGAGACCGTCGGGCTGATCGAGGCCGCCGGCGGGAAGGCCGCCGCGGCCGTGGCCGATGTCACCGACTCCGGACAGCTCCGCGCGCTCGTCCAGGAGACTGTCACGCGGTTCGGCGGGCTGGACATCGCGGTGAACAACGCCGGGATCCTGCGCGGCGTGGGGCCTGTCGGCGAGGTGAGCGAGGAGGACTGGGACGCGGTGCAGCGGACCAATGTCACCGGCGTCTGGCTGGCCATGAAGCACGAGATCGCGCACATGAAGGACCACGGCGGCGGCGCCATCGTCAACATCGCCTCCAACCTGGGCGCACACCTCCGGATCCCCAACCTCGCCGCGTACCTCACCTCGAAGGCGGCGGTGTCCGCGCTCACCCGCGCCGCCGCGCTCGACCACATCCACCAGGGCATCCGCATCAACGCGGTCAGCCCGGGGGCCGCCGCCACCTCGATGTCGCTGCGGCCCGGCGAGACGGAGGCCGGGCGGGCCGAGCGGATGAAGCGCGAGACCCCGCTGGGCCGGCTCGCGGAGACCGAGGAGGTCGCGGCCGCGGTGCTCTACCTCGCCTCGCCCGCGGCCGGCGCGGTGGTCGGCACGGACCTGGTCATCGACAGCGGGTCCTCGGCCTGACGGCCCGTCGGGGTAGGGCTGGCCATACCCGAGGAGTAGGGCTGGCGTGACCTCGGGACTAGGGCTGGCGTGATGGTCCGGCACCGCCGGCTCCGGGAGGGTGGTGGGCATGAAAGAACCCGCCGTCACGCCCTTCGCCCCGACTTCCGCACACAAGCTCCGATGGGAGCAAATCCGCTCGAAGAAGCTCCGGTTCTCGAAGAAAACCCGGTTCTCGAAGAGACTCCGGTTAAGGGGCGTGGCCGCGGCCGCGGCGCTCGCCGTGGTCGCGGCCGGCGGCGTCGCGGCGGTGCCGGCCGCGGCGTCCTCGGACACCTCGCTCGGACAGGACGAGTTGCAGAGCGAAGTGGCCAGGACCCTGCGGGAGGCCGGGTACATCGGCATGTCCGTGGAGGTGCGCGACGGCCGCCGTCGGGTCCTGGCCCGCGCGGGCGAGGCCGAGCTGCACACCGGCCGCCCGGTTCCGTACGGTGCGAACTTCCGGGCCGCCAGCGTCACCAAGGCCTTCGTGGCCACGGTCGTGCTGCAACTGGCCGCCGAGGGGCGGCTGTCGCTGGACGACACCGTCGACAGCTGGCTGCCGGGCCTGGTGTCGGGCCATGGCAACGACGGCCGCCGCATCACCATCCGGAATCTGCTCCAGCACACCAGCGGCATCTACAACTACGGTCTGGAGGAAGACCTGGGGGACACGGCCGAGGACTTCGAGCGGACGAAGCTCTACCACATCGATCCGGAGCAGAGCATCGCCGGAGCGATGCGGCACAGCCCCGACTTCCCGCCCGCCGACCCGGACGACCCGGCGCCGAAGTGGAACTACTCGAACCCCAACTACATGCTCGCCGGCCTGATCATCAAGAAGGCCACCGGGCGGCCCTGGGCCGATGAGGTGCGCGACCGCGTCATCCGGCCGCTGGGGCTGAAGGACACCTACGAGCCCGGCGACGACCCGTATCTGAAGCAGCCGTACGCCCATAACTACCACCGCTTCCCCGGCTCCGACCGGTGGACCGACACCACCGTTCGGAATATCTCGTGGGCCGATGCCGCCGGGTCGCTGGTGACCAGCCAGCGGGACCTGGACCGGTTCTTCACGGCCCTGCTCGGCGGTCGCCTCCTGCCCGCCGCACAGCTCGCCGAGATGCGCCGTGCGGTCCCCGTGGGCCCCGACTTCGAGATGGCGTTCCCCGGGCTTCGGTACGGGCTCGGGCTGATGCGGCAGCCGCTGAGCTGCGGCGGCTACCGCTGGGGCCACGGCGGCGATCTCGAAGGCGGCACGGTGAGGACGGCGTTCAGCGCGGACGGGCGGCGCTCGGTGGTGATCAGCGCCAGCGGGACCACCTCGGACGACGAGCGGTTGCTCAGGGCCGAGAGGGCCGTACAGGCGCTTCTGGACCGTGTGATGTGCGGTGAGGTGGTGAAGCCGTGAGCGCGGTGGGGCGGCGCGTGGCCGCGTCCCTGGCCGCTCTGGCGGCCGTCGCCGCTCTGGTGGCGGCGGCCCCCGCCCCAGGGGAGGCCCGCAGCCCCGGAGGGAGCAGCGCGGAAGTGTTACGGCGCGACACCGCGGCGGTCCACCGGGCCGGGGCGATCGGGGTCGCGGCCGTACTGGACACCCCGTCCGGCACCGCCACGGCCCGCGCGGGAGAGGCCGATCTGCGCACCGGCGCCCCCATGCGCACCGACGCCCATTACCGCGCGGGCAGCACGGTGAAGACCTTTGTGGCCACTGTCGCGCTTCAGCTGGTCGGCGAGGGGCGGCTGGCGCTGGACGACACGGTGGACAGCTGGCTGCCCGGCGTCGTCAGCGGCCACGGCAACGACGGCCGCCGCATCACGGTCCGGCAGCTGCTCCAGCACACCAGCGGGCTGCGCGGCTATACGAGCATCCCCGGAGTATTCCCCGCTGGCTACTCCGCCCGGGGCTATTACGAGAACCGCTTCCGCCACTACACCGCCGGGGAGCTGGTGGCCGCCGCGGTGGGCCATCCCCCGAATTCCGAGCCCGGGGCGGCCTACCGCTACTCCAACACCAACTATGTCGTCATCGGAATGATCATCGAGAGGGTCACCAGACACCCCTGGCGCACCGAGGTCCGCGACCGGGTCATCCGCCCGCTGGGGCTGACCGGGACGTCCCTGCCGGGCGACCACCCGTACCTGCCCGCGCCGTACGCACACGGATACCACACCTACGCGGAGGACGGGCGCGCGGAGGACGGGCGCCGCGTCGACACCACGGTCTTCAACTCCACGGCGGCCGACGCGTCCGGCGATCTGGTCACCACCCCGCAGGACGTCAACCGCTTCTTCGGCGCGCTCCTCACTGGGCGGCTGCTGCGCCCCGCCGAGCTCGCCGAGATGCGGCGGACCGTCCCGATACCCGACGAGCCGGGGCGCCGCGCCGGTCTCGGCCTGGAGACGACCCCACTGAGCTGCGGCGGCTTCTACTGGCACCACGGCGGCAACGCCCTCGGCTACTCCAGTGAGAACGGCGTCACCACCGACGGGCGCCGCGCGGTGACGGTGTCGACCAACAGCTTCGACGAGTCCGACACGGGGCGGCAGGAGCAGGCCGACCAGGCGGTGAAGGCGCTGATAGACCACGCGCTGTGCGGGCGCGACGGGTAAACTCTGACATCCATGAGAGGCCTGCTGGGCGATGTCCGGCAGCGGTGTGGCGAGGGGACGTGGCATGCGCATCGGTGAACTGGCCCGGCGCACCGGGGTGAACGAGCGGCTGCTGCGCTACTACGAGCAGCAGGGCCTGCTCCAGCCGGAGCGCCTGCCCAGCGGCTATCGCGTCTACGGCGAGTCCGATGTGGCCGTGGTGCACCGCATCCGCTCGCTGCTCGCCGCCGGGCTGTCGACCGCGACGATCTCGCAGATCCTGCCGTGTCTGCGGGACGACGGCGAGGGCCTGGTGCCCACCTGCACGGAGCTGATCGCACAGCTGCAGGACGAACGGGCGCGGATGACATCGGCCATCGAGGAGCTGGAGACCTCGCGTTCGCTGCTGGACACGGTGATCACGGCCGGCATGGCGGCGGTGTAGCGCCGTCGCTGCCGCGGCCCAACCCGCTTGGCTCGCACACGATCTGACGCAGGGTCCTTGTCCGGCGCGGGGGCGAGACGGGACACTTCTCCGGCAGCACTCGATCACACGTGGGATGTCTTGATGTCGTGATGTCCAGATGCCGCTGAAAGGGCAGGTCGGTGACGATGTCGTCAGATCTTCGCGCTACACATAAGCGGTCCAGACCATGGCGGCGCCGTGCGTCGGCTTTCCTCGCCGCCGCGGCGCTGGCTTTGATCCCGATTCCGGTACGGGCCGCGGACGCGGAGTCATCCGCCTCCGCGGCCCGTACCGATTTCGAGCAGCAAGTCCTCTTCAAGTCTTCCCAGGACAGCGGATACTCGTGCTTCCGGATCCCGGCCATTGTGAAGTCCAAGGACGGCACGCTGCTGGCCTTTGCCGAGGGGCGGACGGACAACTGCGGTGACGCCGGCGATATCGACCTGGTCCTCAAACGCTCCACGGACGGCGGCCGCACCTGGGGACCGCTCCAGGTGGTCAACGAGGGCGCGGGCGACACCCACGGCAACCCGGCGCCCATCGTGGACCAGCGCACCGGCCGCATCGTGCTCGCCAGTACGTACAACACCGGGCGTGACGACGCGCAGGGCTGTGATGTGCCCTGTGACCGGACCCCGCACCTCCAGTACAGCGACGACGACGGGGCGACCTGGTCCGCCCCGCGCGATCTGAGCGATTCGCTGCTGCCCGCCTCGTGGAACTCCTGGTACGCCACCGGGCCCGTGCACGGCATCCAGCTGCAGCACGGCCGGCACCGGGGACGGCTGCTCTTCACCGTCAACACCGAGACCCACGACGGCACCCGGATCACCGCCAACCATGCGGCGCTGGCCTACAGCGACGACGGCGGCGACACCTGGCGCCTCGGCGCGGTGGACAGCTGGCCCGTCGGCTCGGACGGCACCTTCCGCCAGAAGCCCTCCGAGATGACGCTGGTGGAGCGCGAGGACGGATCGGTCTACGTCAACGGGCGCGAACAGGACGGCACGGACCTCGGCCACCGCGACTACGCCGTCAGCAAGGACGGCGGGGAGAGCTTCACCGGGCCGTTCCGCACCATCCCCGACCTGTACACGCCACAGGTACAGGGCTCGATCCTCCGGCTGCGGAGCGAGGACCGGGACGACTACAGCCGTCTGCTGTTCGCCGCGCCCGCCGACCCCGACCGGCGCCGCACCATGATGATCCGCTCCTCCTGGAACGAGGGCCGCAGCTGGGACAGCGTCGACCGTGGCAAGGTCGTGACCACCGACTGGTCCGGTTATTCGGACATGGTCGCCATCTCGCATGACGAGGTGGGGCTGATGTACGAGGGCGGCGCGGTCGATGCCCGTGACGAGATCCGCTTCGCCCGCTTCACCGAGGACTGGCTCGGCCCGCGCCGCGGCCCCGACCCGACCACCTCCGACCGGGCGCCCGACGCCCGCCCGGCCACCGTGCTCGGCGGCCCGGCCCGGGCCGAGGGGCGGTTCGGACGGGGGCTGTCGTTCGACGGTACGGACGACGCCGTACACATCCCCTTCCGGCCCTCGCTGCCGCTGGGCACCCGCGACTTCACGGTGAGCCTGTGGTTCCGCTACACCGCCACCTCGGGCCAGCAGCCGTTCCTGTGGATGGGCGGCATCGGCAACAAGCAGCCACAGGTGTGGCTGCGCGGTGAACCCTCCAGCGGCCGGGTACGGGCGCTGATCACGACGGTCAACGGCCCCGCCACCTTCACCAGCGCCTCGGTGAGCACCGACTCCGCGTACAACGACGGGCAGTGGCACCACGCGGCGCTGACCCGCGCCGGGGGCCGGCTGACCCTGGCCGTGGACGGGGGCGCGGCGTTCTCCACCGCCGATGTGCCCGGGCCGGTCACCCGCACCTCGCCGTTCGGCATCCATGTCGGCGAGGCCGTCGACAGCCGCTCGCATCTGACGGGCGATCTGGACGAGCTACGGGTGTGGGCGCGTGCGCTGTCGGACACCGAACTGCGGCAGGTCCGTGAGTTCAACGCCACGCCGGCCGACGGGCACGGCAAGGATCCCGCCGAGCTCGTACGGCTTCCCTTGGACCGCGTCCACCCCGCCGACGACGAGTGACATGAGGCTCAGGCGCCGACCGGCGCCTGAGCTTCCCGCGGCTGAGTCTCTTGCGGCTGCGCCGTCGCGGGGGTCGGCTCCGGGGCCACCGGCTCCGGAGCCGACCTGGCGAAGCGCCGTGCCAGCACCGCGCAGACCATCAGCTGCATCTGGTGGAAGAGCATCAGCGGCAGCACGGCCAGGCTCGCCTGCGCGCCGAACAGCACGCTGGCCATGGGCAGCCCGGACGCCAGGCTCTTCTTCGAGCCGGCGAAGACGATCGCGATCCGGTCCTCGCGGTTGAAGCCCAGCCGCCGGGAGCCGTGCCAGGTGATCGTGAGCATCACCGCAAGCAGCACCGCCTCGACCGCCAGCAGCGCGCCCAGCCGCCCCAGGGTCACCTGGTGCCAGATGCCGCGGACCATGCCCTCGCTGAACGCCGCGTAGACGACCAGGAGGATCGAGCCGCGGTCGGCGTAGCCGAGGACCTTGCGATGGCGGGCGACGAAGCCGCCGACCCAGGGGCGCAGCAGCTGCCCGGCGAGGAACGGCGCCAGCAGCTGCAGGGCGATCTTCACCATCGAGTCCGCCGAGAATCCGCCGCCCCCGTTGCCCAGCAGCAGCGCGGCCAGCAGCGGGGTGATGACGATGCCGATCAGGCTGGAGAAGGAGCCCGCGCAGATGGCGGCCGGGACATTGCCCCGGGCGATCGAGGTGAAGGCGATCGAGGACTGGATGGTGGAGGGCACCAGGCACAGAAAGAGCAGCCCGGTGTAGAGCGGATGCGTCAGCACATACGGCACCAGGCCGCGGGCGGCCGTGCCCAGCACCGGGAAGATGACGAAGGTGCAGACCAGCACGGTCAGATGGAGCCGCCAGTGGCGCATTCCGTCCAGCGCCTCGCGGGTGGACAGCCGCGCGCCGTACAGGAAGAAGAGAAAGGCGATCGCGACGGTGGTCGCCCCGTCGGCGACGGTCGCGGCGCGGCCGTCGGCGGGCAGCAGCGCGGCGAGGACGACGGTGCCGATCAGGGCGAGGATGAACCAATCGAGAGGGAGCCAGGACGGGAGGGTGATCTTACGGCGGTGCATGCGCTCTCTTTCTCAGCTCTCTCGGTTCTCTTGGCTCGTTCTGCGTCCCGGGCGGCATGAACGGATGCCCTCTCCACCATGCTCTTGATCACCGCTATCGGGAATCCCACTGACCGCTCTGACTGTCATCGCGAACCGCGATGACCCCCGCCTACACTTGCGGTGTGTACGACCCGTCCCAGCTGCGCACGTTCCTCATGGTCGCCCAGACGCTGAGCTTCACCCAGGCCGGCCACCGCCTCGGCCTGCGCCAGTCCACCGTCAGCCAGCATGTGCGCAAGCTCGAGGACGAGGTCGGCCGGCCGCTGTTCACCCGCGACACCCACGGGGTGGAGCTGACCGAGGACGGCGAGGCCATGCTGGGCTTCGCCCGGACGATCCTGGAGGCGAACGAGCGGGCGGCGAGCTGGTTCCAGGGCACCCGGCTGCGCGGGCGGCTGCGCTTCGGCGCGTCGGAGGACTTCGTACTGTCCCGGCTTCCCGAGATCCTGGAGGGGTTCCGCCGCGACCACCCTGAGGTGGACCTGGAGCTGACCGTGGAGCTGTCGGGCACGCTGCATGAGCGGCTGGCGGCGGGAAAGCTGGATCTGGTGCTCGCCAAGCGGTCCGAGGAGCGGCCGGGGGGCCGGCTGGTGTGGCGGGACAAACTGGTGTGGATCGGCTCCGAGCGGCTGCGGCTGGACCCCGACCGCCCCCTGCCGCTGATCGTCTTTCCGCCGCCGGGCCTCACCCGGGCCCGCGCGCTGGAGGTGCTGGAGCAGCACGGCAGGCCCTGGCGGATCGTATGCACGAGCGGCAGTCTCAACGGGCTGGTCGCCGCGGCGCGCGCGGGGCTGGGCGTCATGGCGCATACCCGCGGCCTGATCCCGCCCGGCCTGACGCGCATCCCGGACCGGGCCGGGCTGCCCGAGCTGGGCCCGGTGGAGTTCGTACTGCTGCACGGAAGGCGGCAGCGGGACTCCGCGGCCCGGGCCGCGGCCGACCGGCTGGCCGCCGCGATCCTGGCCGGGCCCGTGCCCTGACCAGCGCATCGATCCGTGCCTGATGCATTGACCCGCGCCCCGATCTGTGCCCTGATGGGAGAGATTCGGTGGAGAAAGGCGTCACACATGAGCCGCACAACGGGCTCATAGCCCCAGATCAGATACGGTCACGGCGCTGTGCGGAGCGCTTCAAGGAGCTAGTCATTGCGCGAGTTCACCGTCCCCCCGTTGACGAGCCCGCCGCAGACCGGAGGCCTGGCGGATCCCGTGTTCGACCATGCGGACGCGGATCCGGACCGGGTGGCGCTGGGCCGCAAAACGGCGGACGGCGAATGGCTCGATGTGTCCTCGGGCGAGTTCCGTGACCAGGTGATGGGGCTCGCCAAGGGGCTGCTGGCCCAGGGCGTGCGGTTCGGCGACCGCGTCGCCATCATGTCCCGTACCCGCTACGAGTGGACGCTGTTCGACTTCGCGCTGTGGTCCATCGGGGCGCAGAGCGTGCCGATGTATCCCACCTCCTCCGCCGAGCAGGTCTTCTGGATGCTGCATGACGCGGATGTCTCCGCCTGTGTCGTGGAGCACGAAGACCATGCCATGACGATCGGCTCGGTGGTCGGGCGGCTGCCGATGCTGACCCGGCTGTGGCAGCTGGACGCGGGCGCGGTGGACGAGCTGACCGCGGCCGGGGCGTCGATGGACGACGATGTGGTGCACCGCCACCGCAAGGCGCTGCAGCCCGAGAACCCCGCGACCATCGTCTACACCTCGGGCACCACCGGCCGCCCCAAGGGCTGTGTCATCACCCACGCCAATCTGATGGCCGAGTGCGACACCGTGGTCGCCCTGTACGAGGAGGTCTTCCACTCCAAGCGGGGCGACGAGGCCGCGACGCTGCTGTTTCTGCCGCTCGCGCATGTCTTCGGCCGGATGGTCGAGGTCGCCGCGATCCGCGGCCGGGTGAAACTGGCCCACCAGCCGAGCCTGACCGCGGCCGCGCTGCTGCCCGATCTCCAGTCGTTCCGGCCGACGTTCTTCCTGGCCGTGCCGTACATCTTCGAGAAGGTCTTCGCCGCGGCCCGCAGAAAGGCCGAGGCGGAGGGGCGGCTGGGCCCGTTCGACAAGGCCGTGGACGTCGCGGTGCGGTACGCGGAGGCGCAGGAGGCCAGGGCCTTCGGCATCGGGCCCGGGCCCGGCGCCTCGCTGCGCATGCAGCACCAGTTCTTCGACAAGGTGGTCTACAGCAAGGTGCGGGCGGCGATGGGCGGCCGGGTCCGGCACGCCTTCTCGGGCGGTTCGGCCATGGAGCGCCGGCTCGGGCTGTTCTTCGCGGGCGCGGGCGTCACGATCTTCGAGGGGTACGGGCTCACCGAGACCACCGCGGCGGCCGTCGCCAACCCGCCCGACCGGACCCGCTTCGGCACGGTGGGCGTTCCGCTGCCGGGCACCACCGTGTACATCGAGGACGACGGCGAGGTCCTGCTGTCGGGCGACCAGATCTTCGAGGGCTATCTCGGCGACCCCAAGGCGACCGACGCCGTGCTGCGGGACGGCTGGCTGGCCACCGGTGACCTGGGCACGCTGGACGACGACGGCTATCTGACGATCACCGGGCGGAAGAAGGAGATCCTGGTGACCTCCGGCGGCAAGAGCGTGTCGCCGGTGGTCCTGGAGGAGCGGATCAGAGCGCATCCGCTGGTCGCCCAGTGCATCGTGGTCGGCAACGACCGGCCGTATGTGGCGGCGCTGATCACGCTGGACGCCGACGCCGTCGCGCACTGGCTGGCGATGCGCGGCCAGACAGAACTGCCTGCGCAGGAGCTGGTCCGCGAGCCGGAGCTGGAGATGGAGATCCGGCGGGCGGTGATCGCGGCCAACACGCTGGTCTCCCAAGCCGAGTCGATTCGTACGTTCCGAATACTTGCAGCTCAGTTCTCGGAGGAGCATGGTCTGCTGACGCCTTCGCTGAAATTGAAGCGAAAGGCGATCGAGCAGGCGTACTCCGTAGAAATCGAGGCGCTCTACCAATCCTGAGCCGCAAAGGGGGCACGGAAATGATCGACATCATTCTCCCCGAACTTCCCGAGCGCGAGCTGGCACTGGTATCCGAGGAAATCTCCGGGCCTTCGGGCCATGTCCCGCGGCCGCCCGCCGCCGCCCTGGCCGGGCGGGTCACGCTGGGCGGACCGCTGTCCGTGCCGTTGACGACGGAACTCGTGGGCCGGGTTCCAGAGCTCAAGGCATTTGTGGAATCGGAGGCCAGCAAGGCCGATGAGGCACACAGTGCGGACTACCACCTGGTGCATCTTTCGGTCAGCTGCGCACAAGAAGCAGCCAGTCCTCAACTGCATACGGTCAATCTTGATCTGACCCTATCGGCCGAACCGGCCGGAAATCGCCGCGCCGCCTTCCAGCCGGTGGCCTGGTCCATGCTGCCGCTGCAGCTCAGCGAGGAGGTCCGGGCCACCGGCCCGGCTCACCTCGGCCCGCGGCTGGGGTTCGTGGGGCAGGATCGAGCCGCGCGGGGCGCGCGGGTCTGTCTGGAGGCGCGGCGCGAGCTCAGGTCCGACCCGGGCTGGGAGATCCGCCGCACCCCCACCGCGAGCATCGGCGGCACCTACCGGCTGGCCATGGTGGTGCGCGCGCCGCGCGCCACGGTCAGCCGGGCCGCCGTCGAGGTGGGCGCGACGGTGCGCGAAGGGCATATGCGGCGGCGGTTCCGGGCGGAGCTCCCCGAGCCGCTGCTGCTCGCCGCGGGGTGAGGACGTTCTGGTCCGCGGTGGCCGAAGCGGTCGCCGCGGGCCGGATCGCCAACGGCTTAGGGTGTACTTGGGGGGCGTGTCGGGAAGCAACGTACGGAGCGGTCGAACGGGAATACAACACTCCGCTCAACCGTTCGCTCTGACGTTGACCGTTCACTCTGACGTTGTACGTACCTGACGTTGTACGTACCCGTATTCGACGTAAGGATCGACTGCTCGTGAGCAAGGTCCCCTTCATATCCCTCAGCAACGGCGTCCAGATGCCCCAGCTCGGCTTCGGCGTCTGGCAGGTCCCGGACGACGAGGCGGCCGTCGCGGTCCGTACGGCGCTCGACGTCGGCTACCGCAGCATCGACACCGCCGCGATCTACGGCAACGAGGAGGGCACGGGAAGGGCCATCGCCGCGTCGGGCATCCCGCGCGACGAGCTGTTCGTGACCACCAAGCTCTGGAACGCCGAGCAGGGCTATGACTCCACCCTGCGCGCCTTCGACACCTCGCTGTCCAAGCTCGGCCTCGAGTATGTGGACCTGTATCTGATCCACTGGCCGGTGCCGGGGGTCGACAAGTACGTGGACTCGTGGAAGGCGTTCGAGAAGATCTACGCCGAGGGCCGCGCCAAGGCCATCGGCCTCTCGAACTTCCACCCCGCCCATATCCAGCGACTGCTCTCGGAGACCGAGATCGCCCCGGTCATCGACCAGGTCGAGCTGCACCCGCAGTTCCAGCAGTCGGAGCTGCGCGCCTTCAACGCCCGGCACAACATCGTGACCGAGGCCTGGTCCCCGCTCGGCCAGGGCAAGGGCCTGCTGGAGGACGACCGGCTCAAGGCCATCGCCGAGAAGCACGGCAAGTCCCCCGCCCAGGTGGTGCTCCGCTGGCACCTCGACCTGGGCAATGTGGTGATCCCCAAGTCGGTCACGCCGGCCCGTATCGCGGAGAACATCGACGTGTTCGACTTCGAACTGGACGCCCAGGACCTCGCGGCGATCGACGCGATGGACTCCGGCAACCGCCTGGGCCCGGACCCGGACACCTTCAACCTGGTGTGATGCCGCGCCCTGCCCGGCCTGTCGAGTGCCCCCGCCCTGCTTGCAGGGCGGGGGCACTCGCGTAACCGCTGGATCGCGCAACCGCTGGATTGGCGGCGGCTGTTCGGGTGGCGTCCCTGTACGTCAGCCGTCAACAACCGGGCGGCGGGCCGCCTCCGGCGACTGGCTTGGGAGCGGGCCCACGGGCGGTCGTGCCGGGTGTTGCCGCTGGCCGCAACCGGGGAGAGCGGGCAGGTGGGCGGCGTGTGTCGGGGCGGCTTACGTTGACGCAAGCCCCCACGACACGACGAGGAGACACCCGATGCTCCGCAGCCACAGACCTGCCCTCACCGCTGGTTGTGCCATCGCCATCGCCGCTCTCTCCCTGACCGCCATACCCGCCCTGGCGACATCCGCCGCGGCGGAGCCCGGCCCCACCGCCGGGGCCCCCACGGGGGTCCCCACCGAGGTCCCCGCCGAGATGCTGGACGCGATGCGGCGCGACCTCGGCCTCACGGCCGACGAGGCGAGGGCCCGGATCAGCAACGAGTACCGGGCCGGTACGGCCACCCCCGCGCTCCGCAGAAGCCTGGGGACCGCGTTCGGCGGAGCGTGGGTGACCGGCAAGACCGCCGAGCTCACCGTCGCCACGACCGACCAGGGCCGGCATGGCATGATCACCGCCGCCGGCGCCAAGGCCGTGACGGTCAGCCACAGCCTCGACGACCTCACCGCCGCGAAGGGCACCCTGGACCGCGCCGCCGAGCAGCGCGCGCCGTCGGCCTCGGCCGCCGCCGTCTGGTACGTGGATGTGAAGAGCAACAGCGTGGTGATTCAGTCGGCCGACCCCGACCAGGCCTCGGCCTTCGTCACCGCCAGCGGCGTGGACCGCGGCATGGTGCGGATCGTGGAATCCGCCGAGCAGCCGAAACCGCTGGACGACGTACGCGGCGGCGAGGCGTACTACATCAACGGCACCGCGCGCTGCTCGATCGGGTTCTCGGTGTCGAAGGGCTCCCAGGGCGGCTTTGTCACCGCGGGCCACTGCGGCGAGGCGGGCGCCACCACCACCGGCGTCAACAAGGCCGCCCAGGGCACCTTCCAGGCGTCGCGCTTCCCCGGCAACGACTACGCCTGGGTGGCGGTCAACAGCACCTGGACGCCCAAGCCCGTGGTGCTCGGCCCCGGCGGCTCCGTCGTCACGGTCGCCGGCTCCCAGGAGGCGCCGGTGGGCTCCTCGGTCTGCCGCTCCGGTTCGACGACCGGCTGGCACTGCGGCACGGTCGAACAGCTCGACACCAGTGTGCGGTACTCCGAGGGCATGGTCAGCGGGCTGTCCCGGACGACCGTATGCGCCGAGCCCGGCGACTCCGGCGGCTCGTACATCACCGGCAGCCAGGCCCAGGGCGTCACCTCGGGCGGCTCCGGCGACTGCACGGCCGGTGGCACCACGTACTTCCAGCCGGTGAACCCGATCCTCGAGGCGTACGGCCTCACCCTCACCACCGGCTGAGGGATCTGGTGCGCCGTGGGCAGGCCCGGTCAGCGGGGCCTGCCCACGGCGCGCTCACCGCACCTTCGTCACCGGACCCATGTCACCGGACCCATGTCACCGGACCCGTGTCACCGCGGCTTGACCGCCGCGTGGACGGTCTGCGCGCTCAGCCAGAACACATCCGGCCGGCGCTCCACGCCCGCCTCGTCGTCCGGGTCGAGCAGCCGGTCGAGGGTGGCGCGGTCCGTCGCGTCGAGGCGGTCGGCCAGATGGTCGGACAGACGGGTCAGGTCGGCGTGCAGCAGACGGCGGGCCGGGGCGTCGAGCGGGGCGGGCAGGTCGATCAGGAAGCTGCGGCTGCGGGCCCCGGTCAGCCCGGCCGCCGCGAGCATGGCCGGCCAGTCCTCGACCGTCTCCTTGGTGTCGGGCAGCCCGGCCCGCATCTCGGCGAACGCCTCCTCCTGCATCGCGTCGAGCCGGGTCAGCAGACCGGGGCGGCCGATACCGATGTCGCGGGGCAGCGCGCGCAGCGACAGCCCGCCCTCGGCCACGGCCAGCACCCCGCCGGGGCGCAGCGCGGCGGCGAGCCGGTCGAGGGCTCCCTGCTGGTCCCCCAGGTGATGGACCGCCTTGCTGGACCAGATCAGCTCCGCGTCGCCCACCTCGGCCAGCCCCTCGGGCAGTTCGGCCAGGTGGGTCCGTACGCGGTCGGCGACCCCGAGCCGCGCGGCGCGGTCGCGGGCCCGCGCCAGCAGCTCCGGGCTGCCGTCCACGGCCACCACCTCGGCGTCGGCGAAGGCGCGGGCGAACACGCAGGTGGCGCCGCCGGGCCCGCTGCCGATGTCGAGCGCGCGGCGTACGGGCCCGCCAAGGAGCCCGCGCAGCCACTCGGCGGTCTGCTCGACGGCGGGGGTGTGAACATCCGCGCTCAGTTCGAGGAGTTCCCCGAAGGCGGCCCAGTCCGGGTGCGCGTCATCGGCATGGGCGGGGCCGCCGTGGGGGTGGGAATGGGTGTGGTCGGTGTGGGTGTGCTGGTGTCCGCTCATGCCGTCGAGCCTGCTCCCGCCCCACCTGATCGACAAATATTGTTGCCGATTCGGCAAGGCGGGACCACCACATGCCCCGAGGCGGGATCAGCCCCCCATGACCCCGGTGGGGGTGAAGGCGACGGGCAGCGACTCCAGACAGCGGTACCAGACGGAGTCCATCCACCTCAGCTCCTCGGGGGCCACCGCGAGCGCCAGGTCCGGCACGCGGTCCAGCAGCACCTCGATCGTCGTCTCCGCGATGATCCTGGCCGTCTCGGGGCCGCCCACCGGGCATCCGTACTCGCCGCCGCTGAAGGCGACATGGGAGTGGTTCCCGGCGTGGCCGACGTGGCCGTCGGGCCACAGCAGCGGGTCGGCGTTGGCGGCGGCCAGGCCGAGGACGACGAGGTCGCCGGTGCGGATGCGCTGACCGCCGAGGACGGTGTCGCGGGTGGCGTACCGCCCGATCAGGTTCTGCAGCGGGGTGTCCACCCACAGCACCTCGTTCATGGCCTGGCCGATGCTGCGGCGGTTGCCCGTGAGGGTCGTGGCGAAGCGCTCGTCGGTGAGCAGCAGCCTGAGGGTGTTGCCGATCCAGTACGAGGTGAGCGGCAGCGCCGCGGCCATCAGCATCATCACGTCCGCGATGTGCTGCTCCTCGGTGAGGTTCGGAGTGCTCTGGATGAACCGCGAGGTGAGGTCGGGGCCCGGCGCCTCGCGCTTGGCCTTCACCAGCCCCGCCACATACGCGGCGGCCCGCTGCTGACCGGCCATGGCGTCCTCGCGGGAGACGAACGAAGTGGTCAGCCCCTCCGCCAGGGCCGCCAGCCCGGCCTCGTCCTCGGCCAGGCCGAACACCTCGCCCATGACGAGGGTGGGCACCGAGTAGATGTAGTCGTACACCAGATCCGCCCGACCGGTCACGGCGAACTTGTCGATCAGCTGATCGGCGAAGCGCTCGCAGTGCCCGCGCAGCACGAAGGGGTCGAGCGTGGCCAGGACCTCGCTGACGGCCGCCGCACGCTGCAGGTGCTCCTCCCCCTCCGTGAAGGGCATCATCGGGCTGTACTGCACCCACGGCATGAGGGACCAGTCCGGCGGCACGCTGTCCCAGCCGTTCCAGCGGCGCGGGTCGCGGCCGTAGGTCTCGACGTCGGACAGCACTTGGCGGGTCTCGCGGTAGCCGACGACGAACCAGACGGGGACGTCGCCTTCGAGCAGGACGCGGGTGACCTGTCCCTCGCGTCGTATCCGCCGGTAGGTCTCGGCCGGCTCCCGCCGGAAGTCCGGTCCGTACAGCCGTGCGGCGTGGGCGGGGCAGCCCGGGGGCGGGGTATCCGGTGCGCTGCGCGGGGGTTGAGGGTCCTGGAGGTCCTGCGGGTCCTGGGGGTTCGTCACTGCGTCGTCTTCCTCGGAGCGGCGTATCTGGGGGGCTGCCGGGAGGCTAACGAAGTGATCAGAGCAGGCCAACATCCTTATCAAAAAGCGGGGTTCTAGGACACGCCCTGTCCTCGGGCGATGTCCTCGATGCGGTGGGCGAGCCGGAGGTCGAGCTCGGTCACCTTGCCGCCGACGCTGTGCGTGTTCACCGAGACGCCGACCTTGTTGTAGCCGAGCGTGAGGTCGGAGTGGTGCCCCAGCTCCTCCTGCGCCTCGGCGACCTCGGCCACCAGACGGGCCGCGGCCGGATGTCCCGGGAAGGAGTATCCGCGCACCAGCCGGTCGTCCCGCAGCGACCAGCCGGGAAGGTCCTCCAGACCCCGCTCGATCTCCTCGTTCGACAGCGGCTCGACAGCCATGGGGCGCCCCTTTCGTCGCGACTGCCCCCACCTTCCCACGCACCCTGCGGACCGCACGCGAGGCGCAGACGCGTGTTCGGTTACCGTCGGGGCATGACGACTGCCGTGATTGCCCCGGGGGTGGGCGCACTGCTGCGCGAATGGCGGGACCGGCGGCGGATCAGCCAGCTCGAGCTCGCGCTGCGCGCCGACTCCTCCGCCCGCCACATCAGCTTCATCGAGACCGGGCGGGCCAGGCCCAGCCAGGAGATGGTGCTGCGCCTCGCGGAACACCTCGACGTACCCGTGCGGGAGCGCAACGCCCTGCTGATCGCGGCCGGTTACGCGCCGCACTACCCGGAGACCTCTGTGGACGACCCGTCGATGGGCCCGCTGCGCGAAGGGATGGAGCGGCTGCTGACGGGCTACGACCCGTACCCGGCCATCGTCGTCGACGGCATGTACCAGGTGGTGGCGGCGAACCAGGGGATGGCGATGCTGCTGGAAGGGGTCGCGGACCACCTCCTGCGGCCGCCGATGAACGCGATGCGCATCACCTTGCACCCGGACGGCCTGGCCCCGCGCATCCTCAATCTGCGCGAGTGGCGGGGCCATCTGCTGGAGCAGATGGAGCGGCAGCTGGCGCTGATGCGGTCCTCGCCGCTGCGGAAGCTGTACGACGAGGTCAGCGCCTATCCACTGGGCTCGGGGGGCCAGGAGCGGGCGGCCGCGGGCGGGGACCATGCGCCGTTCGCGCTGCCGATGGTGATCGAGCACGCCGGACATGTGCTGTCCTTCGTGTCCACGATCGCGACCTTCAACACCCCCATGGACGTCACCGTCTCCGAGCTGGCGATCGAGACCCTTCTCCCGGCCGACCCGGAGACGGCGCAGACCCTGCGGCGGCTCATGCCGTAGGCGCCGCCGGGATACGGTCCAGAAAGCCGAGGACGGAGCGGATCCGGCCGTCCTCGGCCAGCGTGATCACATCGAACCCGGCGACCGGGGCGGAGCCGTCGGCCGTCGAGACCAGCTCCCAGGTGAAGCGGGCGGTGTCGTGGTGGCCGTCGACGGTCCCGGTGTGCTGGAAGACAAAGCCGGGGAACTGCTCCTGGGCCCCGGCGATGACCGCCGCGAGCTGGTCGTGGCCGCTGACGGCGGCGAGCGGGTCGGTGTAGCTGCCGTCCTCGGTCCAGGCGGCGGCTACGGCCTTGGCGCGGGCCTCGGCGTCGGTCGCGTTCCACGCCTCGAAGTAGCGGGCGACGGCGGTCTCGTACTGGGTCTGCGCGGTCATGGCAGGGCTCTCCTCATGGTGAAAAGTGCTGGTGAGGCCGGGTTCCGAGCCGGAGTGCGCCGGCCCGGAACCCGATGCCCCAACCATGCCGCCGACGGCTCGCCCGGTCGATTACCCGCCAGGTAATGGCGATGGCCCCGACTCGGAACAGCCCGGCTCAGGACAGTTCCGACCAGGCCGCCTCGACCATGGCCGCGACCTTGTCGGGCTGGTTGGCCTCGCCGCCGCCGACCGTGCGGATCTGGACGGTGAGCCCGTCGCCCGTGCGCTGGCAGTAGCTGACGCGTACGGAGTCCGCGGTGGGTTCGGAACCGGCCGGGGTGGGCTGGTTGTACAGCACGCAGGAGACATCGCCGATGGTCTTGAGCTCGTCCTGCGGCTTGACCAGGCCGAGGCGCTTGGGGTCCACGTAGGGGACGTACGGCTCGGGGGAACGGCTGCGGACCGCGATCAGCGTCGCCGTCGTCTGGAACTGCTGGTCGGCGTACTGCCGCACCACGGCGGCGGCACCGCCGTACGCCTCCGACAGCCGCTCGCCGCTCTTGCCCTCCTCCTTCGTGATGGCATCCGCCAACTCCTTGGCCTTCGACATGGAGGCCGAGCGCTGGAGGTCGGCGAGGGGTCTGAGCCTGTCAAGCTTCGCGGGAGCGCTGAGCTTGCCCCCGTCGCCCCCGCCGCCGAAGCCCCCGCCGTCGTCGTCCGAGAGCAGCGCGGGTATGCCGACCGCGGCGAGGCCGACCACAAGGCCGAGGGCCGCGGTGACCAGCGGATTGCGCAACGAGATCCGCCCCTGCCGCTGCGGGGGCGCGGCCGGGGCCGCGGCGGGAAGCTGTCCCGGCTGCGGCGGGAGGCCCGCGGGCTGCGGAGGTGGCCCTTGCGGCTGAGGGGGCGTCGGTGGCTGCTGCTGCTCGGTCATGTCGGCCTCACCGTTTTTCACGAGTCGTCACCTGTGCGTTGGCGCATCATTCTGGCCCAACCTGCTGACCCAGGGGGCTAGTAGACACTGTCTACCCGCTCTGGTAGACAGTGTCTATGAGCGAGTACGACACGGGGCTGCGGTCCCGCCTGATCGAAGTCGGCGTGGATCTGGTGACCAGGGAGGGGATGCAGTCCCTGTCCCTGCGGGAGATCGCCCGCCGGGCCGGGGTCTCCCATGGAGCCCCGCGCCGCTACTTCCCCACCCACCTGGCGCTGCTGTCCGCGATCGCCCGCCAGGGCTTCGCCGAACTGGCCGCCGGGGTCGCCGAGGCGGTCGGGGACGGACGGGTGGAGCCGCGCGCCCAGCTGATGGCGCTGGGACGGGTCTACCTCGACTTCGCCCTGGCCAACCGCGGCATGTTCGAGCTGATGTTCCGCCATGACCTGCTGGAGAGCGACCACCTCGGGCTGCGCGAGACCAGCCTGCCGCTCTTCGAGGTACTGGTCGACCTGGTCGCCCGGGCACACCCCGCGACCGACGCCCCGCCCCAGGTCGTCGCGGGCGCGCTGTGGGCCAATCTGCACGGCATCGCCCAGCTGTGGGGGTGGGGCAGCCTCCAACTCGCGACGGGCACGGACGACGTCGAACCGCTGCTGCGCGCCGCGCTGGAGGCGCATCTGGGACCGGAGCGGCGGTGAAGTACCAGCGGATGCTCACGCTCGTCGCCAGTGTCGCCGGGGCCGCGATCGTCGCGCTGGACGGCACCGTGCTGACCATCGCGCAGCCCGACATGCGGCGGGATCTGCACGCCTCCTTCGCCGCGGTGCAGTGGACCAGCACCGGCTATCTCATCGCGGTGGCGGGCCTGCTGGTGTTCGCCGGCCGCCTGGGTGACCGCTACGGCCATCAGCGGCTGTTCGCCCTCGGCACCCTGGGCTTCGCCGCCGCGTCGGCGGGTATCGGCCTGGCGCCCGGGGTCGGGTGGGTGATCGGACTGCGCGTCGTCCAAGGGGTGTTCGGCGCGCTGCTGCAACCGGCCACGCTCGGGATGCTGCGGGCCGCGTATCCGCCGGACCGGCTCGGTATGCCCATCGCGCTGCGCACCAGCGCCATCGGGCTGGCGGCCGCGGCCGGTCCGCTGGTCGGCGGGGCGCTGACGGACCAGTTGGGCTGGCGCTCCGTTTTCTTCCTCACCGTGGCGCCCGCGCTGCTGATCGGTGTCCTGGCGCTCGTCGTCCGGATCCCGGAGCCCAAGCGGACCGCCGACCTCCCGCTCGATCTGCCCGGCGCCCTCCTCCTCGCGCTGGCCCTGGCGTCCGTGGTGTACACGCTCGTCGCGCTGCCGGAGAGCGGCTGGACGGCGGCGACCGCGCTCGGGCTCCTCGCCACCGCCGCGGCAGGCGGCGCGTTCGTCCGGCATGCGCGGCGCACCGCGCACCCCCTGCTGCCGCCGGGCCTGCTGGGCACGGCGGCCGTCGCCCCGGCGCTCGGCATCCTGGTGGCGGCGTCGGCCGCGGTGTTCGGAACCCTGTTCCTCGGCACGTACTTCTTGCAGGACGTGCTGGCGCTCAACCCGCTGCAGAGCGGGCTGAGGGCGCTGCCGCTGCCCGCGATGATGGTGCTGGGCGCGCCCGTGTGCGCTGTACTGCTGCGCCGGTACGGACCCCGCCGGACGGCCGTGGCGGGGATGGCGCTGCTCGCCCTCGGCGTGCTGCTGTTCTCCCGGCTCGACGAGGAGTCCACGGCCCTGGCGATCGGCGGCTGCTTCCTTGCGATCGGCGCCGGGTTCGGCGCGGTGATGGTCACCGCGACGGCCGTGATCGTGCGCCATGCGCCAGTGCACCACGCCGGGGTGGCCGGCGGGCTTCAGCAGACCGCCCTGAACGTCGGCCCGGCGCTGGGCGTCGCCGCGGCGACCATGCTGATGGCCCTCACCACGACGGCCACCACGCTGGCGGTCCTGGCGGCCGTCGCCGCGGCCGGGGTGCTGCCGGCCGCCGCGCTGCCCGGGTCAGGCGGCGGGTCAGACGGCCGTCCCGGCGGCCGGGCGCGCGCCGTCCGCGGGGGCCGCCTCCGCAGCGGCTTCGGCGCGGGGCCGGGCGGCGGCTCGGCGGGAGGCCATCACGATGTAGACCAGCACACCGGCGAAGAGGAAGAGCGTGCCCTGGTACACGGCGGCGTATCCGGCGCCCGCGACCAGCCAGAAGGAGAAGCCGAAGCCGAGCAGCGCGAGCACCAGGTCCCGGGCGAAGCGGCCGGCGCGCACCTCGTCCCGGCGCCCCGACAGCAGGAAGTGGACCTGGGCGCCGGCGGCCAGCAGATACGGGACGGTCGCCGAGAAGGTGGTGATCAGGACCAGGGACTCGAAGACCCCGCCCGAGCCTGAGGTGTAGTTCACAACGGTGAGCAGCGAGGCGAGGACCGTGCCGACGAGCACGCCGAAGGTCGGCACGCCGCGCCGCTTGGCGGCGAACGCGGCGGGGAAGAGCCCGTCGCGGGCGGCCGCGTACGGCGCCTGGGCGCTCATCAGGATCCAGCCGTTGAGCGCGCCGACGATGGACACCACGGCGGCCAGGGCGATGAGGGTGCCGCCCCAGGAGCCGCCGAACATGGCGTTCACGGCGTCGGAGAAGGGCGCCGTGGAGTTGACCAGGTCCCGGTGGGCGACGGTGCCGAAGACCGACAGGGTGCCGACGAGATAGACCACGGCGGCGCCGACGGTGCCCAGCACACTGGCCCGCCCGACGTTGCGCTCCGGGTCGCGCACCTCGCCCGCGCTCATGGACGCCGACTCGACGCCCACATAGCTGTAGAGCAGGATCGCGGCCGCCGCCGACAGCCCGCCGACCGCGCTGCCGCCGCCGGAGTGGAACGGGCCGAGGTTGTCCGGGTCGAAGAAGAAGAGCCCGGCGACGGCGACGAAGAGCAGCGGCACGAACTTGAGCACCGTGGAGACGATCTGCACCGCGCCGACCCATCGCGTGCCCGCCAGGTTCGCGAGCGCCGGGAGCCACAGCGCGAGCAGCGCCACGGCCAGGTCGACGCCCTTGGACTCATGGCCGGGGGCGAGCACATGGACATAGCCGACGGCCGCCACGGCAAGCGCCGCGTTGCTGACCCAGGTCATGGTCCAGTACGACCAGGCGGACAGGAATCCCGCGAAGTCGCCGAACGCCGCGCGCGCGTAGACGTACGGCCCGCCGGTGCGCGGATCGCGCTCCGCCAGCCGCCCGAAGACCAGCGCGAGCGCGACCGCGCCGACGGTCAGGACGACGAAGGCGAGCAGGCTGACGGTGCCGTACGGGGCGACGGAGGCCGGCAGCAGAAAGATGCCGCCGCCGATGATGTTGCCCATGACGAGCGCGGTGGCCGTGGGCAGGCCGAAGCGGCGGGCGTGGTGCGGGTTGCCACGCGGCGGAGCCGCATATTGACTGCAGCCAGCCATGGTCGGGGAATCGTGCATGGTGCACCAAACTACCGGGTTTTATCCGGCAGGGGCGGCGAGGCCGCCGAAGCCGCGGTGACATCGCCGAGCAGCCGTGTTTCTTCACCCTCCGAAACCTGTGGAACCTCCGGCCCGTCCGTACCCTCCGGAACCTGCGGTCCGTCCGCCTCCCGCAGCCAGCGCCGCAGCACCGCGTGCACCCGCTCGGCCCCCACCAGCTGCTCCCCCGGCCGGGTGGGCGGGCTGAGCTCGATGGGCCACAGCAGAAAGGGGTGGCTCTGCGCCCCGCCGAGCCCGCCGTGCGAGCCGATCTGCCCCTCGAAGGCGTGCACCTCGCCGGTCGCCGGGTCGTAGGCGGAGTTGACCATGATGTCGGGGGCGTTCGGGAAGCGCGCGGTGCGCCGTACGGCGGCCACGGCGCCGTCACCGAAGGCCGCGAGCGGGCTGCGCCCCACGATCCGGCCGGTGTCGAGGTGGTGCTCGGCGCCGTCCGCGCCCAGCACCACCGCGCCGTGCCGCTCGGACCGTATGAGCAGGAAGCCCACGCCGGGGTGGTCGGCGAGGGTGCGCAGCAGCGCGGGGTGGCGGCGGTCGATCTCCTCGCGGCTCATCCGGCCCGGCACATCGGGGAAGGAGACCAGACCCAGATTGCCGGAGGCGAGCACCACCGGGTCGGACGGGCCGTGCCCGTCGCCGTCCCGCTCGGGCCTGCGCAGCGCGGCGCGCGCCGCCTCTCGCGCCTCGGCGCCTCCCCCAGCTACCGCTGGGCGGTGCCCCCCGGTCCGCCCGGCCTGCCGGGGCACGGGCAGTGCGCAGCCGGCCCGCACCAGGTCCTCCAAGGTGAGGCCGTAGGCGTCGGCGAAGGTCGCGCCGGGGCTCTGCCCGTGGTCGGAGAGCAGCACGATGCGGTAGTCGCGCGGTGCGTGCTCGACGACCTTGGCGATCAGCGCGACGCTGCGGTCGAGGCGGCGCAGTACTTGGTGGGTGTCGCGGCTGCGCGGTCCGGAGTGGTGGGCGACCTCGTCGTACGCCACCAGGTCGGCGTAGATCGCGGTGCGCCCGGACAGGATGTCCCCCATCACCGCGGCGACCACGACATCGCGCTCCACGACGGTGGCGAAGGCGCGGATGAACGGGTACAGCCCGCCCCGCCCCACCCGCGGCGTCTCGCGGCGCAGCCTGGCGCGCGCCGACTGGCCGAGCTCGCGGAAGATCTCGGCGAGGAAGGAGCCCGCGGTGCGGGTGGCGTTCGCGGGGTCCCTGAAGTAGGCGAAGTAGCCGCTGCGGGAGCGGTTGTGGCGGCCGCGCCGGGCGGCCACCGAGAGCACCAGGGCCAGCTCCTCGGCGCCGCCGGTGAACAGATTGCCGCGGCTGGCCCCGTCGACGGTGAGCA
>NZ_MUNE01000989.1:2749-2885 GCF_002154605.1 Streptomyces milbemycinicus | reverse complement strand
GAGAAACCCTCTGCAACCGACCCAGGACCGACCCCAGGACCCGCCCCCATGGACGTTCTCACGCATAACTTCTCCCTCTACGGCGAGGGCTTCCTCGGCACCGTCGAGCTGACCGTCTATGCCTCGCTGCTCGCGC
>NZ_MUNE01000989.1:0-2721 GCF_002154605.1 Streptomyces milbemycinicus | reverse complement strand
CGTTCATCTGCGAGGCGGTGCGCTCCGGTATCAACACCGTGCCGGTCGGGCAGGGCGAGGCGGCCCGCAGCCTGGGCATGAACTTCCCGCAGACGCTCGGCTCGGTGGTGCTGCCGCAGGCGTTCCGTACCGTCATCCCGCCCATCGGCTCGACCCTGATCGCGCTCGCCAAGAACTCGGCCATCGCCGGTTCGTTCAGCGTCACCGAACTGCTCGGCACCTACAAACCGCTCAACGAGCGCGGCTACAGCATCATCTGGACCTTCGTCTGGATCGCCCTCGGCTATCTGATCATCACGCTCGCCATCAGCGCGCTGTTCCATGTGCTGGAGCGCCGCTGGGGAGTGCCCCGATGACCACCACCAGCGCCCTCTACGACATCCCCGGCCCGCACGCCCGGGCCCGCCACCGCGCCTACGGCATCCTCGCCGCCGTCGTCCTGCTGCTTCTGCTCGGCTGGATCGTCTATGCGCTCATCGACACCGGCCAGTTCGCGGCCGAGAAGTGGCGGCCCTTCGAGTACAAGGGCATCCAGCTCCTGCTGCTGCGCGGCCTCGGCAACACGCTCAAGGCATTCGCCCTCGCCGCGGCCCTCTCCCTCGCCCTCGGCGCGGTCCTCGCGGCCGGTCGGCTGTCCGACCACGGCCCGGTGCGCTGGGTCGCCACGATCGTGGTGGAGTTCTTCCGCGCGATGCCCGTGCTGGTGATGATCTTCTTCATTTTCGTGGCGCTCAAGGTGCAGCCACTGCCCGCGCTCGTGGCCGGACTGACCCTCTACAACGGCTCGGTGCTCGCCGAGGTGTTCCGTGCGGGCGTCAATTCCGTCGAGCGCGGGCAGCGCGAGGCGGCGTACTCGCTCGGTCTGCGCAAAACGCAGGTCATGGCGTATGTGCTGGTGCCGCAGGGGGTACGGGCGATGCTTCCGGCCATCATCAGCCAGCTGGTGGTGGCCCTGAAGGACACCTCGCTCGGCTTTCTCATCACCTACGAGGAGTTTCTGCACGCCGGCAAGCTCATCGCAGGCAATCTCGACTACGGCCTTCCGTTCATCCCGGTCGTCATGGTCATCTCCCCGGTCTACATCGGGATGTGCATGCTGCTGTCGTGGTTCGCCAACTGGGTCGCCAAGCGGGAGCGGCGCAGCGTGAAGACCGAGGCGGTGCGGGTGGCCCCGGCCGAGCCCGCCACGATGCTCCCGGGCGACACCAGGACATGACGAGAGTGGGTCAGTCCCGGACCGGGACCGAGAGGTACGACGGGTCGGCCTTCGGCGAGGAGAAGGTGAGGTGTGCCCCGTCCGGGTTGTGCTCGATGTACAGCGGGTCGACGGTGTCGACGACCAGCGCGAGGCGGTGTCCGGCCGGGACGTCGTACGCCGTCGAGAACAGGTCGAGGTCGACGGCGAAGGGCGTACCGGGCGTGCGGTCGTGGAAGGTGACGGGGGCGTTGGTGATGAGCTTGCCGACGCCGAGCGCGTCCACGTCGTAGAGGTAGGCCACGGCGGTGCCGCTGGACTTGTCGCCGGTGACGGTGGTGTGCAGCCGCACCGTGCCGCGGATGCGCTGCGCCGTGCCGTAGCGGTCGGTCTGCCAGACGGCGGCGCGCTCGCGCGACAGCAGCGGGACCGAGACCAGCGGCGGGATCTTCAGGAACTGGTCGAGTGCGCCGGTCAGCAGCACGGTGCCCGCGTTGGCGCCGGAGTCGGCATTCGCGGTGATCTGCCGGGTCTCGCCGAGGTCGACCCTGCGCTGCGTGGAGGGGACGGCCGACCAGCTGGGATAGCCTTCGTAGCCGTCTGCCGTACGGGACTTGAGCTGGACCGGCCGCTCCTGGTCGATGCCGTTGCGCTCGCCCTTGACGTAGCGGTCGAGCCAGCGCCTGGCGTCGTTCCAGGTGTCGTTGGGCAGGCCGAGCAGCCCGGTGAGCTCGCCGGTGGCGTGGTCGCCCGGCCGGAACTCCAGGCGCTTGGGGCCGGTCAGCTTCTCGTAGAAGCCGGCGTAGGTGTTGGGCGGGAAGATGGAGTCGCCCCAGGCGTTGGCCAGCATGATCGCCGCGCCGTTGGCGTTGATCCGGTCGAGGTAGGTGGCGGCGGAGCGCTTCTTGCCCCACTCGACGATGTCCTTCTCCTTGGCGAGGTCCGAGCCGAGGAAGTCCTGGAAGATCTGGCGGAGTTCGGCGCTGGGGCGGCCGAGCAGTTCACCGGAGCCGCTGAGCAGGGCGGCGGCCTGGGCGTGCTGGGTGCGGCCGCTGTAGATGGAGCCGACCAGATCCGCCCAGCCGCTCATCGCGGCCACGGCCTTGATCCGCTTGTCGAAGCCGGAGGCGAGCAGGCTGATCCCGGCGCCGTACGACACCCCGGCCATGCCGATCCGGTCGGGGTCGGCGGGGGTGTTGGCCAGCGCCCAGTCGATGACCTTGGAGGCGTCGGCGACGTCGGGCGGGCCGGCGGTCTCGATCTCCCCGCCGGACTGCCAGAAGCCGCGGACGTTGTAGCTGACCACGACATAGCCGGAGTCGGCCAGCTTCTGGGCCTGGGCGAGATATTCGGCCTGGGGCAGGGCCCAGCTGGTGGGCAGGACGACGAGCGGAAGGCGCTGCGAGCCGTCTGCGCCGCGCGGGGTGACGACGTTGGCGGCCAGCGTGGCGCCGCCGTCGCCGGGGATGTCGACGAACCGTACGGAGGAGTCCGCGGCCTGGGCGGCGGTCGGCAGCGGGGCCAGG
>NZ_MUNE01000988.1 GCF_002154605.1 Streptomyces milbemycinicus | reverse complement strand
GGCGGGGCGTCGTCATGGTCACTTCCCGGCTGGGGGCGGACGCAGTCGTTCCGGCGGTGGCGGAGGTGTTTCCGGGGGCTGCGGTGTTTCCCGGGGATGAGGTGTTTCCGGGGGCTGGAGCGGCGCCGGGCGCTGGGGGCGGCTCGCCTTGACCCGTTCGACCGCGGCCAGCAGATCCGTCTGGCCGACCCGGTCCCGCCCCGTCAGCAGCGCCTCCGCCGCTGCGTCGATCACCGCGCGGCGAATGTCCCGCCCGGTGACGTCGTCGACGGCGGCGAGGTCCTGCGTACGGACGTCGTCGGCCAGGGGCAGCGTCCCGGGCAGATGGCGGTGCCAGATGCGGGCGCGGGCCGCCTCGTCGGGGACCGGGAAGCGGACGTGCCAGACGCGGCTGTCGAAGGCGGTGTCGTAGCTGGACACCAGGTTGGTGGCGAACACCGCAAGACCTTCGAACCGGTCGAGCGCGGTGAGCAGTTCGCTGCGCATGGCGTTCACCGCGTGCTCGGAACCGTGGCTGGTGGTCTCGAAGCGGGCGGACATCAGCCCGTCCGCCTCGTCGAGGAAGAGCACCGCGCCCTGGGTCCCGGCGGCGTGGAAGAGCGCGTCCAGGTTCTTGGGCCCCTCCCCGTGGTACTTGCTCTCCAGCTGGGAGGCGCGGGCGGCGATCAGCGGGCGGCCCAGCCGGTCCGCGATGGCGTGGGCGGCCATCGTCTTGCCGGTGCCGGGCGGTCCTTCGAGGTTGACCGCCGAGCTGGGGTGCGGCTGGATGGTCCGCAGCCCCCACTCCTCGAACAGGGTGCGGCGCCGCTCCACGATGTGGATCGCGCGCAGCAGCTGCTCCATGGTCCGGTCGGGGAGCACCAGCCGGTCGAAGGTGTACAGCGGGGCGGTGGCGGTGAAGTGCTCCGCGCGCTCGGCCACCGAGGGGCCGTCCGCCGTCTCCGCCTCGGCCTTCGCGGGTGGTCGGTCCGCGGGCCGGTTGGTGATGGTGACGGTGAGCGGTTCCGGCCCGTGGTGGCCGCCGAAGGCGTCCACGGCGGCGATCAGGCGGCTGCGCAGCAGGGCCGCCTCGACCTCGTCGGTGCCGCCGGGGATGCCGGTGACGGCAAACGCGGGGCGCGGCGCCGCCCCGCCGGGCCGGACGGGGTGGCCCTCGGGCCTGGTGTTCCTCTTCACTGCGGTCCTCCGCTCGCCGCGTGCACGGCTGTCGTCGGCGGTCGGTCACGTCAACCCGTCAACCCGTCAACCCCAGACGGCGACCTGGTGGGTCCGGTGGGCGCCGCGCACCCGCTCGTCGGCCCGTTCGCCCTTGACCCGGCGGCTCTCGACGAACTGTTCGCGCGAGGTGTCGAAGACGCCCTGGATGTAGCTGACCTTGCCGTCGCGGATGGACTCCGCGACGGCAAGGTCAGCT
>NZ_MUNE01000987.1 GCF_002154605.1 Streptomyces milbemycinicus | reverse complement strand
GTACCGGACGGGGGATGTGGTGCGGTGGCGGTCGGATGGGCAGCTGGAGTTTTTGGCGCGTGCGGATGCGCAGGTGAAGGTGCGGGGGTTCCGTATCGAGCCCGGTGAGATCGAAGCGGTCCTGGCCGGTGATGAGGCGGTGGGCCAGGCGGTGGTGCAGGTCCGGGAGGACCGGCCCGGCGACAAACGCCTCGTCGCCTACCTCATCCCCGCAACCACAACCACAACCACAACCACAGGTGCGGGTGTGGGTGTGGGTGTGGGGGTTGATGTCGGGCAGGTGCTGGCAGGGGCCAGGGACCGGCTGCCGGATTACATGGTCCCCTCGGCCCTTGTCGTGCTGGAGCGGCTGCCTTTGACGCCGAATGGGAAGGTGGACCGCAAGGCCCTGCCCGCCCCCGACTACACCACCACCCTCACCCGCCGCGCCCCGCGCACACCGCGCGAGGAGATCCTGTGCGAGCTGTTCACGGAAGTACTGGGCGTCACCGACATCGGTATCGACGACAGCTTCTTCTCCCTCGGCGGACACTCCCTCCTCGCCACCCGCCTCATCAGCCGCATCCGCACCACCCTGGGCCTGGAGCTGGGAATCCGCGCGCTCTTCGAGTCCCCGACGGTCGCCGGACTGAGCGCACGGACAGATCGAGAAACCAGCCTGGCACGACAGCCACTGACCAGCAGGCCACGGCCCGAGACCGTACCGGTCTCCTTCGCACAACGCCGACTGTGGTTCCTCGGCCAGCTGGAGGGCCCCTCAGGCACCTACAACATCCCCATGTCGCTGCGACTACGCGGCCAACTGGACATCGGCGCCCTGCGCCTGGCCCTGACCGACGTGGTTGGGCGGCATGAGAGCCTGCGGACACTCTTCCCCCAGACCGACGGCCAGCCCCGTCAGCATGTCGTCGAGGGTGATGCGGCGGTGCTGCCGCTGACCGTGACCGAGTCGGTCACGGAGGAAGAGCTGCCCGAAGCCCTGGCCCGCGAGGCCCGCACCGGTTTCGATCTCGCCCGCGACCTGCCATTGCGGGTGCGGCTGTTCGTACTCGGGCCCAAGGAGTATGTCCTGCTGGCGGTGGTGCATCACATCGCTGCCGACGGCTGGTCGATGACGCCCTTCGCACGCGACCTGTCCACCGCCTAC
>NZ_MUNE01000986.1 GCF_002154605.1 Streptomyces milbemycinicus | reverse complement strand
CGGCGGGTCGGCGGCCAGCGCCCGGGCCACGCCGACCCGCTGGCGCTGGCCGCCGGAGAGCTGGTCGGGGTAGCGGTCGCCGTAGACGGAGGGGTCGAGGCCCACCAGGTCGAGGAGTTCGGCGGCGCGGTCCCGGGCCTTCTTGCGCTGCCAGCCCAGCAGCGCCGGAACGGTGGCGGTGTTCTCCAGCACGGTCTTGTGCGGGAACAGGCCGACCTGCTGGATGACATAGCCGATGCGGCGGCGCAGCTTCACCGGGTCGACCGCGGCGATGTCCTCACCGTCCAGGACGATCCGGCCCGAGGTCGGTTCGATGAGCCGGTTGACCATCTTCATGGTGGTGGTCTTGCCGCAGCCCGACGGTCCGACGAGCGTGACCAGCTCGCCCTCCGCGACCTCGAAGGACAGATCGTCCACGGCCGTTGTGCCGTCGGCGTAGCGCTTGGTGACGTTCTCGAAGCGGATCATGACTCCCCATTGTGGCCGCATTCCGGGTTTGAATTGTTGCTGTTGTGTGGCGAGCCGACGAGATTGTCGGTGCCCGGGGTTAGGGTCGCCAGGTCACCGGAGACGACGGGGAGGTGACCGAGTGGCCGGGCAGAACTGCCTGATCAGCAACGACTGGATCTGCGGGGAATATGTACGTACGCGCAGTCAGGAGCTGACGGACGCGACGGTCCAGCATGTGTGGATCACGGTGGCGTCGGTCGCCATCGGTTTCGTGGTCGCTTTTCCGCTGGCGCTGCTGGCCCGCCGATGGCGGTCCGTGGCGGGCCCGGTGCTGGGGCTGACGACGATCCTCTATACGGTGCCCTCGCTGGCGATGTTCTCGCTGCTGCTGCCCTTCTTCGGGGTCTCGGCCGCGGTGGTGATCACCGGCCTGGTGCTGTATTCGCTGACGATCCTGGTGCGCAACATCATGGCCGGGCTCGCCTCGGTGCCCGAGGAGGCCCGCGAGGCGGCCCGTGGCATGGGCTACGGCCCGCTGCGCCTGCTGTTCGGCGTGGAACTGCCGCTCGCGCTGCCCGCGCTGATGGCCGGGCTGCGGATCACCACGGTCTCCACCATCTCGCTCACCACGGTCGGCGCGATCGTCGGCTACGGCGGCCTCGGCAATCTCATCTATGAGGGCATGCGCAGCTTCTTCAAGGCTCAGGTGCTCACCGCGTCGGTGCTGTGCGTGGCCCTGGCGGTCGCGGCTGATGTGCTGCTGCTCTTGGTGCAGCGGCTGCTCACACCGTGGGCGCGAGGAGGAACGAAGAAGGCGCGGAAGGCGCAGAAGAAGGCGCAGGAGCAAGTGCGCGAGAGCGCGCGGGGGCAGGCATACGAGCAGGCCCAGGCCGGGGAGCAAGCGCGGGACAGGGCACGGCAGAAGGCGGGGGCGGCCTGATGGGGGTCATCAGCGAGGCCTGGACATGGCTGACCACCGGGTCGCACTGGTCGGGCACCGACGGCGTATGGCACCGGCTCGGCCAGCATCTGTACCTCACCGTCGCCTGTCTGGCGATCTCGTGCGCGATCGCCCTGCCGGTCGCCGTCGTGCTCGGACACATCGGCAAGGGCGGCGCCGTCGCGGTCAACATCTCCAACGCGGGCCGTGCGGTGCCCACCTTCGCGGTTCTGGTCCTGCTGCTGCTCAGCCCGCTGGGGACGCACGGCGACTGGCCCACGATCGTCGCGCTGGTGCTGTTCGCCATCCCGCCGCTGCTCACCAACGCCTATGTGGGGATGCGCGAGGCGGACCGCGAGGTCGTCGAGGCGGCGCGCGGCATGGGGATGACCGGCGGTCAGCTGGTCGCCAGGGTCGAGCTGCCCCTCGCGTACCCGCTGATCATGACGGGTGTACGCTCGGCCGCCGTTCAGGTGGTGGCGACGGCGACGCTCGCGGCGCTGCCCGGCGGCGGCGGGCTCGGCCGGATCATCACGGCGGGCTTCCGGGTCACCGACACCGCCCAGGTGGTGGCCGGGGCGGTGCTGGTCGCCGCGCTCGCGCTCACGGTCGAGGGCGTGCTCGTCGCTCTGCAGTGGCTGCTGGACCCGATGCGCCGCAGGCGCGTACGGCCCGCGGCCGCGGAGCAGCGTCCGCCCGCGGACCAGACGCCGAAGGCGCCGGCGCTGACCGGCGCGGCAGGCCGGTCCTCGTGAACAGCGCCAGGCCGGCCCTCGTGAACAGGCGCGTGGCCCACAACGGTGTGGGCGTGCTGAATGGAAATGCGCGCGCTGAATATTCGTGACGTCTCATGACATTGCATGTGATCTATGGACGGGGAATCCCAATGAGCAAGATCTTCCGCGTGGCCGGGGCGGCCGCGACCGTCACAGCGCTGGCGGCCGGCCTCACCGCGTGTGGCGGCGACAGCCTGGAGAAGAAGAGCGAGGACTCGGTGGTGGTCGGGGCGGCCAACTTCACCGAGTCGAAGATCCTGGCCGCGCTGTACACGGGGCTGCTGGAGGACGCCGGTTATAAGACGTCGATCAAGACGGTTGACTCGCGTGAACTGTACGCACCGTCTCTGGAGAAGGGCGAGATCGATGTCGTGCCGGAGTACGCGGCCACGATGGCCGAATATCTGAATCTGAAGAAGAACGGGCCGAAAGCCAAGCCCGTCGCCTCCTCGGACGTCGACGCCACGGTGAAGGTGCTCCGCGAACTCGCCGAGCCCCGCGGACTGAAGGCGCTCGAGCCCGGCGAGGCCGTCGACCAGAACGCCTTCGCGGTGCGCAAGGACTTCGCTTCGGAGCACAGCCTCAAGACGCTCTCCGACCTCGGAAAGTCCAAGCAGAAGATCAAGTTGGCGGCGGGCGACGAATGCCCCAAGCGCCCCTTCTGCCAGCCCGGCCTGGAGAAGACGTACGGGATAGACATCACCGGCATCGACCCGCTGGATATCGGCAGCGTCCAGGCCAAGCAGGCGGTCAAGGACGGCAAGGACGAGATGCTGCTGACCACGTCCACGGACGCCACCCTTGATCAGTTCGGACTCGTCCTGCTGGCGGACGACAAGAAACTGCAGAATGCCGACAACGTCCTGCCCGTCGTGAATGCGAAGTCCGCGGGCTCGGAGAAGATCGCGAACGCGCTCAACAAGCTCAACAAGGTGCTGACCACTGCCGATCTCACCGAACTCAACAAGAAGGTGGACGCGGAGCGGCTCAAGGCGTCCGACGTCGCCAAGGACTACCTGAAGGAGAAGGGACTGGTGAAGGACTAGTTTCGTGAAGAACTAGTGAAGCGCCGGGTCGAGATGGGGTATTGCCGGGGCCGACGCGCACTTCGCCGGCCTAACGACGGCGGATGTGTGGCGCATACACGGAGGATGTCGCGGCGGATGCGCGGTGGTTCCACGGCGGATCGATGGCCGATCCATGGCGGAACGAAGCCGGAACGAAGGCGGATCGGGCGCGGAATTTGGCGGGGCGGGGCCCCATAGGGGCCGCCCGCACGGTAAGTTTCGGGCCATGCCACGTGGACGCCACCGCCAATCCCCACCTCTGCACAGGCTACTTCCCCCTTTGTCGGTCGCAGCCGCGTCAATAGCGTGCGCCTCCGGTGCCTGGCTGGTCGGCGATACGGTCGTGATCCGTGGCCTCGCGGCGACCGCGGCAGCCGCCGCGGTCGCCGCGAGGCCA
>NZ_MUNE01000985.1:769-1248 GCF_002154605.1 Streptomyces milbemycinicus | reverse complement strand
AGGGCCTTGAGGGTCTCGGGGTCCGGCCCTTCCATGCCGCCCTCCATCAGTCCGGCCTCCACGACGTTGGCCGTGATGTTCCGGGGCCCGAGGTCCCGTGCGACCCCCATGGTGTACCTCTCGATCCCTGACTTGGTCGCCGAGTAGTCGGCAAGGCCCGGGGCACCGACCCGGGAGCCCAGTCCGGAACTCACCGTGATGATGCGGCCGCCCGCGCGCAGCACTCGGGAGGCGGCCCGGATGACGGCGATCACGCCGAGGTAGTTGGTGGCGTGCATCCGGTCCAGTGCGGCGGTGTCGGCGTCCGGGTCGTCCACCGTGCGGCCCTGTTCCACCGAGATCGCCGCGTTGTTGACGAGGATGTCCAGGCCGCCGAAGTGCGCGACCACGTCGTCGATCAGCGCCGGCGCCCGGCTCATGTCCGCCTGGTCGGACTTGAAGGCGACAGCCTTCACTCCCTTGCCGTGCACCTCGTCGAC
>NZ_MUNE01000985.1:0-746 GCF_002154605.1 Streptomyces milbemycinicus | reverse complement strand
AGCGTTGCGGCCGAGAGGAGGGGCTCATGAGTGCCAACAGCAGGTTGACCATTGCCGCCCACGCGCTGGCCTGGATCGGTCTCTACCAGCGCCAGGGCCATGAGGTCGCCACCTCCGAGCAGATCGCGACCAGCGCGAACACCAACCCCGTGGTGATCAGGCGGCTGCTCGGCGAGCTGCGCAGGGCCGGCCTCGTGGAGTCCCGGCGGGGCGTGGGCGCGGGCTGGTCGCTGGCGCGCGAGCTGGGGTCGATGACCCTGCTCGACGTGTACGAGGCAGTGGAACCCGGCCCGCTGTTCGCGATGCATCGCACCACCCCGGACCAGGGATGCGTGGTGGGTTACGGCATCCAGCCGGCGATGCAGGGCATCTACGAGGGCATCGAGGAGACCCTGAGACACGAGCTGGCCCGCGTCACGCTCGAGAACGTACTCCGGGACGTACTTGCGGCACCTCGCTAGCCTCCCCGTTACGCCCTGACATCACCAAGATCCCCATCCATGCCCAGGCCAGTGAATAGCCTGGCAACCAGTCATGCCGAAGACCGTTGCAGTATTAGACCGTGTCCTACGAGCTCGTAACTTGATCTTGTTGAAGTGCCCTGGTCCGGCGTGACCGATGTGACGATTCCGTTGTTCGGGGGGATGTGAGCACTCGGCCGTGGATCGTGGACGACGACTTGTGGACGCTGATCGAGCCGCTGCTGCCGCCCTGGCCGGAGAAGTCGCCGGGCCCGCGGCCGGTGG
>NZ_MUNE01000984.1 GCF_002154605.1 Streptomyces milbemycinicus | reverse complement strand
CCCGAGGCGAGCTGCCCCAGCGCGTACGCGGCCAGCCCAGCAGGCAGCGGCACCAGGGCCAGGCCCGCCAACAGCCCCTCGGCGGGCACCAGATCGGCCGCGGCCAGTCCGCACCGCGGACACTGCCCGATATGGCGGGCCAGGCGCTTGCGCCACAGCGCCGACGGTCTGCCGTGCCACGGCTTCACCAGCGCCGACAGCTCCGGGCAGCGCGGCGACGCGCGCAGCGCCCGCACCACGCCACGGGCGGTGTCCAGCCGGCTCTTGACCCGCTGGACCCGCACCGCGGCGTGTTTCGGGGCGAGTTCACAGGCCGCCGCCAGCTCGGCGCGGGTCAGCTCGCCCGCGGCCTCCAGCCACCACAGCGACAGCACCTCCCGCTCGTCCCGCTCCAGCCAGCGGGTCGCCTCCACGACCTCCCGCCGCTGCCCGGACAGCCCGAGCCGCAACACCGTCACCTCCGCGAAGTCCGCACCGGGATCGGCCACCTCGACGGCCTCATCCAACTGCCCGGCCCGCGCCCCCGCCCGCCCCTCGCGCCAGCGCTGACGCACCTGGTTCAGGG
>NZ_MUNE01000983.1:1530-2351 GCF_002154605.1 Streptomyces milbemycinicus | reverse complement strand
CCACCGGGTCTCGCCGGTCGCCTCGTCCCGGGCGATCAGGGACTGGTCGTCGGGGCCGCTGGAGATGACCATGTCGTCGAAGAGGGCCGAGTCGAGGCCCGTACTGATCGGCTCGGCCCACTTCTTGTCGCCGGAGTCCGCGTCCAGGGCGACGAGCTCGGCGGTCGTGTCGGAGGGGGTGTGCTGGACGAAGACCAGCCCGCCGTGCACCCCGACCGGTTCCGAGTCGTTCATCCCGATGCTGCGCATGACCAACGCGTCGGAACTCCAGTCGAGGTGCCCCGTCAGGGCGTCGACGCGGGCCGTCGGGAAGCTGTCGCCGCCGCAGTAGAGCTTGGTCTCCTGCTGTGTGCAGTGCGGAGTGACATCGCCGCTGACGTCCACCAACTCGCGCCCCGGGCCGAAGTCTTTGCTGGCTTCGGTGAGCGACAGCTGCCACGGCCGCCAGCCCTGAGGGAGCGGGATCGCCCGAGGCGTGTCGGTCGACGGGCCGCTCGTACGGACCCCACTGCCGCCGTCGGACCCCGCCCCATGTCGGCCAAGTTCCCTGATCCGCGCCCGCCTTCCCGGCGCTCTTCCCCTCGCTCTTCCCTTCCCTCTTCCCTTCCCTCTTCTTCTTGTCCTTGCCCGAGCTGCCGCCTGAGCCGCTGCCCGAGCTGTCGCCTGAGCCACCGTTACCCGACCTGCCCGACCCGCCCTCTTCCGTACGTACCGCACCCTTGGCCGGCAGCTCGTCCAGCAGCCGTACCAGTTCGGCGATGCCGGGCCGTTCGTCCGCGGCCTTGGCCAGACAGCGCTCGACGATGCCGTGCAACGGCTGC
>NZ_MUNE01000983.1:1318-1439 GCF_002154605.1 Streptomyces milbemycinicus | reverse complement strand
CCCATGACCCGCCCGGTGACCGTCAGCACCTGGTTGTCCGCCGCCCGGGAGATCCCGAAGTCGATGACGCGCGGGCCGTCGTCGGCCATCAGCACATTGGCGGGCTTGAGGTCGCGGTGGA
>NZ_MUNE01000983.1:307-1309 GCF_002154605.1 Streptomyces milbemycinicus | reverse complement strand
CCCAGCGCCAGCTGCCGCAGCTCGGCCGCGTTCAGCGGGCCGTGTTCGGTCAGCCGCTCGGAGAGCGTCGGCCCCGGCACGTACAGGGTCGCCATCCAGGGGCGTTCGGCGTCCGGGTCGGCGTCCACGACGGGCGCGGTGAACGCGCCGCTCACCCGCCGGGCCGCCGCGACCTCCTGCCGGAAGCGGGTCCGGAACTCCTCGTCCTCGGCGAACTGCGCGTGCACCACCTTGACCGCGACCTGTCGGCCCGAGGCCGAACGCGCCAGATAGACGACGCCCATGCCGCCGGAACCGAGCCGGTCCAGCAGCCGGTAGTCGCCCATGGTCTTCGGATCACCGGCGCTCAGCGGCACCGCAACCCCTCCCCGAGTGCCTGTCGGCACGGCATGTGCGCGTACGTAGGTGTGTAGGTGTGAAGCTGCCTCAGCCTAAAGGGCGGGTCGCATGGGCGGCAGACCGATCCCGGGCAACGAACGGGCTCGATCGGGCATCGGAAGGACATCGGGGGGAACCCTGAGAAGTCCCTGACCCTCCCCCAACTACCCCGGAAATGGCCCGGTTCGCTTTGACGCGCGCTACGGCGGCTGCCAGCGTGATGTGCAGGAAGTTCTCAAGAAGAACGGGACAGACCAATGAACGGCGAAGCCGCAGGAGTGGTCGGCGCAGGCGGAACCTTCCTGCTCCTGATCGTGGTCGTCTGGCAGATCGCCGTCACATGGCGGGCCCGGATGCTGAGCGCGCGCGAGGAGCAGTACAAGCAGTTGGCGCTGAAGTACGCGAAGCTGATGGAGGACAACCTGGAGTTGCACCGCCGCAGCCTCGACGAACTGACGCAGGCCCGGCTCTCCATCGAGGCGCTGGAGAAGCGGACGCACGCGATCGAGTGACCGGGGGACGGAGACCACGCGGGGGGTGCCACGCGGTGCGGGTCCCCGGCGTTCATGACGCCAAGGACCCGCACATCTGTTGTTACGGCGACGCGCGCCTAAGCCCGTGCCT
>NZ_MUNE01000983.1:0-229 GCF_002154605.1 Streptomyces milbemycinicus | reverse complement strand
GACCGCCATCAGCAGACCGATGATCACACCCTCGAACATGTTGGTCACCACGATCGCGCTCGAGGTCACCACCAGCACCACCGCCTCGCCGCGGTGCGTACGCCACAGCGGGACCAGGTCCTTGGTCGGGATCAGCTTCCAGCCCGCGTGCACCAGCACACCGGCCAGCGCCGCCACCGGGATGACGCCCAGCGCCGAGGGGAACAGCACCGCGAAGACCAGCAGCCAC
>NZ_MUNE01000982.1 GCF_002154605.1 Streptomyces milbemycinicus | reverse complement strand
GGCCGGTGGTCTGCCGGGAGGTTCCGGCGGGGCGGAGGGCCAAGGGCCAGCCATGGGGTACGTACCGGGGCCCGACGCACACGTCCCGGCCGCAGGCCCCTCCGGCCCGGCGGCCGCGCGGGCGGCGGTGACCGGCCGGGGTGGGGCCGGGGGCGGGGCTGGGTCCGGTCAGGGCGGGGCCCCGGCCGTGGCGGGGCCCGGTGCGGGTGGTCCGGCGGCTGGTGATCCTGCCGCTGGTGGTCCTGTTGCTGGTGGTGGTGCGGGTGTGGCTCCGGCCGACGCCGGAGGTGAGGGGCAGCAGCCCGGAGCCTGGCCCGGGGGTGCCGAGCCCGCGGGGGCGAACGGCGGTGGTCAGCGCCCCGGTGCCTGGCCTGGTGCGGCCACTGGTGGTGCGGCTGCGGGCGGTTCTGCGGCTCATGGTCCGGCTGCTGGAGGGCAGGCGGAGGGCGGCGATACGGATGGTGGCGGGGCCCCTGCCTCGTCCTCGTCGCGGCCCGGGGCCTGGCCGAGTGCCGCGGCCCCCGGTTCCGGCGCCCAGGGCGCGGGGCGGCAGCCCGGCAGCTGGCCGTCGGCCGCCGCTCCGGGGCAGGGCGGGGCGCCTTCGGGTGGTCCTTCTGGTCCTTCTGGTTCTTCCGGTGCTTCTGGTGCTTCTGGTGCTTCGGGTTCTTCCGGCCCTTCCAGTCCCTCCGCGCCTTCCCCCGGTCCTGCCGGCGCCCCCGCCGCCTCCGCGCCGGGCATGGCGCAGGGCGCCATGCAGGTGCGGCAGATGTGGCCGGACATTCTGGAGGCGGTCAAGAACCGCCGACGCTTCACCTGGATCCTGCTGAGTCAGAACGCGACCGTCACCGGCTTCGACGGCACCACTCTCCAGCTCGGCTTCTCCAACGCAGGCGCGCGCGACAGCTTCGTCAGCGGTGGCAGCGAGGACGTGCTGCGCCAGGCGCTCAGCGATGCGATCGGCGTGCAGTGGCGGATCGAGGCGATCGTCGATCCCTCGGGCGGCGCTGGGCAGCAGGGCGGGCCCGGCGGTGCGGGCGGCGGAGGCTTCGGCGGTGCCGGTGGACCCGGGGGCTCCGGGGGCTCCG
>NZ_MUNE01000981.1 GCF_002154605.1 Streptomyces milbemycinicus | reverse complement strand
CCGCCGCACAGCGCCGCCGCGCCCACGCCGCCGCCCCGCCGCCGCAGCTCCAGGGCCAGGGACAGCACGATGCGCGCGCCCGACATCCCGATCGGGTGACCGAGAGCGATCGCGCCGCCATTCACATTCACCTTTTCGGAGGAAACGCCAAGATCCTTCATTGACTGGACCGCGACCGCCGCGAACGCCTCGTTGATCTCGATCAGATCAAGATCCCGGACCCCGATCCCTTCCTTCCGCAGTGCGTGCGCGATCGCGTTGGACGGCTGCGACTGGAGGGAGTTGTCGGGCCCGGCCACATTCCCGTGGGCCCCGATCTCCGCGATCCACTCCAGGCCCAGCGCCTCCGCCTTGGCCTTGCTCATCACGACCACGGCCGCCGCCCCGTCCGAGATCTGCGAAGACGTCCCGGCGGTGATCGTCCCGTCCTTGGTGAAGGCGGGCCGCAGCTTGGCCAGCGACTCCACGGTGGTCTCCGGGCGGATGCCCTCGTCCTTGTCGAAGATCACCGGCTCGCCCTTGCGCTGCGGGATCTCGACCGGGGTGATCTCGGCGTCGAAGGCGCCGTTCTTCTGGGCCGCGGCAGCCCGCTGGTGGGAGAGCGCGGCGATCTCGTCCTGCTCGGGCCGCAGGATGCCCAGCCGGGTGTTGTGCTTCTCGGTCGACTCGCCCATGGCGATGCCCTCGAACGAGTCGGTCAGCCCGTCGTACGCCATCGCGTCGAGCATTTCGACGGCGCCGTACTTGAAGCCCTGGCGGGACTTGGGCAGCAGGTGGGGGGCGTTGGTCATGGACTCCTGGCCGCCCGCGACCACGATGTCGAACTCACCGGCCCGGATCAGCTGATCGGCCAGCGCGATGGCGTCGAGCCCGGACAGGCAGACCTTGTTGATGGTGAGCGCGGGCACCGACATGGGGATGCCGGCCTTCACGGCTGCCTGCCGGGCGGGGATCTGCCCGGCGCCCGCCTGGAGCACCTGCCCCATGATCACGTACTCCACCTGGTCGCCGCCGATCCCGGCCCGCTCCAGCGCCGCCTTGATCGCGACCCCGCCGAGGTCCGCTCCGGACAAGGAGCGCAGGCTGCCCATCAGCCGTCCCATCGGCGTGCGCGCGCCCGCCACGATCACAGATGTCCGAGTCATGGTGCGTCCTCCAGAGGAGAAGGAAGTTAACGAGGGTTATCGTCAATGTACTGACGAGTACCCGCCGGGTCACCGGGCCATCAGTGTGATCGCGCGCACGTTGCGTAACCGCCCGTGTGAGGGGTGCACTGGAACCATGCTGACCAGAATCGACCACATCGGGATCGCCTGCTTCGACCTCGACAAGACCGTCGAGTTCTACCGTGCCACGTATGGCTTCGAGGTGTTCCACACCGAGACCAACGATGAGCAGGGGGTCCGCGAGGCCATGCTCAAGATCAACGAGACCTCGGACGGCGGAGCTTCGTATCTGCAGCTCCTGGAGCCCATCCGGGAGGACTCGGCCGTCGGAAAGTGGCTGGCCAAGAACGGCGAGGGGGTGCACCACATCGCCTTCGGCACGGCGGACGTGGACACCGACTCCGAGGCCATCCGCGGCAAGGGCATCCGCGTGCTGTACGAGGAGCCCCGCCGCGGCTCCATGGACTCCCGGATCACCTTTCTGCACCCCAAGGACTGCCACGGCG
>NZ_MUNE01000980.1 GCF_002154605.1 Streptomyces milbemycinicus | reverse complement strand
CCGCACCCGAAGCCCGCCCTGCACCCCATCCCACACCCGGGCCCGGGCACGCACCCGCACCCGACCGGCGATCGCCCACAGGAAACGCCCGCGCGCCCCGACGGGCCGCACCCTGCCCCCAACGCGCCCGTACCCCGGCCCGGCGCGGATAGCCGCGCAGACGCCGAGCTGTACGCGCAAGCCCTCGCCCTGGATGCCACCGCACGGCAGAGCACTGGGCAGCCGGTCAGTATCCGGCAGCTCCGCCGCCACCTGCACCTGGGCCAACGACGCGCCCGGGAACTACGCACCCGGCTCGATACCCACCGCACCCCGGGAGCACCCGCACCCCACACCGCACCCGGCGCCATGCCCGGGGCTGCACCTCACCAGCCGACCACAGATCCACCCGTGGGGGTGAGGGGCGCGGCTTGACTTGTCGGCCGCTGCAGAGCGTCCATGGTGGTCGCCCGCGGATCTACCGCGTAGGCCACGCGCCGCGAGCACCCCGGCCGGGGCTCTCTCTC
>NZ_MUNE01000098.1 GCF_002154605.1 Streptomyces milbemycinicus | reverse complement strand
CCGCGCGGAATGTATCTGGACGGCGGCTACGGCGTCGGCAAGACCCATCTGCTGGCCTCCCTCTGGCACGCCACCGCGGCCCCGCCCGAGCGGAAGGCGTTCGGCACCTTCGTCGAGCTGACCAACCTGGTCGGCGCCCTCGGCTTCCAGCAGACCGTCCAGACCCTCAGCGGCCACCGGCTGCTGTGCATCGACGAGTTCGAACTGGACGACCCGGGCGACACGGTGCTGGTCTCCACGCTGCTCGGCAAGCTCGTCGACGCGGGCGTGGCACTGGCCGCCACCTCCAACACCCTCCCCGGCAAGCTCGGCGAAGGCCGGTTCGCCGCCGCCGACTTCCTGCGCGAGATCCAGGGCCTGTCCGCCCGCTTCCGGACACTGCGCATCGACGGCGAGGACTACCGCCACCGCGGTCTGCCGGAAGCCCCCGCCCCGTACTCGGCCGAGACCGTCACCCGCGCCGCGCACCACACGCCCGGCGCCTCGCTCGACGACTTCCCCGCCCTCCTCGACCACCTGTCCCGCGTCCACCCGAGCCGCTACGGCGCGATGTGCGACGGAATCGAGGCGGTGTGCCTGACCGGGGTCGGGCCGGTGCCCGACCAGTCGACCGCGCTGCGGCTGGTGGTGCTCGCGGACCGGCTGTACGACCGCGAGGTGCCGGTGCTGGCGTCCGGGGTGCCGTTCGACCGTCTCTTCAGCGAGGAGATGCTGCAGGGCGGGTACCGGAAGAAGTACTTCCGGGCGATATCGCGGCTCACGGCGCTGGCGCGGGACGGGAAGCGGCTGGCGGAGTAGCGGGGAGCGCGGGGGCCGAGGGAGCGCGACGCGCGGCTGTGGCCGTTGATCGAATGGTTCCCGCGCGCGAATTCGCGTGATACACACATGCGGTCACATTTCCTGTCCGCCAACAGGGAGTTACCGCATGTCAGTAACGCGACGTCAGATCCTGGCCCGCAGCGGTGCGGCCGGTGCCGCCATCGCCTTCGCAGGCAACATCTCCGAACTCTTCGCCGGTACAGCCGTGGCCGCCGAGCCCGGCCAGGAGGCCGCGGCCGGCTCCGGCGGCTACGGCCCGCTCGTCCCCGACCCCGACGGTCTGCTCGACCTCCCCAAGGGCTTCCGCTACCGGGTGCTGTCCCGCGAGGGCGACGAGCTGCGCTCCGGCGAGGGCAAGGTCCCCAGCAACCACGACGGCATGGCCGCCTTCCCCGGCCGTTCCGGCGCCCGAGCCGACGCCCGGGCCCGCACCCACCTGGTCCGCAACCACGAGAACCGCCCCACCGCCGCGATCCGCGTCCCCGCCGTCCAGGGCCTCACCTACGACCCCATGGGCATGGGCGGCTGCACGGCCCTCGAACTCGACGCGGGCAACCGCGTCCTCGCCGAACACGTCGCCATCGCCGGCACCGCCGTCAACTGCGCGGGCGGCCCCACCCCCTGGAACACCTGGCTGACCTGCGAGGAGACCGAGGACAGAGCCGGCACCAACGGCTACACCAAGGACCACGGCTTCATCTTCGAAGTCGACCCGTACGACCCGCGCCGCACCGGCGCCGTACCGCTCACCGCCATGGGCCGCTTCCAGCACGAGGCCATCGCGATCGACCCGCGCAGCGGAGTCGTCTACGAGACCGAGGACGCCTTCGAGAAGCCCTTCGGCCTCTTCTACCGCTTCCTGCCGCACAAGCCGCTCGGCGGCACGGGGTCGCTGCACGCGGGCGGCGAGCTGTACGCGATGCGCGTGCCCGGCGTACGGGATCTGTCGGCCGTCCAGGAGACCGGCACGTCCTTCCACGACATCGAGTGGGTGCCGGTCCCCGACCCGCTCGCAAAACAGACGCCCGTCCGGCTCCAGGACTTCGGCCCCAAGGGCATCACCCACGCACAGAAACTGGAGGGCTGCTACTGGGGCGGCTCGTCCGTCTACTTCGTCTCCAGCTTCGCCAAGAGCGCGGACGGCTCGGCCGCCGACCACTACGGGCAGATCTGGCGGTACGACCCGCAGCAGAGCCGCCTCACCCTCGTGATCGTCTTCGGCCCGAGCACGGACGTGCAGCTGCCCGGCGAGTCACCCGACAACATCACGCTCGCGCCCAGCGGCGGCCTGATGGTCTGCGAGGACGGCAACGGCGCGCAGCATGTCTTCGGGCTGAGCAGGCGCGGCGAGGTCTACCCGATGGCGCGCGGACGCCAGAACATTGGCACCCCGGAGAAGCCGGAGTGGGGTGAGTTCGCGGGGGTGACCTTCGCACCGGACCGGCGCACGATGTACGTGAACTGCTACACCCCGGGCACGACCTTCGCGGTGACGGGGCCCTGGCGCCACTGAGACCGCAGGCCACGCAGGCCACGGCCTGCTGCGGCTCAGCCGGAGCAGGCCGTGCGCTGGGCCTCCTGCCACTCGCAGACGGGGCACAGCGTGACCCCGGGCCGTGACGCGGGGTACTCGGTCGGCTCGCCGCACAGCACGCAGTCCGCGTACGGCGGGCCGACGTCGTCGCCGTGCGGGCGCGCGGGGTGCGTGGCGCGCGTGGGGTCGTCCGTACGGTCATCCATGCGCCCGACCCTACGCCCGGTGCGGCCCGCGCCCCGCGACCCCGACAGGGGCCTCAGGACCTCGGGACCTCAGGACCGCCGTGAGCTGAGCGCACAGGCCAGCGCGG
>NZ_MUNE01000979.1 GCF_002154605.1 Streptomyces milbemycinicus | reverse complement strand
GGGGCTCAGGGGCTCAGGGGCAGGCGATCACCTGGCCCGCCCATGACAGGCCGCCGCCGAAGGCGAGCAGCAGCACCGGGGCGCCCGAGGGGAGGTCGCCGCGGGCCGTCAGCTTGGACAGGGCGAGCGGTACGGACGCGGCGGAGGTGTTGCCGGATTCGACGACGTCCTGGGCGATCACCACCTGCTCGGGGAGGTCGAGTTGGCGTACGACGGCCTCGATGATGCGCAGGTTGGCCTGGTGGGTGACCACGCCCGCGAGGTCGGCGGGGGCGAGGCCGGCGCGGTGGCAGGCTTCGCGGGCGATGGCGGGGAGTTCGCCGGTGACCCAGCGGAAGACGGTCTGGCCTTCCTGGGCGAAGTACGGGTGCCAGTCGTCGACCAGGCGTACGGCGTCGCCGCGGGTGGGGTCGGAGCCCCAGGCGACGGGGCCGATACCGGTGTCCTCGGCGGCGCTGATCACGGCGGCGCCCGCGCCGTCGCCGAGCAGGACGCACGTACTGCGGTCGGTCCAGTCCGTCACGTCGGACATCTTCTCGGCGCCGATGACCAGGGCGTGGCGGGCGGCGCCCGCCCGTACGGAGTGGTCGGCGCAGGCGAGGGCGGTGCAGAAGCCCGCGCAGCCGTTGTTCAGGTCGAAGGCCACGGCGGACGGGATGCCGAGGCGGCCCGCGACCTGGGCGGCGATCGACGGGCAGCGGTCGATCGCGGTGCAGGTGGCCACGGTGATCAGACCGATGTCGGAGGGCTGAAGTCCGGCTCCGGCGAGGGCCTTGCCCGCGGCGGCGGTTGCCATGTCGGTGACGGACTCGTCGGTCGCGGCGATCCGGCGGGTGGCGATGCCGGTGCGGCGGCGGATCCATTCGTCGCTGGTGTCGACCATCGTCGACAGGTCGTCATTGGTCAGTACGCGCGAGGGCTGGTAGTGCCCCAGGGCAGCGATGCGGCTTCCCGACAACGATGGCGACGGCGACGGTGGCAGTGACAGCGACAGCGACACGGCGGTTCTCCTCGGTTCGACGTACGGCAGACCGTGCCGGGGAATATAGCAACCGATCGGTCGGAATCTAAATGGGGCCCGGCTGGGTATCCTGACGCCATGAGCCCACGCAAGTCGGTCGCCGAGGCCCGCAGAACACGGGAGCGCATCAAGGAACGCGGTGTCGCCATCGCCTCAGTCGAGGGCCTGGAAGGGCTGACCATCGGGCGCCTCGCCACCGACCTGGGGATGAGCAAGGCCGGTGTGCTCGGCCACTTCGGCACCAAGCAGGCGCTGCAACTCGCCACCCTGGACGCGGCGGCGGCGGCCTTCTCACGGCTGGTGTGGGAGCCCGCAGATGGCGCGCAGCCCGGGCTGCCGCGGCTGCGCGCCATCTGCGAGGCGTGGATCACCTACCTGGAGACGGCCCGCGACACCTTCCCCGGTGGCTGCCTCTTCACCACCGCCTCCATCGAGTTCGACGCCCGCGACGGGCTCGTACACGATGCGGTGGCCCGGCTGTTCGCGTTCTGGCGGCGCCGGCTCGCCGCCGAGGTGCGTACCGCCGTCGCGGCGGGCGATCTGCCGGCCGACACCGATCCGGAGCAGATCGCGTACGAACTGGTCGGCCTCTACATGGCCCTCAACCAGGAGATCCAGCTCTTCGCCGCACCCGAGGCCGCGGAACGCACCCGCCGCGCCCTGGACCGGATCCTCGCGCCGCGCTAGTCGCGGTCACAGCAGTGGTCTGACCACCGCCCGGGCCAGAGCCTCGGCCTGCGAGCGCGGGGCGGCATCGGCGTCCGGGCCCTGGGTGTAGTAGCGCAGGAACGCCTCCTGGAAGCATGCGCCGATCAGCAGAGCCGCGGACGCCTCCGGGTCCGCGTCCGCGGCGATACGGCCGAGGCCCTGTTCGGCCCGCAGGTAGCCGGCGAAGCCGGCGACCGCCTTGTCGGGGCCGCCGCCGTGCCGGTCCATCGCCACCCTGTGTGCCGCCATACGCTGCGGATCGGCCAGGAGAGCGCCGAGCATCGGGATCGACCGCTGGTAGAAGTGCAGAACCGCGTGGGCGAGCTCCGCAAGGTTCGCCTCGACGTCGCCCGCACCCGGCCGGACCGAGACGCCGGACAGGCCGGGCAGCCGCTCCTCGAGGACGGCGAGCAGCAGCCGCTCCTTGTCCCCGAAGTACTTGTACAGCGTGGGCTCCGACACGCCTGTGGCCTGCGCGATCTCCTTGGTCGTGGCGTGTACGACACCACGGGTGCGCAGGATGTCCGCCGCCGCGTCCAGGATCCGCTCCCGTGTGCTCACCACTGCTCTCCCAGTCTCGGTTTGACAGGTTAGTAAACGCTAGCCCACTCTAGGGGTTAGTGTTCACTAGCCCCCACGGATCTGGAAGGTCATCGTGCGTATCACTGTTTTCGGTGCGACCGGCGGAACTGGGCAGCACCTCGTAAACCAGGCACTGGAGGCCGGTCATCACGTCACCGCGGTCGTCCGGGACCCGGCCCGCCTGCAGCAGGCCGACCACCCGCGGCTCGAGGCCGTAAAAGCCGGCCTCCAGCACCTCGAGGCGGTCACGGAGGCGGTGACCGGACAGGACGCCGTCGTATCGGCCCTGGGCCCGCGCGGCAAGGACGACATCACGGTGTGCAGCGACGGCGCCCGAGCGATCATCACCGCGATGCGGGCCACCGACAGCCGCCGGTTGATAGTCGTCACCGCCAGCGGCCATATCGTCGACGAGGGCGACGGGCCGTTCACCCGGAGCATGGTCAAGCCCATGCTGCGGCGGTTTCTGCGGGACGGCTTCGCCGACTTCGCCCGCACCGACCAGGCCGTCAAGGCCAGCGGACTGGACTGGACGATCATGCGGCCGCCCCGCCTCACCGATGGCCGCCGCCGCGCCTACCGCACCGCCACCGACCGCAATGTGCGCGGCGGCATCACCATCGCACGCGCCGACCTCGCCGACGCCATCCTCACCGCGGCGGCCGACCCGGCCACCGCCGGCCACACCATCGCCCTGGGGTACTGAGCGCCAGGCCCTCCGTCCCTCTCAGGTGAAGGACGTGTCGCCGTGGGCCTCAAGCACCTTGCGCAGGCCGGCGGCGATCTGCTCGCATTCGTCGCGGTCGAGGGCGCCGAGGATCTTGGCGTAGTTGCGCAGATGCGCGGCCATCGCGGTCTCGATGAGCTCCTGGCCGCGCTCGGTCAGATGGATGAGTACGGTGCGCCGGTCGCCGCCCTCGCGCACCCGCTCGACGAGCCCCTTGGCCTCCATACGGTCGATGCGGTTGGTGATGGCACCGGAGGTCACCATGGCGGCTTTGAGGAAGGCGCCCGCGGTCAGGGTGTACGGCGGGCCCGAGCGGCGGAGCGTGGTGAGGACGTCGAACTCGCCCGGCTCCAGGCCGTGTTCGGCGCAGAACGCCTTGAGTGACTTGTCGATGACGCGCTGCATCCGCTGTACGCGGGCGAGCACTTGGACCGGCCAGAGATCGTCCGCCAGGTCGGGGCGCTCCTTCACCCATTGCTCGACGATGAGGTCGATGACGTCGCTCATCAGCGCTCCCCTCGATTTTCCTCAGCGTAGACCTTCTCAATGTTAAGACACTTGACGCCATGCAAGCGGGGTTGCTTTTATCTCAACGTTGAGAGAATCAACCTTGAGGCAAATGAGACGGGGGAATCGTTGTCCACCACCGCAAGACCGGACCCACGTGGCACCGGGACCGGCACCGGCACCGGCACGAGCACCGCTGCCACCGGCACCGGCACAAGCGCTGACCGAACCCGTCGAGTCCCCGTGCTCTGGCTGGCGTTGCTGGCCACGCCGGTCGCCGCCGGGGCCAACGCCCCGGTCCTGATCCTCGACGACATGGGCCGTTCGCTGGGCGTCGGCACGGCGACCGCCGCCTGGCTGGTCACCGCGTTCGCCTGGGCCATGACAGTGGGGATGCCGCTGATGGCAACGCTGCTACGGCGGCGCGGGGCGCGGGCGGCGCTACGGGTCGGGGCGGGGCTCGTGCTCGGCGGCACCGTTGTGCTCGTCGCGTCGCCGTGGCTGCCACTGACCCTCGTCGGACGCGCCGCGCAGGCCGCGGGCGCCGCGGGGCTGATCGCGGTGGCCATGAGCCTGGCGGGCGACGCCCGGCGGATGGGTGTGATCAGCGCCGGGTTCGGCATGCTGGGCGCGTCCGGTCCCCTGCTCGGCGAGCGCATCACCGAGGCGGTGTCCTGGCGGGCGGCGCTGGCGGTGTCGATGGTGGCGCTGCTGGCCGTACCGGCCGTCGGCCGCCACATCACCAAGGCCCCGCCGGCCGAGGGCTCGGCCGCCGGGGCCTTGGT
>NZ_MUNE01000978.1 GCF_002154605.1 Streptomyces milbemycinicus | reverse complement strand
CGGAAGCCGAGGCCGGGGCGGCGACGGAAGCGGCCCCAGCCGCGGCCGCGCCGGGCGCAGCCGTGGCCAGCAGCCCGAGGGCCGCGACGGCGGTCAGCGCGTGGCGCAGCGTCCCCTTCAGCATCGGCGTCACTTCTCTGCCTCCAGAAACGGGCGCACCTCGGCCAGACCGTAACATCAGCCGCTGCCGCGGCGGGCCTCGGGGCGCATCTCGTGGACGAAATGCCCCGCGTCGATGGTGACCAGGCGGCAGTCGGGTATCCGCTTGGCCATGTCGGCCAGCAGTTCCTGCGGGATATGGCTGTCCGGGCCGCCGCCCATGAGCAGGGTCGGGGCGGTGATCGCGGAAAGCCCTTCGATCCACCGTGGATCGGGCACGTTGCGCTGCTCGGTGAACTGGGTCTTGACCGCCCAGTCGAAGGCCAGCCGCCCCTTCGGGCGCTCGGGCACCTCCAGTGGCGGGTCCTGGGGCCACAGCGGCGGGGCGTCCTCGATCACCAGCCGCTCGACGAGATCGGGGTGGCGCTGGGCGAGGAGGTAGCCGACCACGCCCCCGTAGGAGTGTCCGACGACCGAGACGCGGGGCAGGCCGAGGGCCGCGAGGAAGCCGACGATGTCGTCGCTCATCCGCTCCAGGGCGTAGTCCCCGGGCCAGTCGCTGGCCCCGTGGCCGCGCAGGTCGAGCGCGTACACCCGGCGGGTGCGGGCGAGTTCGGGGGCGATTCTCAGCCAGTCGACGCCGTCCCCGCCGAGGCCGGCCAGCAGCAGGACGGGGGGAGCCTCACGCTCCCCCCAGACCCGGTAGGCCAGCTCGATCCCGTCCACCTCGACGGTGTCAAGTGTGTGCATAGGGCAGAGGCTACCCGCGTCACATCGCTCGCTCACGCCCTTCCCAATACGGCTCGCGCAGCCGCCGCTTGTAGAGCTTGCCGTTGGGGTCGCGCGGCATCTCGGCGACGAAGTCGACCGACTTGGGGCGTTTGTATCCGGCCAGCCGCCCCTCGCAGTGGTCCAGCAGCTCCCGCTCCAACTCCGGTCCCGGCTCATGTCCCGGGGCCGGCTCCACGACCGCCTTGACCTGCTCGCCCCAGTCGTCGTGCGGAATGCCGAAGGCGGCGGCGTCGGCGACGGCGGGGTGGGTGAGGAGTTCCGCCTCGATCTCGGCCGGGTAGATATTGACGCCGCCGGAGATGATCAGGTCGATCTTGCGGTCGCGGAGGTAGAGATAGCCGTCCTCGTCGAGCAGGCCGAGGTCGCCGACCGTGAAGAAGTCGCCGATGCGGTTCTTACGGGTCTTGGCCTCGTCCTTGTGGTAGGCGAAGCCGCCGGTGCTCATCCGCATGTAGACGGTGCCGAGTTCACCGGCCGGGAGCCGGTTGGCGTCGTCGTCGAAGATGGCCAGTTCGCTGATCGGCCAGGGTTTGCCGACCGTCCCCGGCTTCTTGAGCCAGTCCTCGGTGGTGGCGAAGGCTCCGCCGCCCTCGCTGGCCGCGTAGTACTCCTCGACACAGCTGCCCCACCAGTCGATCATGGCGCGTTTGATGTGGTCGGGGCAGGGCGCGGCCCCATGGATGGCGTGGCGCATCGAGGACACGTCGTAGCGCCCCCTGACCTCTTCGGGCAGCGCCAGCAGCCGGTGGAACTGGGTGGGGACCATATGGGTGTGCGTACAGCGGTACGCGTCGATGAGGCGCAGCATCTCCTCGGGCGTCCACTTGTCCATGAGGACCAGCCGGTGGCCGATGTGCAGGGAGGAGGCGGCGAACTGGAGCACCGCGGTGTGGTAGAGCGGTGAGCACACCAGATGGACGTTGTCGGGCTCCTCGTCGCGGGGTTTGATGCCGAAGAAGCGCAGAAAGCCGCCGAGGTGGGCGTTCTCGGGCAGGGCTCCGGTCAGCGCGCGCCGGATGCCGCGCGGGCGGCCCGTCGTACCGGAGGTGTAGTTCATCACCCAGCCCAGCTCGCGGTCGGCGGGCGGCTGATCGGACTGTCCCGCCAGCAGTTCGGCGTACGGGCGGAAGCCGTCGACCTCGCCGACCGCGTAGCGATGGGTGGCGGGCAGCCCGGCCTCGTCGGCGGCCCGGGTGGCCTGTTCGCCGAAGCGTTCGTGGGCGATCAGCACCTTGGCCCCGGAGTCCGAGACGATCCAGGCGATCTCCGGTCCGACCAGATGGTGGTTGACGGGCACCAGATAGAGCCCGGCCTGGGTGGCGGCGAGCGCGGCGGTGAAGAACTCGACGCCGTTGGGCAGCACCACCGCGAAGGCGTCGCCCCGCCGCAGCCCCGCGGCGCGCAGCCCGCCGATGAGCTGGTTGCAGGCGGCGTGCAGCCGGGCGGCGGTCCACTCCTCGCCGTCCGGGGCGATCAGGACGGTGCGGTCGGGTTCGAGCGCGGCCTGGGCCCAGAAGCCGTTGGGTGTACGGGACATGGCGGTCCGGTCCTCCTTCTGGCGGCGTATCAGGCAGGGGTGTCGATGGGGGTATCGGGCAGGGGATCGGGCGGCGGGCTCAGGCCCGTCCGGCGATACGGTTGACGCGGTCGATGGCGCGCTCGAAGCCGCGGGTCAGATCGTCGAAGACGGCCTGCACCGGGCGTTTGGCGTCCATCCGGCCTACGATCTGCCCGACCGGCGTACCGAGCAGCGGCTCCACCTCGTACTTCTGGATGCGCGAGACGGCCTCGGCCACCAGCAGGCCCTGGAGGGGCATCGGCAGCGGGTCCGGGCCCTCGGGGTCCTCCCAGGCGTCGGTCCACTCGGTGCGCAGCTGCCGGGCGGGCTTGCCGGTGAGGGCGCGGGAGCGGACGGTGTCGCCGGACCCGGCCGCGAGCAGCTTTTCGGTGAGCGCGGGCGACGTGAGCGCGGCCTCGTCGGTGGTGAGCCAGATGGAGCCGAGCCAGACGCCCTGCGCGCCGAGGGCGAGCCCGGCGGCGATCTGTTCGCCGCTGCCGATGCCGCCGGCCGCGAGTACGGGCAGCGGGTCCACCGCCTGTACCACCTCCGGGGTGAGCACCATGGACGCGATCTCGCCGGTGTGGCCGCCCGCCTCGTAGCCCTGCGCGACCACGATGTCGAGCCCCGCGTCCTTGTGGTGGAGCGCGTGGCGCGCGCTGCCCGCGAGGGCGGCGACGAGGATGCCGTGGCCGTGGGCGCGCTCGACGACGTCGGGGGGCGGTGAGCCGAGGGCGTTGGCCAGGAGCTTGACGGGGTAGTCGAAGGCGACGTCCAGCTGGCTGCGGGCGACGTGCTCCAGCCAGCCGGTGATCCGCCAGCCGGAGGCCTCGCCCTCGGCGAGCTCGGGTACGCCGTGTTTGGCCAGGGTCTCCTGGACGAACCGGCGGTGTCCTTCGGGGATCATCGCCTCGATGTCCGCCTCGGTCACCCCCTCGACCTTCTTCGCGGGCATGACGACATCGACGCCGTACGGTTTGCCGTCGGTGTGCTCCTGCATCCAGTCGAGGTCGCGCGCCAGCTCGTCCGCCGCTCCGTAGCGGACCGCGCCGAGCACGCCGAACCCGCCGGCCCGGGTGATCGCGGCGGCCACGGCGGGGAACGGCGTGAAGCCGAAGATGGCGTGCTCGATGCCCAGCCTGTTGCTCAGCTCCGTCTCCATGGGCGGCAGGATGCCGCAGGGCGGCGGACGAAGGAAGAGTTTTTCTGACGCAACGTCAGATTCTTTGGCTCTCCGGTTGGACGCGGCCCGGGTGCGGCTACCGGCCGAGCACCGCCATGGCCGCGTTGTGCCCCGGGATTCCGCTCACCCCGCCGCCGCGCACCGCGCCCGCCCCGCACAGCAGCACATTGGCGTGGCGTGTCTCCACGCCCCAGCGGCCGGTGCCCTCCTGGGCGTACGGGAACGCCAGCTCGCGGTGGAAGATGTTGCCGCCGGGCAGCCGCAGCTCCCGCTCCAGGTCCAGCGGGCTCTTCGCCTCGATACAGGGCATCCCCTCGGAGTCGTACGCCAGACAGTCGGCGATCGGCTCGGCGAGCTCGGCGTCGAGCAGTTCGAGGGTGGCCTCCAGCAGCGTGGCCCGCGTCGTGTCATGGTCCGTGGTGAAGAGCCGCGCGGGGGTCTGGAGCCCGAACAGGGTCAGGGTCTGGTAGCCCTGCCGGACCAGGTCGGGGCCCAGGATCGACGGATCGGTCAGCGAGTGGCAGTAGATCTCCGAGGGTGGCCGCAGGGGCAGCCCGCCCGCCGCGGCCTGGCTGTAGGCGGCCTCCAGGTCGCCGTAGCCCTCGGCGATGTGGAACGTCCCGGCGAACGCCTCGCGCGGGTCGACGTCGGGGTCGCGCAGCGCGGGCAGCCGGCGCAGCAGCATGTTCACCTTGAGCTGTGCGCCTTCGGCGGGCGGATCGGGCGACTCGTCGCCCAGCAGCACGGCCAGCTCCTGCGGGGCTGTCCCGACGAGCACGTATCGGGCCCCCACCAGACCCTCCCCGTCCGTGTCACGGAACATCACCTCCGCGGACTTTCCGTCGGTGGCGATGGCCGTCGCCTCACAGCCGGTGGCGATCCGGGCGCCCGCCGCGAGGGCCGCGTCCCGGAGCGCGTCGGTCAGCGCGCCCATGCCGCCGACCGGCACATCCCAGTCGCCGGTGCCACCGCCGATCACGTGGTAGAGGAAGCAGCGGTTCTGACGCAGCGACGGGTCGTGGGCGTGGCTGAAGGTGCCGATCAGGGCGTCGGTGAGGACCACGCCCCGGACCAGGTCGTCCTCGAACTCCGCCTCGACCGTGTCGCCGAGGGGCCGCTCGAACAGCGCCCGCCAGGCCGTTTCGTCGCCGATCCGCGCGCGCAGCGCCTCGCGCGTGGGCAGCGGTTCGGTGAGGGTCGGGAAGACCCGCTCGGCCACGCGCCGGGTCATCCCGTAGAAGCGCTGCCAGGACTCGTACTCCCGGTCCGAGCCGGTCAGCCGGGCGAACGACTCGCGGGTGCGGGCCTCGCCGCCGCCCACCAGCAGCCCGGTGGGACGCCCGGCGCGGACGGCGGGGGTGTACGAGGACACGGTCCGCTTGGCTACGGAGAAGCGCAGCCCGAGGTCGTCCACGATCCGCCGCGGAAGCAGACTCACCAGATACGAGTAGCGGGAGAGCCGCGCGTCGACCCCGGCGAAGGGGCGCGTGGAGACGGCGGCGCCGCCGGTGTGGTCAAGCCGCTCCATGAGCAGCACCCTGCGGCCGGCGCGGGCGAGGTAGGCGGCGGCGACCAGGCCGTTGTGGCCGCCGCCGACGATGACGGCGTCGTACGCGTCGCTGTGAGGCATACCTCCTGAGTAGCACGCGGTGATCGCCGGGGCCAGGAGGCGGCGAGGCGGACCCCTGCGGCAGGAACGGCCGTCGCCCCCGCCGGGCAGCCGGGCGGCCGGGCAGCCGGGCAGCCGGGCAGCCGGGCAGCCGGGCAGCCGGGCACAGCCGACCCGCCCGTCTGCTGGGCGGGGGCGACACACCGAGGCCGTCCGTGGGCCCGCCGGTACGCCGCGCCGGCCGAGCCCCACCGCGGCGGAGCCGCGCAGGGGGTGCGGCTCGGGTGCCGCGGGGGCGGGGCGGCCCCGGCATCTCACGCGCGCCGCCCACGCACCGCCGCCATCCGCCGATACAGCTCGACGGCCTCCTCGCGCCGCCCCAACTGCTCCAGGCACTGGGCCTCGTCGCCCAGGCTGGCGAGGGCGTCGGGGTGGTCGGCGCCCAGCACGTCCGCGCGGGCCCGGGCGACCCGGCGGTAGAGCTCCAGGGCGTCGGTCCAGTTGCCGAGCCAGCCGAGGGCCACCGCCACTTCCCGCTGGCTGACCAGGGTGTCGGGGTGGTCCGGGCCCAGCGTCCGCTCGCGCAGGCCGGAGACGTCGCGGGCCTCGGCCAGGGCCTCCTCCCAGCGGCCGAGGCGGCCCAGGTTGACGCCGAGGCCGTGCCGGGCGCGCAGGGTCTCGGGGTGGGTGGGGCCCTGGGCGCGGGTGCGGTCGTCGACGAGGGCGCGGTAGAGCACCAGGGCCTCCGCGCTGCGGCCGAGCCGACCCAGGCTGATGCCGACCTCGTAGCGGGCCGCGAGGGTGTCCGGGTGGTCGGGGCCCAGCGTCCGGCCGCGGGCGTCGGCCACCTCCCGGTAGATGTGCAGCGCGTCGCTCCAGCGGCCCAACTGGCCGAGGGCGTACGCGACCTCGTAGCGGGTGACCAGGGTGTCGGGGTGGTCGAGGCCGAGGGTCCGGGCGCGGGCCGCGGCCACCTCGCGGGCCACCCGGTGACAGTCCTCGAACCGCCCCAGGCGGCCCAGGTTGAAGGCCAGGTTGTGGCGGCAGCGCAGCGTGTCGGGGTGCTCGGCGCCCATCGTGCGCTCGCGGGCCGCGAGCACCGCGGCGTAGATCTGGTGGGCCTCGAAGTGACGGCCGAGGCGGCTCAGCGCGAACGCGGTCTCCTGCCGGGCGGCCAGCGTGTCCGGGTGCTCGGGCCCGAGCGCCCGCGCACGGCCCGCCGCCACCCGCCCGTACTCGCCCAGCGCATCGCCGTGGCGGCCCTGCCGCCCGAGGGCGAAGGCCGCCTCGTAACGGCTGGCGAGGGTGTCGGGGTGGTCGGGGCCCAGCACGCGCTCCCGCTCGGCGGCGACCTCGCGGTGCGTCTGGCCGGCCTCCTCCCAGCGGCCCTGCAGGGCCAGGCTCATCCCGACGGTGTGCCGGACGGCGAGCGTGGCGAGCAGATTCGGCGGCGGGGGCACCAGCGCGAGCCCGGGCGGCCCGGCCAGCGCAGGCGGCCCGGCGGGCCCGGCCAGCGCAGGCGGCCCGGCAGACGCAGGCGGCGCAGGCGGCCCGGCAGGCCCGGCAGACGCAGGCGGCCCAGCGGGCCCGGCAGGCCCGGCAGGCGCAGACGGCCCGGCGGGCCCAGCCAGCGCCAGCGGC
>NZ_MUNE01000977.1 GCF_002154605.1 Streptomyces milbemycinicus | reverse complement strand
CCGCCCCGAGGAAGCCCCTGCGCCCCAGTCTGCGTCCGCCACGTCTGTCGTCGCGTATCGCCTCGTCGTCCATCGCACCCGTCCCGGCCGCCGTGCCCCTGCGGCCATCCTGAGCGGGCGCCCGGGGCAGGGCGACCGGAGGGCAGCCGAACCGGCGACGGCCGACCGGGACGGTTCGAGGTGCAAAGGCGCGGCGGGGGCCGCAGCGTGGACATATGACCGAGAGCGAGAGCCCACGTGTCCACCTGCCGCCGATCGTGGTGCTCGGGGTGCAGCCGAACGACCCTCCGTTCCGTCTGATCGAGGTCGCCGGGGAGGTGATCGGCAAGGCGCATTCGGTCCTGGATGTGATCGAGATCGCCCGTGTGATCGGCATGGAGGACGCCGACCTCGACGACCCGGACGTCGTCCGCTGGGTGGGCGGCGACAAGTTCACCTGGACGTCGTGGCGGCTGTCCGGACGGAGCCGGGGGAAGGAACACGGCGAGAAGAGCGCGAAGGGCGAGAAGGGCGAAGGGCCCGGCGAGACCCGCCGCCACCACCGCTGGAGATCCTGAGCATCGGACATATGATCCAACGCGTGGATATCCCCGACAGACTCATCACCCTCCAGCAGAACGCGGACGCCGAGCGCGCCAAGCTCACCGGGCTCGACGGCGNNTGGTACGAGGCCGCCGTCGAGATCCAGGCGGCGGTGACCGCGCACGCCCAGGAGACGGGCACACCGCGCGGGCAGATCGAGGCCGCGGTGAAGCAGGTCGTACGACATCCGGCCCCGGAGGGGTGACGCGGCTGCTGATACGACTGAGGGCCTGACCTGC
>NZ_MUNE01000976.1 GCF_002154605.1 Streptomyces milbemycinicus | reverse complement strand
GCGCGGGAGGGGCGCCGTCCAACTGCCCCCGCCACCGGCGCTGGGCACGGTCGACCACGCCCTGTGGGCCGCCCGCCGCTGCACCTGCCACACCGGGACCCCGCGCCCGGCGCCCCTCCCGCGCTGGGCCGCCGTGCTCGGCCACGCCTGCGGCGTCGGCCCCTTCGAGGCGCGGCCCGATGAGCGCCCCGGCCTGCGTGGACACCNNGGCCGGGGCCAATACACCGATAACGCCGGGGAGTTACGCGTACGAGCCGGTGGCGCACCAGCTCGTCCCCATGCGTATGGACCATGCCCGGACGTACGACGGGGCGCTCGCGCTGCATCTGGACGACGACACGGGGGAGACGACCGCATGCGTACGGCTCGTCGCCGCCGCGTGCGGCCTGTGCACCCACACCGCCGGGCCGGACACCTTGCTTTTGTACGCCTCCTCCACCACCACCCCCACGGCTGGGGATATGGAGGACGCGTTGGCCGCCCTGCCCGTTGAGCCTCCCGTATATACGGCGGCACTTGGCCGGCTCACCGCGTCCGACCTGCTGACCCTGCTGCACAAGGCGGCGCCCGACCCTCCGTACCGCGTGACCGTACGCTCCGTGGACGGTATGGACGCAGGGGTGTACCGCGCCGACGCCGCTCAGGGGCCGCTCGAACCCGTCTGGCACGGGCCCACCGCGCCGTACGCCCATGTCCTCACCCGTGGCGGACACCCCGACGCCGCGGC
>NZ_MUNE01000975.1 GCF_002154605.1 Streptomyces milbemycinicus | reverse complement strand
GCCGGGGCCCTGGGGTGGCCGTGCCCGGTCCGTCGCTGTGGCTGTCGGGTCGTGGAGCGCCGGGTCGGGGAATGCCGGGTCGTGGAGCGCCGGATCCGGGGACGGCGGTTCGCGGAGCGCCCGGCTCTGGGATGCCGCGTCCTGGGGCGCCGCGCCCTGGGGGGTCGGGTCCCAAGGATCGGTCCACTCGGGGCGCTCGGGCCGCTCGGGCCGCTCGGGCCGTGTCTCAGGGCGGCGCTGATACGTGCCCTGGTCCTTCGCCAGCGCCAGGGCCTCGTCGAACTCGCGGTCCAGCGCGTCGCCGCCGCGGGGCTCCCGGTCCGTCATCCCGTCGACTCGGCCTCTTCGGCCCACCGGGCGGCCAGCGCGGCCGCCTTGCCGGTGGCGGCGGCCAGCGCCTCGGGGCCGCCGCCCTGCTGGGCGGCCGCGTAGCCGACGAGGAAGGTGGTCAGCGGCGCGGCGGGCCTGGCGACGCCGTGCGCGGCGTCGCGGGCGAGGTCGAGAAGGGCGGCGGTGTCGACATCGAGGTCGATGCCCAGCTCCGCCTTGACTGCGGCGATCCATTCGTCCAACACGTGTCCATGCTCCCTGATCCGTGCGCGGGCAGTGGTGATGTCCTCCCAGGTGTCGCAGTCGAAGGAGGCGGTGGGGTGATGCAGACGGCCCAGCTTCAAATCGGCGGTGAGCAGCCGCAGGGGCAGTCCCGCGAGGCCGCCGTGCTCCGCCGCGAGCAGGGCGATCTCCCGGCGCAGCGGCTCGGCCCGGTACGCCGCGACCAGGGGCTGATCACGGCCGTCGGAGTCGGTGAGCAGCACCCCTTCGGCCTCGCCGAGGCCCTGGACCAGCGCCCCGACGGTCTCACCCGTGAGGAACGGCAGATCCGCGGAGAGCAGCAGGACGACGGGCGCCATGGTCCGGCGCAGTCCGGCGTCGACGGCCGCGACCGGCCCGCCGCCCGGCGGCTCCTCACGGATCCAGTGCACGGGCCGCGCGGTCGGTCTGCGCGGGCCGACGACGACGGTCCGCCCGGCTTCCCGGCAGGCGCCGAGCACCCGGTCGAGCAGCGGCCGGGCGCCCACCCGCAGCGCCGGCTTGTCTGCGCCGCCCAGCCGCCGGGCGGCCCCTCCGGCCAGGATCACAGCGTCATACGTCACCCCATGAGTATGTCCCGGTGACGGCCGAGTACCGCCTCCGTCGCCGCGGTCTACACGGACCGCAGCAGAACCGCCGGATGTTCCACGCAGTCGGCCACATGGCGCAGGAAGCCGCCCGCGGTGCCGCCGTCGCAGACCCGGTGGTCGAAGGTCAGCGACAGCTGCACCACCTGCCGTATGGCCAGCTGGTCCTGGTGCACCCACGGCTTCGCCGCTATCCGGCCGACGCCGAGCATCGCGGCCTCGGGGTGGTTGATGATCGGCGTCGAGCCGTCGACGCCGAAGACGCCGTAGTTGTTGAGCGTGAAGGTGCCTCCGGTCAGCTCGGCGGGGGTGAGGGTGCCGGAGCGGGCGGCCTCGGTGAGGCGGGTCAGCTCGGCGGACAGCCCGGCCGTGTCCCGCGCGTGCGCGTCGTGCACCACGGGGACCACGAGACCCCGGTCGATCTGTGCGGCAAAACCGAGGTGGACATCGGAGCGGCGGATGATCTCGCCCTCGCTGACGGTCGCGTTCAGCTCGGGGTGGCGCGCGAGGGCCGCCGTGCAGATCCGGGCGAGGAGGGCGAGCAGGGAGATCTTGGGCCCCGCCGCGTTCATGGCCGCGCGGGCGGCGAGCAGCTCGGTCGCGTCAGCGTCCACCCAGCACGTCGCGTCGGGGATCTCCCGCCGACTGCGGACCAGCTTCTCGGCACCGCGCACACCCCGCACCGGGACGCGCGTCTCATCGGCCCCACGCGCACCCGTCCGCGCGACGCCCGCGGCGACGGCCGCCGGAGCCGGTGCGGCTTGTGCGGTGCGCGCGGCCTGTGCGGCCTTTTCCACGTCCGCGCGCAGAATCAGCCCGTCGGGCCCGGAGCCCCGCAGCTCGCGCAGGTCCAGTCCGTGCTCGCGAGCCAGCCGCCGGACGAGCGGCGAGATGACGGAGACGGGGCCGGGCGCCGGCCGTGCCGCGCCGTTGGCCTCCGGGCCGGACCCCGGCGCGGGCGGCACGGGGTGCGCGGCAACCGGGTCGGCCGGGCTGCTCGCAGCGACCGGGCCGGGAGTCGTTGCCGACGCGAGGCCCCCGGCCAAGCCCTCGGTGACGCCGCCACCAAGGCCCCCACCAACGCCCTCGGCCGGGCCGGAGGCCG
>NZ_MUNE01000974.1 GCF_002154605.1 Streptomyces milbemycinicus | reverse complement strand
TCAACCTCGACGGCGGCGGCTCCTCGACGCTCGTGGCGCGGGAGGCGGACGGTGGGCGGTTGACCGTGCGCAACCATCCCTCGGGCGGCACCGAGCGGCTGGTCCCCAATGGGATCGCGGTGTTCAGCCGCCCCCGGCCCGATGTACGGTCCCAGCCGGACGTACGGTCCCGGCCCGGCGACCGCCGCTGAGCCCGCGCGACCAGCCGGTCAGGGCCGGACGCTGCTGACCACGTCCGCGGTCGCCGCCAGCCCCTCGGAGATGGTCGGCGCGATGCTGCTGCTGGCCAGGTAGAAGCCGAGCGTGACGCAGACCAGCGCATGGGAGATACGCAGCCCTCCGCTCCGCAGGAAGACCACCGCCAGGATCAGCAGCAGTAGGACCACGGAGATCGAAATGGCCATGGCGAGCCTCCTCAGGCGCTTCATGAGGATCGGAATCCGGCCGCCAGTTTCGCCCAGTTATGCCCTTGACCCGCGCCATCGCGGTGCTCCATACGAGTGCCGATCACGGGTGCGAACGCCCCGGCCGCTCCCGAACGCCACACCGCGGTCGCCCCGCGGCCGCGCGAAGCGCCACGCGGGGCGGCCGGGAGCGGGACCGCTCAGCCGACAGGGGCGGGCAGGTCCACCAGCCCGGCCAGCGCCTCGCGGTGGCGGCCGGGGGTGCCGAGCGCGATCTCATCGCTCTTGGCCCGCTTGAGGTAGAGATGCGCCGGGTGTTCCCAGGTCATGCCGATCCCGCCGTGCAGCTGCACGCACTCCTCGGCCGCGTGCACCGCGACCCGCGCACAGTACGACTGGGCGACCGCCACCGCGATGGGAACCTCGAGGCTGTCCGCGGCGAGCGCGTCGGCGGCGTGCCGGGCCGCGGCGCGGGCGGAGACCAGCCCCAGCCAGAGCCTGGCCATTCGATGTTTGAGCGCTTGGAACGAACCAATGGGGCGGCCGAACTGATGGCGCTCCTTGGTGTGCCGTACGGTCTCCGCCAAACACCATTCGGCCAGCCCCAGTTGCTCGGAGGCGAGCAGCCCGGCCCCCGCCATGAGGGCCCGGCCGACGGCGGCCCGGGCGCGGTCGGGCCCGGCGAGGCGGCGGGCCGGGGCCTGAGCGAAGTGGAGCGCGGCGAGCGGCCGGGTGAGGTCGAGCGAGGTCAGCGGCTCGACGGTGACGCCGCCGGTAACGCCGCCGCCCCCACCGGTGATACCCGGGGCGTCGATGTCCACGGCGTACAGCCCGTACCCGTCCGGGCCCTCGGCCGGGACCAGCAGCACATCCGCGCCGACCGCGCCCGCCACGCCGCCGATCCGGCCGCTCAGGGCGCCGTCGGCGCCGGCGGTGACGGTGGCGGGCGGCGCGCCACCGGGCGCGGTGGACAGCGGCAGCGCGAGCGCGCCGACCGCACGCCCCTCCGCGAGCGCGCCGAGCAGCCGGGCCACCTGCTCCTCGTCGGTGTCGCAGCCGAGCAGGGCGGAGACGGCGAGCACGCCGCTGGTGAGATAGGGAACGGGGGCGACGGAGCGGCCCAGCTCCTCCAGCACGACCGCGGCCTCCCGTGCGGTGGCGCCCTGTCCACCCAGCTTGTCGGGCACCAACAGCCCGGCCGTCCCCATCTCCACGGCCAGCGAGCGCCATAGCGCGGGGTCGTACGGGCGGCGGCGCTCGGCCTCGGCGAGTACGGCGGACGGCGGGCAGCGGTCGGCGAGCAGCGACCGCACGGCGGCGCGCAGATCGTCCTCGGCCTCGGAGTAGAGCAGGTCGGCCTCGGAAGAGAGCATGTCCGGGGTGCTCATCGGGGCAGGTCCTTCCACGGGAGGTCCTTGTCGGTCCGCGGCTCGGACGGCAGGCCCAGGACGCGTTCGGCGACGATGTTGAGCAGCACCTCGGAGGTGCCGCCTTCGATGGAGTTGCCCTTGGCGCGCAGATACCGGTAGCCGGCCTCGCGCCCGGTGAAGTCGACGAGCTCGGGGCGGCGCAGCGTCCAGTCGTCGTACAGCAGGCCCTCCTCGCCCAGCAGTTCCACCTCCAGGCCGCTGATCTCCTGGTTGAGGCGGGCGAAGGCGAGCTTCATCGCCGAGCCCTCGGGGCCGGGCTGGCCCATCGCGAGCTGCTGGCGCAGCCGTTCGCCCGCCAGCCGGGCCGCCTCGGCCTCCACCCACAGCCCGAGCAGCCGCTGGTGCAGATCGTGGGTGCGCAGTTCGGGCCGCTCGCGCCAGACCGTGGCGATCCGGCCGATCATGCCGCCCTCGCGGGGGACGCGGCCGCCGCCGATGGCGACTCGCTCGTTCATCAGGGTGGTCTGGGCGACCTTCCAGCCCTCGCCGACCTCACCGAGGCGGCGGCTGTCGGGGATGCGCACGCCGGTGAGGAAGACCTCGTTGAACTCCGCCTCGCCGGTGATCTGGCGCAGCGGGCGCACCTCGACCCCGGGGTCGGTCATATCGCAGATGAAGTAGCTGATGCCGCGGTGTTTGGGCAGGTCCGGGTCGGTGCGGGCGATGAGGATCGCCCAGCGGGCGAGGTGGGCGCTGGACGTCCAGACCTTCTGCCCGTCGATCACCCAGGTGTCGCCGTCGCGTGCGGCCCGGGTGCCGAGGGCCGCGAGGTCGGAGCCGGCTCCCGGTTCGCTGAACAGCTGGCACCACACCTCCTCGCCGGTCCACAGGGGGCGCAGCAGACGGGTGCGCTGCTCGTCGGTGCCGAAGCCGAGGATGGTGGGGGCGGCCATGCCGAGGCCGATGCCGATGCGGCGGGGGTCGTTGTCGGGCGCGCCCGCAGCCCCCAGCTCGGCGTCCACGACGGACTGCAGCGAGCGCGGGGCGCCCAGGCCGCCGAGCCCCACCGGGTAGTGCACCCAGGCGAGTCCGGCGTCGAAGCGGGCCCGCAGGAAGTCCAGCCTGGCCGTGGTGGCCACGGGGTGCTCGGCGACCAGCTGCCGCACCCGGTCGCGCAGTCCGTCGGCGGTCACCTGTTCCGTGTCCGTACTCATCGCCCCTCCCCCTGGCGCTGACCCGGGACCACCACGACGCGGCCGGTGGTGGTGCCGTCCGCGACGCGCTGGACGGCGTCGGCTGCCGCGTCCAGCGGCACCCGCTCGCTGACCAGGGGGCTGACCGTGCCCTGGGCGGCGAGGCGCGTCAGCTCGTCGTGGCAGGCGCGGACGGCGGCGGGGTCGTGGGTGTTGTACAGGCCCCAGTGGAGGCCGAGGATGGCGTAGTTCTTGACCAGGGCGTGGTTGAGGGCGACCTGGGGGACCACGCCGCTGGCGAATCCGACGACCACGATCCGGCCCTCGAAGGCCACGCACTTGACCGACTTGGCGAACGCGTCGCCGCCGACCGGGTCGTAGATCACATCGGCGCCCCGCCCGCCGGTGGCTTCTTTGACGGCCGCCACGATGTCCTCGTGCCGCCGGTCGACGACCAGGTCGCAGCCGAGCTCCCGGGCCACCTTGGCCTTGTCCTCGCCGCCGACGACACCGATCACCCGCGCCCCGTGGGCCTTGCCGAGCTGAACGGCGGCGCTGCCGACGCCGCCCGCGGCGGCGTGCACGAGCAGCGTCTCGCCGGGCTGCAGCCGGGCCCGGCGGTGCAGGCCGAACCATCCGGTCTGGTAGCCGATGTGCAGCGCCGCGGCCTGCGCGTCGTCCAGCGCGTCGGGCGCGGGCAACGCGGCCGACGCGCTGACGACCGTGGTCTCGGCGAAACCGCCGGTGGGCAGCGCGGGGGTGGCGATGACCCGGTCGCCCGGCCGGCCCTGCGCGCCCTCGCCGACGGCCAGGACCTCGCCGCACACCTCGACGCCGGGGGTGAACGGCAGCGGCGGACGCACCTGGTACTGCCCGCGGCACAGCAGAGCGTCGGGGAAGTTGACGTCGGCGGCCCTGACCCGCAGCAGCAGCTGCCCGGGCCCGGCGACCGGCTCCGCCACCTCTTCCAGGCGCATCACCGCGCGCGGCTCGCCCGTCTCGTGCACTCGCCATGCCTGCATACCAGTGGCCTCCCACACCCTGTCGGTCGGCGCGCGGTCCCCGCGCCGAGCGCATACTAACCAGTCGGTACGACCAGTGGAACCGTCCGGCGGGGCGCGCCCAGATCACTCCGCCGGGCGACGCACGCACTCTTGTGCGACGCTGGACGGGCCCTGAGGCTGGATGGGCCCTTGAGTCAGACGCCATCGACAGGTGAGGGTGGGCAGCGGCAACGCGGCTCGCACCGACCCGAAAAGGGGCGCGCGAACCGAGCCCATCCGAACCGAACGGGAGATGACGACTGTGCCCGACAACCAGGCGATCAACGAAGCCGAGACAGAGGCCCGAATACGCGGCATCTGTTTCAAGACCGGACCGCCCC
>NZ_MUNE01000973.1 GCF_002154605.1 Streptomyces milbemycinicus | reverse complement strand
CTGGCCCGGCTGGAGGCCGCGTCCCGCCGTGAGGGCTTCGTATCCGGCTCGGTCGTCGCCTCCGACCGCCGCAAAGGCGGCTGCGTGAGCCTGATGTGCCTGCGGGACACGGAGGCGGCGCGGGCCGCGGGGGAGGGGCCGGACGAGGAGATCTACGAGGTGATCGCCGAGGCCTCCATGGACGGCGCGGCCAGCCGCGCGGCCTGAGTGGTGGAACAGCTGAGGGCCGGCCCCGCGGGGCCGGCCCTCACGCATGTTCACCTGCACGTGGCCACTCACACCGGCTGTTTCTCGGCCAGCTGCTCCAGATCGGCCACGACCCGCGAGGGCACCGGCATCCGCTCCATGTCCTGCCGCAGCTCCCCGGCCGCCTTGGCGTAGCCGGGCCCGGACAGCAGCGTGGTCAGGGACTCGCGCAGCACCTCGGGGTCGTCCTGGCGGGCCGCGTCGTCGAGCGTGATGCCCGCGCCCACTGTCGCCAGCCGGTCGCCGGTGGCGAACATGCAGGCCAGTTGCGGCAGTACGAGCTGCGGCAGGCCGAAGGCCGAGGCGGTGAGCGCGGTGCCCGCCCCGCCGTGGTGGATCACCGCCGCACAGCTGCCGAGGAACAGATGGAGCGGGGTGGGGTCGATGATCCGTACGTTGTCCGGGACCGGGCCCAGCTCCTCGCGGTACTCCTGCTCGACGGTCGCGACCGCCTCGACGTCCGGCAGCCCGTCGAAGGCCCGTAGCACCTGCCGTAGATGTGGGACGCCATTGAGGACGAGGGTGCGCAGCCCCATCGAGATGGCCACCCGCCGGGGCCGGGAGCCCGCCTCGGCGACGCTCTCGTCGCGCAGCCAGTCCGGCATGACACCGCTGCCGTTGGCGGGCACGTACCGGATCGGGGTGCCCGGCTCCGCCGTCGGGAGCTGGAGCGCGGGCGGGCAGGGGTCGAGCAGCACGGTGGGGTCGGGCAGCCCGTCCAGGCCGAGGCGTTCGCACACCCCCTGGAGGGCGAGGCGCGCCGCCGGGCGCGCGGGGCGGGTGTACGGGTCGACGCCCCAGCGGTAGTGGACCACCGGTACGCCCAGCACCCCGCCGAGGATCGGCGCGGTGTACTCCAGCAGATCGGAGACGATCAGGTCCGGGCGGTAGGCGCGGGCGAAGCCGAGGTAGTCGGGCAGCAGGTACTTGGTGTGCACCATCCACATCCGGGCCGCCCCGGCCACCTGCTCCGACGCCGGGCGGCCGAGCGATTCGACGAGCCGTTTGCCCTCCGGGAGGCCGCCGAGCAGCAGGTCGTCGACGTGGAACCAGTCGCCGATGCTCACGGCGCTCAGCCCCGCCGAACGGGCCGGGCCCATCACATC
>NZ_MUNE01000972.1 GCF_002154605.1 Streptomyces milbemycinicus | reverse complement strand
GTCCGCGCCCCCGGCCTCCACCAGCTCCAAGTGCTTCGCACCTAGGCCGCCGGTATCCGGATCCGCACATCATTCATTCCTCCAGTGCAAGGACAAGGACAAACCATGGCTTCCAAGGGATCGAAGACGAAGAACGCGGCCGCCGCGCGCCGCGAGAAGATCGAGGAGTTGCGCCGCGCCGAGCGGGCGCGCGACCGCCGCTACCGCATCATCACGATCGTCTCGTGCACGGTGATCGTCGTCGGGCTGGTCGTCGGCGGCTACTTCATCATCGACGCCACCAAGGAGAAGGACGAGAAGGCCAAGGCGGTGACGATGACGACGGTCAAGACCGGCACCTTCAAGGGCATGAAGACCTGGAAAAACCTCGGCCGGACCCACGTCGACGGCAAGGTCGACTACGCGATGTCCCCGCCGGTCGGCGGCAACCACAACCAGGTCTGGCAGAACTGCAACGGCGACGTCTACGACAAGCCGATAGCCAACGAGAACGCGGTGCACGCCCTGGAGCACGGCTCCGTATGGGTCACCTACACCGACAAGGCGGCGGCCAAGGACGTAACCGCGCTCGAGAAGCGCGTAAAGGCCACCCCGTACTCCCTGATGAGCCCCTACCAGGACCAGGACGGCCCGATACTCCTCAACGCGTGGGGCGTCCAGCTGAAGGTCGACTCGGCGGACGACCCGCGCGTGGCGAAGTTCTTCGAGGACTATGTGCAGGGCAAGCAGACCCCCGAGAAGGGCGCCGCGTGCACCGGAGGTAAGGCGGAATGACGGACACCGGCCAGGTGGCGGACACCGGCCGCGCGGGACGCCAGCCGCTGATCGCGGGCGTCTCCGCCGCGCTCGCGCTGCTGACGCTGGTGGCGGTGGGCGTCCTGTGGCTCACGGCGGACCGCTCGGACGGCACGACCGGGCCGTCGAAGCCCACCAAAGCCTCCGCGGAGGCGGGTTTCGCCCGGGACATGTCCGTCCACCACCAGCAGGCGGTGGAGATGTCGTTCATCGTGCGCGACGACACCGACGACGAGGATGTGCGCCGCCTCGCGTACGACATCATCAACACCCAGGCCAACCAGCGCGGGATGATGCTCGGCTGGCTGGACCTGTGGGGGCTCTCCGCGACCTCGGAGGACCCCCCGATGACATGGATGAAGGACCTCTCCTCGGACAAGTCCGGCGAGTCGGGTGAGTCCATGGATCACGGCTCGATGGACTCCATGGACTCGATGGGCCACGACGGCACCTACAAGCCGCACGACGGGTCCCTCATGCCGGGTATGGCCACCAACACCCAGCTGGACCAGTTGCGCAAGGCCAAGGGCCGGGCCGCTGAGGTGATGTTCCTGCGACTGATGATCGCCCACCACAAGGGCGGGATCGACATGGCCAAGGGAGCGGTCGAGCTGGCCAAGGACCCGACGGTCAAGCTGCTGGCGCAGGGCATGGTCGACAGCCAGCAGTCGGAGATCCAGCTGATGAACGACATGCTCAAGAAGCGCGGCGCCGACCCCGTCAAGTAACCCGCCGCGCAGGCAATCCCCCAAGGCGCTTCTCCTCCCGGAGAGGCGCCTTGTGCTTGTCCCCAGGGGGTCCCCAGGGGAGGCCGGAGGCCGGACCGGGCCGCATGGGCCCGGCCGGTCTAGCGGGACGTGGGGGTGAACTGGACCGGTATGGCCGACACTCCGCGCATCATCAGCTTGGAGCGCCATTCCAGGTCCTCGGGGGCGGCGGTCAGCGACACGTCCGGGAGGCGGTCGATCAGGACCTCGATCGCGGCCATGGCGATGGCCTCGGCGAGCTCGCGGGCGACCGGGGGGCAGCCGTGGGTGCCGTGGCTGAAGGCCATATGGGCCTGGTTGCCCGCCGCGCCGGAGCGGAAGTCCGGCCGTACGTCGGGGTCGGCGTTGGCGGCGGCGAGGCCCAGCATCAGGCAGTCGCCCTTCCTGATGTGACGCCCGGCGAGCATGGTGTCCTCGGCGGCCCAGCGGCCGACCCAGTTGGGGACCGGGGTGGCCTCCCACAGCACCTCGTTGATCGCCTGGCCGACGCTGCGCCGCCCGCCGGACATGGTGACCGCGAACCGCTCGTCGGTGAGCATGAGCCGCAGCGCGTTGCCGATCAGGTCGGTGGTGGGCTGGTGGGCCGCGTAGACGTTGCCCAGCAGGTCGTTGATGATCTCCTCGTCGGTGAGGCCCGCCGGGTGGTTCACCAGGACCGTGGAGATGTTCTTACGGTCCGGGGTGGCCCGGGCGTGCTCCATCAGCGCCACCATCCGGTCGACCATGTTCTGGTGCGCTTCGGGCCCTCCCTTCCCGCTGACCAGGTCGACCGTGACCTGCTGGAGTTCGGCGGACTCGGCCTCGTTCATGCCGTACATGCGGTTGAGCACGCGCAGCGGGATCTGGCAGGCGTAGTCGGCGATGAGATCGGCGTGGCCGCGGCCGGCGAAGGTGTCGATCAGACCGTCCGCGACGCGCTCGCACAGCGCGCGCAGCTCGAACGCGTCCACGATCTCCATGCTGTCGATGATCGCCTCGGCCCGCCGCTCATGCTCGGCGCCCTCGGTGAACAGCATGGTCGGCCGGTAGCCGACGAAGGTCATCAGCTCCCAGTCCGGCGGGACCAGGTGCCAGGAGTGCCAGCGGCGCGAGTCGCGGGCGAAGACGTTGGGGTCGGTGGTGACCCGCACCAGTTCCCGGTAGCCGAGCACCATCCAGACGGGGATCTGGCCGTCGAGCAGGACGGGTACCACGGGGCCGTGGTCGCGGCGGAGCCGGCGGTAGAGGTCTTCCTGGCTCCGGCTGAAGTCCTCGGCGTGCAGCAGCACGGCGTCCGGCTGCTCCGGCCAGCCCGGAAGCGGCGCGGCGGAGGTGTCGGGGTCCTCAGGCGGGAGCGTGGGGTCCGGGGTGGTCACGCGGTGCTCTCCTGGGCGGCGGAAGAAGGTGCGGAAGAGAAGGTGGACGGCGAGGTGGACAGGGAGTAGAGGTGGCGCGCGAGGGCGACCAGCACGGCCTTGCTGGAGTCGCGCTCCCGGGCGTCGCAGTCGACGATCGGGATGTCGGCGGGCAGGTCGAGGGCCGCGCGCACCTCCTCCAGCGTGTGCTTGGGTTCGCCGAAGTTGTTGCGCGCGACGATGAACGGCGTGCCGTGGTGCTCCAGCCGGTCGATGGCGTACCAGGAGTCGGAGAGCCGGTTGGTGTCCACCAGGACGACCGCGCCCAGGGTCCCCATGAACAGCCGGTCCCACAGGAACCAGAACCGCTCCTGGCCGGGGGCGCCGAACAGATAGAGCACCATCTGCTCGTCCAGGCTGATGCGGCCGAAGTCGAAGGCGACGGTCGTGGTGGTCTTGTCCTGTACCTGCGACGCGTCGTCGATCCCGACGCCCGCCTGCGTCATGGTCTCCTCGGTGCTCAGCGGGCGGATCTCGCTGACGGACCGGACCATGGTGGTCTTTCCGACCCCGAAGCCCCCGACGATCACGATCTTGAGGCCGTCCCGCGCGCTCTCGCTCAGCTGCGCGCCCTCGGGGCGGTCAGAGGTTCTGGAGTGCAACGAGCACCTTCTTCAACATCTCGGGTTCGGGCAGCTGCCTGTCGGAGCGGACCACCTGGGGGTGGCGAGCGGTGATCTTTCCGGTGTCGAGCAGATCGCAGAGCAGGATCTTCACCACGCTCACCGGCAGCCCCAGGTAGGAGGAGATCTCCACGACCGCCAGCGGACGGTGGCACATCCGCAGGATCTTGGCGTGCTCGGACTGCATCCCCGGGCTGGGCTCGCTCTCGCTGACGATGAGCGTGACCATGTCGAACACGCTCTCGTCCACCCGGCTTCGGCCCCCGGTGACGGTGTACAGCCGGTCCGGATCCTCGCTGTCGACGGCCCCTCGGATCATGCTGTGGCCCCTCCGCCGTCACCCGCGGCCACGCGGGGCGCGGCGCGCAGATGGTCGCCGATCTGCTCGACCAGCTCGTTCATGTTGTGTCCGATGATGCCGACGTCGGCCTCGTCCTCCGCGATGACCGCGAGGTGGGCGCCCTCACCGGCCTCGACGATGAACAGGATCCCGCCGTGGAACTCCGTCATCGACTGCCGGACGCCGCCGCTGCCGTCGCCGAACTCGATGGACGCGCCGTGCGACAGGCTCTGGATCCCCGAGGCGATGGCCGCCAGTTGGTCGGCCTGGTCGAGGGACAGACCGGAGGTGAGGCACAGTTTGAGACCGTCTCTGGAGAGCACCAGCGCGTGCCGGGCGCCGGGGGTCTTCTTCAGCAGGTTCTCCAGCAACCAGTCCAAGCTGCGATCTGTGGTGTTCATCGGGGTTCCTTCTGTCACGGCTGGTCGTTCTCGGGAGACGTCTCGGGGGTGGCGTGGGCTTCGGCCGCCTGATCGTCGGCGCACGGGACCGGCTCGGCTCCGGGGCAGGGGGCGCCGGAGCCG
>NZ_MUNE01000971.1 GCF_002154605.1 Streptomyces milbemycinicus | reverse complement strand
CATGACCCGGTCGTTCTTCTACTGGCCCGACTTCCATCCGCAACCGCACCGCATCGACGAGGCGCTGTGCGAACACTTCCGCGACTTCCTCGACGCCCACAGCGAGACGGGCATGGGGACGGTGCCCACCTTCATCGTCGGACATATGTCGGGCGAGAACTGGGACCCGGCCTGGCGCGGGGGCCGCGATCTGTACGAGGACGTGTGGATGGTCGGCCGCCAGGCGTGGTTCGTATCCCAGATGACCCGCCGCTTCAAGGACCACCCGGCGGTCACGGGCTGGCTCATCACCAATGAGATGCCGGGATACGGCCGCGTCTACCAGGTGGATCCGCCCTCCTCCGAGGTGGTGACCGCCTGGGCGCAGGCCATGTGCAACGCCGTACGGGCCGCCGGCGGCACCCAGCCCGTCTCTCTCGGCGACGGTGCGTGGGGCATCGAGGTCACCGGCCGCGACAACGGCTTCTCGCTGCGCGAGACCGCCGAGTACGTCGACTTCGTCGGACCGCATGTGTACCGCTCCGACACCGACCGGCCCCGCCAGCATCTGCGCGCCGCCTTCGAATGCGAACTGGCCTCGGTCACCGGACACCCCGTCGTACTGGAGGAGTTCGGCCTTTCCACGGACACGGTGTCCGCCGAGAACGCGGCGGTCTACTACCGGCAGACCCTGCACAACTCGCTGCTCGGCGGTGCGACGGGCTGGATCGCCTGGAACAACACCGACTACGACGATCTATGGGACCGCTCGCCGTACGATCACCACCCCTTCGAAATGCACTTCGGCATCACCGACAGCACCGGGGCCCCCAAGACTCCTCTGCTTGAACTCGCCGACTTCGCGAAGGTGTTGGGGGACGTGGACTTCACGCGCTGCCGACGCGCCGACGCAGGAGCGGCGCTGGTCGTGCCCGCCTTCCTGGAGCGCGGCTACCCCTACAGCAGGCCCGCCGACCGACCGCTGATCTTCACTTCCCTGCACCAGAGCTACGTCGCCACCCGCGCCGCCGACCTGCCGGTGGGCTTCACCCGGGAGGCCGACGGCCTGCCCGGCGACGCGGCCCTGTATCTGCTGCCGGCCACCCGTCAGCTCACCACACGCACCCGGCGTGAGCTCGAACACCGCGCCCACGAGGGCGCCACGGTCTATCTCTCGTTCTGCTCCGGCGAACACCCCGGCACCCGCGGCCCGTGGTTCGACGACCTGGACGGGCTGTTCGGCGTCGAGCTCCAGCTCTCCTACGGTGTCGCCGAGCCCATCGAGGACGTTGTCCTGGAGATGACGTTCACCGACGACTTCGGCGGGCTGACCGCGGGAGACACCCTGCGCTTCCCGGTCGCGGGCAACGAGGACAGCCGGGCGTATCTGCCGGTCCTTCCCCGCGATGCCCGTGTCGTCGCCGTCGACGCACACGGCCGGCCCGCCCTCCTGGTGCGCGACACCGGACGCGGCCGCACCGTCCTGGCCACCTACCCTCTGGAGCATATGGCCGCCCGTACCGCCCGGGTCAACCCCGAGGAGACCCACCGGCTGTACGCGGCGCTCGCCGATGTCGCCGGGGTCCGGCGCCCGGTGACGGTCGACAGCCCGCACGTCGGTGCGGACGTCCTCGTCCACCAGGACGGCCGCCGCTTCGTCTGGCTGGTCAGCCAGAGCCCCGTGGAGCTCACCGTCCGCCCCGCCGCCGACGGCACACTGCACGACCTCGCGTCCGGCGCGCCGACCGCGGATGTGACACTCGCCCCGTACGGTGTCTGCGTCCTTGAGCTGAAGTGCTGGAGCTGAAAGTGACCGATCACCTCTACCGCGACCCGTCCGCACCCGTGGCGGAGCGGGTCCGCGACCTGCTGGCGCGCATGACGCTCACCGAGAAGGTCGGCCAGGTCAACCAGCGCATGTACGGCTGGGACGCCTACGAGCGCACGGCCGACGGCCACCGGCTCACCGATGCCTTCCGCGCCGAGGTCGCCACGTACGACGGCATGGGAGCCCTGTACGGGCTGCAGCGGGCCGACGCATGGTCCGGCGTCGGGTTCGCCGACGGCATCACGGCGGCGGACGGGGCCCGCGTGGCCGACGCGGTGCAGCGGCACGTCATGGAGAACACCCGGCTGGGGATTCCGGTGCTCCTTGTCGAGGAGGTCCCCCACGGCCACCAGGCCCTGGACGGCACCGTGTTGCCGGTCAACCTCGCCGTCGGCGCCACCTGGGACCCCGAGCTGTACGAAGCCGCGTCGGCCGCCGCAGGCGCGGAACTGCGGGCCCGGGGCGGCCATGTGGCGCTCGTCTCGGCCCTCGACCTGGTGCGCGACCCGCGCTGGGGCCGCGCGGAGGAGTGCTTCGGCGAGGACCCGTATCTGGCGGCCCGGCTCACCGAGGCCTTGGTGCGGGGCATGCGCACCGCCGGGGTCGCCGTCGTGCTCAAGCACTTCGCCGGCCAAGGGGCCACCATCGGCGGGCGCAACAGCGCGGCCACCGAGCTGAGCGCCCGCGAGTTGCACGAGATCCATCTGGCGGCGGCCCTGGCGGGCGTACGGGCCGGCGCCGCCGGGGTGATGGCGGCCTACAACGAATTCGACGGCCTGCCCTGTGTCGCCAACCGGACACTGCTGACCGAACTCCTGCGGGACCAATGGCGGTTCGAGGGGATCGTCATGGCGGACGGCTGCGCCGTCGACCGTCTGGTCCGGCTCACGGGAGACCCGGTGTCCGCGAGTGCCCTCGCCCTGAACGCCGGATGCGATCTGAGTCTCTGGGACGCCTGCTATCCGCGGCTTGCCGAGGCAGTCGAGCAGGGGCTCGTCGCGGAGCAGACCCTGGACACCGCCGTGGCCCGGGTCCTGGCCCTGAAGTTCCGCCTGGGCCTCTTCGACGAGCCTTCCTCGCATGCCGAAGCGCCTGGGGACCAGCGCTCCGATCCGAGCGAGCTGAGTGAACGTATGGCCCGCGCGTCGATCACGCTGCTCGCCAACGACGGAGGGGTCCTGCCGATCGCACCAGCGCCCCGCCGGATCGCCGTCCTCGGCCCCAACGCCGACTCGATCGCCCAGCAGATCGGCGACTACACCGCGCCACAGCGGCCCGGCTCCCACCACGTAACGGTGCTGGACGGCATCCGGTCGGCCGCCCCGCCGGACACCGAGGTCACCTACGCGCGGGGGTGTGAACTGGTGGGCGGCGACCTCTCCGGTGTCCCCGAGGCGACCGCGGTGGCGGCAGCGGCGGACATCGCGGTGCTCGTCCTGGGCGGGTCAAGCGCCCGGTCGGGCGACACCGTCTTCGACTCCAACGGCGCGGCCGTCGTCACCTCCGCCAACCCAGTGGACATGACCTGCGGAGAGGGCGTCGATCTGGCCGATCTACGCCTTCCCGAGGGGCAGTTGGCGCTTATGGACGCGGTTGCGGCCACGGGCGTGCCGGTCGTCGTGGTGCTCGTACAGGGCCGTCCGCACGCCGTGCCCGACCTTCCCGGTACGGCGGGCGCCGTGCTGAGCGCCTGGTACCCGGGCCCGTGGGGCGGACGGGCCGTCGCCGACGTGTTGTTCGGCGCGGCGGAACCGGAGGGGCGGCTGCCGGTGTCGGTGCCGAGGTCTGCAGCCCAGCTGCCGGTGTTCTACAACGCCAAGGATCACGGGTACCGCGGCTATGTGGACCAGCCCGCCACCGCCCGATACGCCTTCGGCCACGGCCTGTCGTACACCACCGTCGGCTACGCGCCACCACGGCTCTCCCGCGCCCGTGTGACTCCGGACGATCCCGCCCTCATCTGCCGGGTCAGCGTGCGCAACACCGGGGAGCGGCCGGTGCGCGAGACGGTCCAGCTTTACGTACGGCGGCTGTCGGGCGGGGCCTCGTGGCCCCGCATACGCGAGCTGCGCGGATTCGCCCGGCTCGAGTTGCGTCCTGGGGAGGAGGCCGACGCCGTGTTCGAGATCGACGCCGACACCCTCGGCTCCGTCACCCGGGACCTCGGCCTTGCCGTCGAGCCCGGGGAACTCCTGGTGGAGACCGGGCCCTCGTCCGACCGGACACAGGGGGCGAGGCTGGTGATCGCGAGCTCGGGCTGATCGCCCGCTCGTACGCGCACTCGTACGGGCTGCTCGTACGGCCGCTCGTACGTCCGCTCGTACGGCCGCTCGTACGTCCGCTCGTACGTCCGCTCGTACGTCCGCTCGTACGTCCGCTCGGCGGCTACATCGGGGCTCGTGCGAGATGCGCGGCTCCGAGGAGTTCGGCGTTTTCGGCCAGTCGGCCGAGGGTGAGGGTCAGCGCGCGGTAGGCCCCGTCGGGCATGTGGCGGCGCAACCCGTCGTGAAGGCCCTCCATGACGGGAGCGGCGGCGGGGCCGAGTGTGCCGTCCACGACGATCAACTCGGGGTTGAGCATGACGCAGGCGGGGGCGAGGTGGCGTCCGACGAGGCGGCCGAAGTCGTCGAGGACTCGGCGGACGGTCGCCTCGCCCTGCGCGGCGAGGCCGAGGACGTCGTAGATGTTCACGTCCGGGCCGAACAGCGGGCGGGCGGCTTCCAGGACATGGTCGGTGGTGGCGACCACGCCGAGGCAGCCGCGGGCACCGCAGCGGCACATGGGGCCTGCCGAGTCGGCATGGAGATGGGACAACTCGCCGGCCAGGCCGTTCGCTCCGCGCACGAGCCGCCCGTTGACAATGAGCCCGGCGCCCGTTCCGGTGACCAGCTTCAGTTGAAGTTCTCTCCCGGATGAATCCGGGAGATTCTCCCCTGGATCACTCCGGGGAGTTTGACAGGTCATGCCTGTCCGACGACGACCCTTCCGGCCGCCGGAGCAAGTACGGGACTCACTCGGGTTGTCGGAGACTTGGCTGTCGCCTCCAACGGCTGAGCGGCTTGTATCAATGAGCGGCGTGAGGCAATATGAGTGCGATACACCGCGAGGTCAAGGCGCCAGCAGGCATGTTTGTACTTCTTTGGATCGCCGATGCAATCTCGCCGACACACCACCATGCCGACGACAGCAGGGGGCGACAGCAGCCTGGAACCGCTCGCCGAGCGGACGGCCCGCGGCCACCACGCGATCCTCCTGGCCAACCACGGACCTGTCGTCGCCGAAGCCACCCTGGAGAAGGCCGCCGACGCGATCGAGGAGCTTGAGCAGACCGCCAGGCTCCACCTTCTCCTCCAGGGACACGCCACCCGCCCCCTCACCCCCGAGCAGGCCGCCGCGCTCGCGATCAGCTCATCCTGACGTCGCGAGCAGTCCGTTGACCACCAAACCGGCCAGCATGTCCGCCGTGGCATCCAGCTGGTGCGGTGAGGTGGCGTCGGGCCTGCCCAGGCGCCGCGCCAAAGGCACCTCCACCATTCCGGAGACCGGGCCGATGATGGCGAAGAACAGCACATGCATCGGGAGCGGCGCCATGCGGCCGGAGGCCACCAGCCGCTCGATGCTGGGCACCAGGGTCTGCAGGGTCGGCTCGATGTAGTTCTCGTAGAGATAGTCCAACCGCTCCGTGTCCTGGCTGAGTTCCTCGACGAAGAGCCGCGCCATCAGCGGTGTGTCCGCCGCCGTCCGGTAGAAGGCTCTGATGATGCGCCGCAACCGCTCGGCATCGTCGACCGAGGGGTCCACCTCCGGCAGCCGCGCCAGCTGTGCACCCATCGCCGAGTCCACCACCGCGCGCCAGAACGCCGCCTTGGACCCGTACCGGTCGTTGATGAAGTTATGGCTGACGCCCAGCCGACGGGCCAGCTCACGCGCGGAAGCGCGGTCGTAACCCAGCTCCGCGAAGGCTTCAAGCCCGCGCAGCAGAATGCTCTCCTCCTCCGGCACCGCGGGAGTGTCCGCGCCGGGGCGCCCCGGCCGTCGCGCGGACTCCGCCCTTGCTCCCACCTTTACCTCCATGACTGCTTGCCGGTCTCCATGACTGCTTACCGGCGCCTGTGTGGCCTGTGCTCCGCAATTTTAGAGCCCACGAACACGTTATTTGACACGTGTCAGATTCTCTATAACCTGACAGGTGTCAGAAGGATCTCCGGCACAGGGAGATCGTCGTGACCGACCTCAAAGGCGCCCCCCCATGGCAACTCAGTCACTTCCCCCACGCCCCGCGCGGCGTGCCGTGATCGTCGGCTCCGGCATATCCGGACTCGCCGCGGCCCTGACCCTGCACCGCGCCGGCTGGCAGCCCCTGATCGTCGAACGCGCGCCCCGGCGCCGTACCGGCGGCTACTTCGTCCGTTTCTTCGGCCCCGGCTACGCCGCCGCCGAACGCCTGGGCATCCTGGACGCGCTCCCCCAGCGCACCCTCCCCGACGGGCGCATGTACGAGATCGCCCGCAGCGGCCGCGTCACCCCCGGCATCACCTTTCCGAACCAGGTCGACGGCACCCCGCTGCGGATCCTGCTCCGCAGCGACCTGGAACGCGTCCTGTACGACGAGGTCCACGACCTGGTCGAGATCCGCTACGGGATCGGGCCCGCCGCCATCACCCAGGACCGCCACCAAGTGACCGTCACCATGACCGACGGTTCGGTGGAGACCGCGGACCTGCTCATCGGCGCCGACGGTATCCACTCCACCGTCCGCTCCCTGGTCTTCGGCCCGGAAGACCTCTACCGCAAGGACTTCGACCACGCCGTGGCCGCCTGCGTCATCGACGGTGAGCTGCCCGGCGTACGCGACGGCGACACCCTGGTCGCCACCGCCCCCGGCCGCTCGGCCTGGATCAACACCTACGTCGACCATCCCCCGGTGGCCTTCCTGCTCTACCGCACGCCCTGGCCCGCCGCGGAGGTCCGCAGGAACCCCTCCGAGGCTCTGCGCGAGGCGTTCGGCGACTTCGGCGGCGCCGTCGTGCCGGCCATGCTGGACGCCCTGGACCGCTCCGAGTCCGTGCTCTTCGACCAGGTCAGCCAGATCCACATCAACCGCTGGAGCCAGGGCCGGGTGGTCCTGCTCGGCGACTCCGCGTGGTGTATGACCCTCTACTCAGGACAGGGCTCGGGCATGGGCATCGCCGGCGCCGAGCTGCTGGGCCGGCTGCTGGGCGAGCGCGCCGACATCCCCGCCGCCCTCGGCGCCTGGGAGCAGCAGCTGCGCCCGCTGACCACCCGCTACCAGAAGCAGGCGCTGTTCATGCAGCACATGTTCATGCCCGTCAACCGGTTCGGACACCTCGCCCGCCGTACCGCCATCCGCGCGATCTCCAGCCCGGTCGGCGTCAAGATCGCCAAGGCCGTCAAGCGCTGACGTCGCCCCGACGAGCACACCTTTCACATTCCCTTTCCCACCTCCTCCGGAGTTTCGTCATGCCTCGAACCCCGGCCGAAGCGCCGCCCGCCGGCGCGGCCGTCACACCCCTCCCGCCCGCCGACGCACGGCCCCGCCACCGCTGGTGGATCCTCGCCGTCATCGGCGTGGCCCAGCTGATGGTCGTCCTGGACGCCACCATCGTGAACATCGCCCTGCCCTCGGCACAGCAGGACTTGGGCTTCACCGACGGCAACCGGCAGTGGATCGTCACCGCCTACGCCCTCGCCTTCGGCAGTCTGCTGCTGCTCGGCGGCCGCATCGCCGACCTCTTCGGCCGCAAAATGACCTTCCTCGTCGGGCTGGTCGGCTTCGCCGGGGCCTCCGCCTTCGGCGGCGCCGCCACCAGCTTCGACATGCTCGTCGCCGCCCGCGCCCTCCAGGGCGTGTTCGGCGCGCTGCTCGCCCCGGCGGCCCTCTCCCTGCTGACCGTCACCTTCACCGACGCCAGGGAACGAGCCAAGGCCTTCGGCGTATACGGCGCCATCGCCGGTTCCGGGGGCGCCATCGGTCTGCTCCTGGGCGGTGTGCTGACCGAACACCTCGACTGGCGCTGGACCCTTTACGTCAACCTCGCCTTCGCCGTCGTCGCCGTCATCGGCGGTGCGGTCCTGCTGCAACGCTCCACCCGCGACACCAGCGTCACCATCGACATCCCCGGCGCCGTCCTCGTCGGTGGCGGACTGTTCTGCCTGGTCTACGGCTTCTCCAACGCCGAGAGCCACGATTGGGACTCCCCCGCCACCTTCGGTTTCCTGGCCGCCGGAGCCGTTCTGCTCGCCGCCTTCACCTGGTGGCAGACCCGCTCCCCGCACCCCCTGCTGCCGCTGCGCATCCTGCTCGACCGCAACCGCGGCGCCTCCTTCGTCTCCGTCCTGATCAGCGGCGCCGGGATGTTCGGGGTCTTCCTCTTCCTCACCTACTACCTGCAGCAGAGCCTCGGCTACACCCCCATCAGGACCGGCCTGGCCTTCCTGCCCATGGTCGCCGCCCTCATGCTCACCTCCACCCTCGCCACCACCGCACTCATCCCGCGCCTTGGCCCCAAGCCCGTGGTGCCCCTCGGCATGGGCCTGGCCGCCGCCGGCATGGCCTGGCTGACCGCCCTCGACCTGGACAGCGGCTACGCGGCCGACATCCTGCCCCCGCTGGTCGTGGCCGGCCTCGGCCTCGGCCTGGTGATGGCCCCCGCGATGAGCCTGGCCACCTCCGGGGTGGCCGCCGAGGACTCCGGCGTCGCCTCGGCCGCCGTCAACACCATGCAGCAGGTCGGCGGCTCGCTCGGCACCGCCCTGCTCAACACCCTGTCCACCAGCGCCGTCACCAACTACCTGGACGGCAAGAACCCCAAGGACCCCGCCGTCCTCGCCCACGCCGGTCTGGAGGGCTACTCCACGGCCTACTGGTGGTCGGCCGTCTTCTTCGCCGCCGGTGTGGTCATCAGCGCCCTCCTCTACCGACGCGGCGCACCCGCCCAGGACGCCGCCGCGGCACCCGTCGTACACATGTGACGCCCGCGGCCGGGCTCGAGGTGCCGGTGAGACGCCGCTGTGCCCACATGACGACGTGTCCCAGGCCCGAGAGCGCGCAGGCGATCACGAGGTCGCTGGGCGGCAGCGGTTCGGTGCCCAACAGGGCGCGCAGGGGCGGCAGATAGACGCCCGCCACCTGGAGGGCCAGCGCCGTGGCCACGGCGACCAGCAGAAACGGATTGGCGAGGCTGCCCGGGCGGGCGCGGGAGCCCAGGGCGACACCCAGTTGGGTGGCGCCGAGCACCAGGAACATCAGGGACTGCCAGGGGCGGTCGGTCTCCAGCGCCCACACCCCGGTCACCAGAGTGACGCCGCCGACGAAGGCCCCCATGGCGAGGATCCGGGGCCACAGCCCCGCGCCCAGCACGCTCTCCTCGGGGGGCCTGGGCGGGTGGAGCATCACGCCCGGGGCCACGGGTTCTGCTCCGAGGGCCACTCCGGGGAGACCGTGGGTGAGCAGGTTGATCCACAGAATCTGCGCGGGGAGCAGGGGCAGGGGCATACCGAAGAACGGGCCGAGGAGCATGACCAGGATTTCCGCGGTGCCTCCGGAGAGGGCGTACAGCAGAAACCGGCGCACGTTGGCGTAGACGCGGCGGCCTTCCTCGACGGCGGCAACGACGGTGGCCAGGTTGTCGTCGGCGAGCACCAGGTCGGCCGCCTGGCGGGCCACTTCGGTGCCGCGCTGTCCCATGGCCACGCCGATGTCCGCCCGGCGCAGGGCCGGACCGTCGTTGACGCCGTCGCCGGTCATCGCCACCACCTGGCCCGCGGTGCGCCACGCCTGGACGATGTCCAGCTTCTGCTCGGGCGTGGTGCGGGCGTAGACGCGCAGGGCGGTGAGCTCGCCCGCGGTGCCCTGGCGGATGCGCTCGCCCGTGGTGACCTCGTCCGCCCGGGCCACGATGCCCGAACGCGCCGCCACCGCACGTGCGGTGAGGGG
>NZ_MUNE01000970.1 GCF_002154605.1 Streptomyces milbemycinicus | reverse complement strand
TGGCCGGGCAGGCCCAGCCGTACGGGGGCGCGCCCGGCCAGGACGAACCCCCAGTCCTGCGGCATCGCGGCGGCCCCGCCCGGGGAGCGGTCCGGGGTGCGGTCCCGGCCGACCGTGTACGGCGCGGTCCGCAGGCCGACCGAGCGCACCGTCGCCTCGACCGTCCAGTACGCCCGCGGGCGCGCGCTCAGCGTTCCCGCGTGCACCGCGAGCCGTCCGCCGGGCGCCAGCGCGCGCTCCACCAGCCCGTAGAACTCCTGAGAGTAGAGCTTGGTGCTGGGCGTGATGCCGGGGTCGGGCAGATCGCAGACCACCACGTCGTACGGGCCGGGCGTACGCGACAAGGCCGGTCCGCCTGCCGAGTTGTACGGGCCAGCCCCGCCGTCCGCCCGGCGAAGCCAGTCGAACGCGTCGGCGGTGACCACCCGCACCCTCGGGTCGCGGTAGGCGTGCGCGTTCAGGGCGGTCAGCCCGGGGTCGGTGCGGGCCAGCCGCACCACCTCGGCGTCGATTTCGACCACGGTGACCGAGCGGACCCCGCCGTACCGCAGGACCTCGCGCGCCGCGAGCCCGTCGCCGCCGCCCAGCACCAGCACGCGCCGGTGCGGTCCGGCCATCGCCGGGTGGACCAGCGCCTCGTGGTAGCTGAGCTCATCGCGCCCGCTGACCCGCAGCCGGCCGTCGAGGAAGAGGGACAGCGGCCGCCCGTCCGCCCCGCCGCCGGTCAGCACGATCTCCTGGACACCGGTCCGCACGGCGACCCGTATGTCCGGCCCGTACACGGCCCGCCGGGCTGCGCGCTCGAAGGCGGGGGTCAGCGCCGCGGCGGCGGCCAGCAGGGCGAGCACCACCACATTGGCCACGACCAGCGTCCACCGCGCCCGCGCGCTCAGATCGCGGCGGAACAGCCACAGCACCAGCGCCCCGCCCGCGACCGCGTTGACCGCGCCGGTCACCAGCGCGCCGGTCAGCTGGCCGAGCGCGGGCAGCAGCAGAAACGGGAACGCCAGCCCGCCGACCAGCGCGCCCACATAGTCCGCCGCGAACAGGTCGGCGACCGCGCCGCCCGCGTCCTGCCGCCGCACCCGCTGGATGAGGGTCATCAGCAGCGGCACCTCGGCGCCGATCAGCACCCCGATCGCCAGCGAGAAGCCGACGAGCGCGGTGCGCGACTGCCCGGACCATACGAAGCACGCGTACAGCGCCATCGCCGAGCAGCCGCCGACCAGCGCGAGGACCGCCTCGACCGCGCCGAAGCCGACGGCGGCGCGGCAGCGCAGCCGCTTGGCCAGCAGCGAGCCGAGGCCCATGGCGAAGACCATGACCGACAGCACGACGGACGCCTGGGTGACCGAATCGCCCATCAGGTAGGAGGCGAGGGCGACCAGTTCGAGCTCGTAGACGAGCCCGCAGGCGGCGCAGATGAAGACGGTGCCGAGCACGAGGAAGCGGCCGAGCCCGGCCGGGACGGGCAGCCTCGCCGGGCGCTCCGGCTCGGCGAGAGACGGCGCGCCCGGTGCGGAACTCGGGGCGGTACTCGGGGCGGCGGGCACCGGCGAATCGATCACGAAGGGCACGCTACGTTACATATCACCCATGCTCCGTCACCCACACGGATGCATTGCCCGCCGCTCATCCGTGCCTAGCCCCCTACCAGAAGGGGACTTCACAGCGCCGCCGCCACCCGCGCCCCCACGCATGTACGCGTCGCGACCAGCCGCCCCTCCTGCGGATAGGCGTGCCAGGTCCGCCAGCTCAGCGCCCCTTCACGGCACTGCGCGACCATCGCCGTGAACGCGTGCGGACTGCCGGGGAAGGTGCCGGCCAGCCCGTGTGGATGGTCCGCCACCAGCGCGAGCAGTTCCTGCGCGCGCCCCGCGAACGAACCGCGCGACAGTTCCTCGACGCGCGCCGCGAATTCGTACTCGCGGCCGTCGACGACCGTGGAGACGCCCATCGGCAGCGGGGTGCTGTTCCCCGACATACAGGCCACGGTCTCCGAACAGGAGCCGCCCTCGCCCTCTACGAGGACTTGATGCGAGGCCCCGAGCAGCCTCAACTGTACGGAGAACTCACGCAGTCGCAGATCGAGCACGGCCAGGGCCGGTAGCGGGTCCCGCCCCAGGGACCAGGCGAGGTCGTCGGCGCGGGTGTCGGTGTAGGCAGTCTTGAGGGTCGTGAGCATGGGTCGGCTCCGCAAACGGCACAGGGGGAAGAGATGGGCCGGCCCGCCCCGACGTGAGCCGGGCGCGTTCGGATGCGCCGACTCGGGCTCACGCGGGGTCCGTGGTCGGTGGTATACGGAATCATGGAATGAGCGCGCGCCACATCGTTTTTACCCATCTTCGCCAGGTTTCCACCCCTGCGGGCGCCTATCAGTTCATGTGTTCAATAGGCACTGGCGCTCAACAGCCGTGCGCCCGGCGTGCCTTGGCACGCCGGGCGCACGGGGCGGATGGAGAAGCCGACCCCCCGTGAGTCAGCTGCCCCCTCCGCAGCCACCACCTCCGCCG
>NZ_MUNE01000097.1 GCF_002154605.1 Streptomyces milbemycinicus | reverse complement strand
GCTACCGCTGGGTGGTGCCCCCCTTCGGGGCGCTCGGCGCCGGGGGCCTTCTTCTCGTCCTTCTCGCCGGGCTTGCCGGCCGGCTTCTCCGCAGGCTTGGCAGCAGGCTTTTCGGCGACCTTGGCGTCAGCGGGCTTCGCTTCGGCCGCGTTGCCGTCGGCGGGCTTGTCTGCGGCGGGCTTGTCCTCGGCAGGGGTCTTGAGGGTCTTGAAGACGGCGGTCGGCCGGTCGATGCCCGTACCGACGGCGGGATCGCCACCCTTCTCGCCACCTTCGTCCGCCTTGTCCGCCTTATCCGCTTCATCCGTCTTACCGGAATCAGTGGCCCTTTCTTCCGCATCGACGGAATCATCCGTCTTGTCGGCCTTTTGGGCCCACCGAGGAGCTTCCTTGTGCCGCAGCACCCCGAAAGCCGCCGTGGGCCGATCGACGGGCGCATCCGAGTCCTCGCCATCCGAGCCCTGACCATCCGAGTCGGACTCCGGTGAGGCCTTCTCGTCGACCGCCTTGCCGTCGGGCTCGCGCTTCAGCGTGCGGAACACCGCCGTACGCCGGTCCACCGGCTCTCCCGACGCCCCCTCATCCGACTCGCCGGACTCCTCGACCGACCCCTCAGCCGCCTTTTCGTCCGATTCGCCCGAAGATTGGGCGCCATCGACGGATTTGTCAGATTCAGCGGAGTCACTGGATTCGCTTTCGCGAACAGCGGATTCCGCTTCCCGTTCCGCTTCTGCCGCCGCCTCCGGCTCCTCGTCCGCGACGGCGACCGCCGATTTGCCGCCCCCGGCCTCCCCTTCATGGAAGACCGCGAGCCGTGGATCGCGCTCGCCGCGAGTCGTCTCCCCCGACGACTTCCGCTGCTCCGACTTGTCGGGGGACTCGCCCGCCACCGATGCCTCCTTGTAATACCTTTTGCGGGACGCGTGCCGTCTTCGGCTTCACGTCCCGCCGCCCCAACCATCTACCAGTGTCCCGTGTGCCCCGAGTGCTGCCGCGCCACGGCACCCTGACGGAGCGCCTTCAACAGGGCGCCCACCCGATAGACGAGAAAGACATAGCTATCGGTTCCATATCAAATCCCTCAGGCACTCTCGACAGACCAATGTGAGAGGGGTCACCCTGTCATTCATCCACGCGGGGAGGCATGGATGGGCAGGAGCCGCAGAACAATTCCGGAGGAGCTTCTGCTGCTCGCCTTGGACCCGACCACGGGAACCACGGCGCAGCCGCAGTCGCTCGACCTCGGTCTTGCCGGAGCCCAGCTAGTAGAGCTGGCTCTGGCCGGACGGATAGCCCCAGACGGGGATCGTATCGCCGTGGTGCTGCCACGGCCGACCGGAGATCCAACACTGGACTCCGCGCTGGAGCTGCTGCGCCGTCGCGGCAGCCCGGTCCGCGCGGTCCACTGGATCGGCGGGCCCCGGCTGGGGCTGCGCCAGACGTACCTCACGCACCTGGAGCGCTGCGGCATGGTCAGTGCCGTGGAGGGCCAGATGTGCGGGGTACTGCCGACGACTCGCTACCAGGCGACGGAGACGGCCATCAGCCGGGAGATCAGGGCCCGGCTGGACACCGCGATCCGCACCGGCGTGCCGCCGGACCCGCGGACCGCGGCGCTCGCCGCCCTGGCCCATGCGGTCGGGCTCGGCAAGCACCTGTATCCCGGGAACGAGGGGCGCTCCTCGCGCTCCAGGCTCCGGGATCTGATCAGGCACGACCCCATGGGCGGACTCGTGGCGCACGCTGTCATGGACGTGCAGAACGGTGTCGCGGCGCAGCCACGGCGCGCACCGGCCCCAGGAGGCCGCCAGCCGGGAGCGCGGCCCTCCGTGCCCGCGTCCGGAGTTCCGGCACAGCCGTCCCGCCGCGGGAGCATGGCCCGCGTCGGAGCGCGCTGAGCCCGGCGCACACCCGCTCCACCCGCTCCACCCGCTCCACCCGCTCCACCCGACCGACCGCACCACACAGTCCCCACCGACCCGGTTCGGGAGCCGCTGACGCGCGCGGGGCGGTGGGCCGGCCTGTCCCCCGAGGACGGCCGGCCCGCCGCCCCGCGCGCTCGCATCTCCGCGCCTCGTGCGGCCGTCCGGGCGGCCCGAAGCCGGCGCGAGCCGCGCATCGTTGGCCGTGCCTGCCGCACGCGTCGGGTGTGCCCCGAGAGGCACCCTGTGCGGCCATTTCCCAGCGCGGCGCCGACCGGTAGTGGCAGGCTGCTGAACAGCATGAATCAGCAGTACGAAGCCGGAGGTGCACGTCCCGTGACATCGAACGTCGGCCCCACGGTCAGGCGACGCCGATTGGGCCAGGAACTCCGCAGGCTCCGCCAGGAGAAGGGGATGACGGCGGAGGAGGTGGCCGAGGAGCTGATGGTCTCCCAGTCGAAGATCAGCAGACTGGAGAACGGCCGCCGCAGTATCAGCCAGCGCGATGTACGCGACCTGTGCCGCACCTACAAGGTCGAGGACAAAGCACTCGTCGATTCCCTTATGCAAATGGCCAAGGAGTCGCGCCAGCAGGGCTGGTGGAACGCCTTCGGTGACGTCCCGTACAGCGTCTACATCGGATTCGAGACCGACGCGGCATCGCTGCGGGTCTATGAACCGCAGGTGCTCCCGGGCCTGTTGCAGACCCCGGAGTACGCCGAGGCGGTGATCAGCGGCGCGCTGCCGGAGGCCCCGCAGGAACAGATCGCCCAGCGGGTCCAGGTCCGCCTCAGGCGGCAGGAGCGGATCACCGAACCGGCCGCCCCGCTGCGGCTGTGGGCGGTCGTGGACGAGGCGGCGATGCGCCGGGTGGTCGGCAGTCCGAAGGTCATGAGCGATCAGCTGGACTATCTGGTGCGGATGAGCCACGAGCCGCATGTGACGGTGCAGGCGCTGCCGTTCGGCATGGGCTCCCACCCGGGGATGAGCGGGCAGTTCACCATCCTCGAGTTCTCGGACGAGTCGGACACCAGCGTCGTCTACCTCGAGGGCGTGACCAGCGACCTGTATCTGGAGAAGCACACCGATGTGCAGAGCTACAGCATGATGTACGAGCATCTGCGGGCCCAGGCGCTGAACGCCGACCAGAGCCGTGAGTTCATCACGGAGGTGGCGCGGGACCATGCGCGCCGGCGCGAGGAGGGACGCGACTGAACCGTGAGCTGAACCGCGCGCTGAGTGGACACCAAAAGACCGGACCCTACACCTCCGCACCACGGCGCGGAAGGGGCCAATGGAATATGCCATCCGGTCGAGTGAACAACCGGCTTTCCCGACGATGTTGACGAGTAACGTCGGTCTCGCCTCCAAACGGGGTGCATCTCATCAACAAAACGTATCGGAGCAAAAGTGTCCATTCAGCAAGGAAAGACGAGTATGTGGATGAAATCCTCGTACTCGGCGGGAAATGGCGCCTGCGTGGAAGTAGCCTCTCCCGTCGTCGACGAGGTGGCCGTACGCGACTCCAAGGACCCGCACGGCCCGACCCTCAGCTTCGCTCCGGGTTCGTGGTCGAGCTTCGTCTCCGACATCCGCCGTGGGGCCTTCGACCTCGGCTGACCTCTGCCACCCGCCCTTCGGGCACCGAGCCCTCTCGTCCGGCCGCCGTCCCTGCCGAGAGGGCTCGCCGCTGTCCGAACGCGGCCTGTGGCACACGTCCTCACCGCAGTTCGTCGACGTAGCGGTCGGTGCCGGGCACCGTCGGGATGAACGGCGCGACCAGTTCGACGCGGCCGAGCCCCGAGCGGGCCACGTCCTCGTCGAGCCCGGTGAAGTGCCTCTCCCAGCACTCGCGCGGATCCCGCTGCAGGAACCACAGCAGCGTCAGCCGCGTATCCACCCCCTCCACCTGCTTCACATACGACATCCGGTCCAGCGGCAGCGGGGTCGGCCGGAAGCCGGTGACCATCGCCGCGGGCGAGCCCGCCAGGCGCTTGGGCAGATGTCTGGTCCGCAGCCACTCCAGAAGCTCGGCGCGGCGCTCGGGGCCTTCGGCGTCCACGACCTCGACGACCAGCCCGGCATAGGGGTGGTCGAGGGCGTGGAAGTCCCGGGGGCCCGCCGCGCCGTCCCGGTAGACGGTCGCCTCATGATCCTGGAACGCCGTGAAGACATGCGTACGGTCCTGGTAGACGCGGCCGTCCCGGTTGAGCCGCTTGTTGATGCCGACGGTCCACTTCATATGCTCCGCATAGCGCCCCTCGGTGAGCCAGTAGACCGTGATGTAGCAGCCCGCGGTGACCGGTTGGGCGATCGCGGACTTCTCCGGATAGCGCAGCTGTCGCAGTTCGCGGGTGGCGACCCAGCGGCGGCCCGCGAAGATCCAGGGCATGGCCATGGCCCCGGCGATGAAGTGGTCGTCCTCGTACCAGCGGTTGTAGGTGTATTCATGACCGGGGTGCGGCTCGACCATGGTGATCAGGGCGTGTCCCGGGCGCACTCCATAGGGGCCGACGGAAGCCAGTTCCGCATACGCCTCGGCGCGCGTGTCCTCACTCGAGTCACTGCTCATGTCCTCCATGTGTAGCTGACGTCACGTCAGATGGGGAGGGGTCGCGACCGTATCGCGGACAAAGCGGTTGCCCTGTGCACTGATCTCTTTAGGCTGCATACGACAGCGGAAACGTCCGCGCCGACGTCCGTACCAGCGAAGGAGCCCCATGCGTGCCGACCTCCCTGCCCTCGCGACCCGCGCCGCCTCGGTCGCCGGCTCCCCGGTACGCGACATCCTCGCGCTCACCGCGCGCCCCGAGGTGATCTCCTTCGCCGGCGGGCTGCCGGCGGCCGAGCTCTTCGACGCGGAGGCGATACGGGCGGCCTTCGACCGGGTCCTCGCCGAGACCCCGCGCGAGGCCCTCCAGTACTCGACGACCGAAGGCGACCCCGCGCTGCGCGCCGCCACCGCGGCCCGCCTCACCACGCGCGGGCTGCCGACCGACCCCGACGCGCTGCTCATCACCAGCGGCTCGCAGCAGGCGCTGACCCTGCTGGCCACGGCGCTGCTTGAGCCGGGCGACACGGTCGTGGTCGAGGACCCCACCTACCTGGCCGCCCTGCAGTGCTTCTCCTTCGCGGGCGCGCGGATCGTGTCCGTGCCGAGCGACGAGGACGGCCTCGATCCGGCCGCGCTCGACGCGCTGGTCGAGCGCGAGCGGCCCAAGCTCCTCTACACCATCCCGACCTTCCAGAACCCCACCGGCCGCACCCTCCCCGCCGAGCGCCGCCGCGCGGTGGCGGAGGTCGCGGAGCGGCGCGGGCTGTGGATCGTCGAGGACGACCCGTACGGCGAGCTGCGCTTCGCGGGCGAACCGGTGCCGTGGATCGCGAGCCGCCCGGAGGCCGCCGACCGCACCGTGCTGCTGGGCAGCTACTCCAAGATCATGGCGCCGGGCCTGCGCCTCGGCTGGCTCCGCGCCCCCGCGACCCTCCGCCGCGCCTGCGCCATCGCCAAGCAGGCCGCCGATCTCCACACCCCGACGATCACCCAGATGGCCGCCGCCCGCTACCTGACCGACGCCGACCTGGACGCCCACCTCGCCCACGTCCGCGACGCCTACCGCGACCGCCGAGACGCGCTTCTGGCGGGCCTCCCCGAGGCCCTGCCCGACGGCTCCCACTGGAACCGCCCCGACGGCGGCATGTTCGTCTGGGCCTCCCTGCCCGAGGGCTACGACGCGACGGAGCGCCTGCGGGTGGCGGTCGAACACGATGTGGCGTACGTGCCGGGTGCCCCGTTCTTTGCGGGCGCCCCGGACCCGGCGGCGATGCGGCTGTCGTTCGTCACGCACACCCCGGACGAGATCGCGGAGGGACTGCGCCGCCTGACGAAGGCCCTGCGCTAGGCGACTCCCGACGGCGCGGGTATGGCCTTCTCGGCGTGCGCGTCCTAGCCTGACGCCCCCGATCTGACGCTGCGTCAGTTCGCTGGCACCGTCGGGTCATCGCGATCACCCCGGGGAGGCACCCCATGCTGCTGCGCGACAAGACCGTCATCGTCTCGGGGGTCGGCCCCGGTCTCGGCCTGCGGGTCGCGGCGGCGTGTGTGCGGGACGGGGGCAACGCCGTGCTCGGGGCGCGGACGGAGGCTCAGTTGGCGAAGGCCGCCGCCGAGGCCGACCCCGGGGGCGGGCGCACCGCGTGGCGCGCGACCGATATCGCGGACGAGCGGCAGTGCGAAGCCCTCGCCGCACTCGCGGTCGAGCGGTTCGGGGGAATCGATGCCGTCATCCATGTGGCGGCGCTGGACAGCTACATGGGCGGCCTGGAGGACGCCGACTTCGCCTCCTGGAGCCGGGTCGTGGACACCAACTTGTTCGGCACTCTCCGCATGACCCGCGCCTGCCTGCCCGCGCTCAAGCGGCGCGGCGGCTCGGTGGTGATGATCGGCACGCAGTCGTCGGTCGCCGCGCCCACCCAGGTGCAACAGGCCGCGTACGCCGCGTCCAAGGGCGCACTCGTCTCCGCGATGTATTCGCTCGCGCGCGAACTGGGCCCGCACCGGATCCGGGTGAACACCGTGCAGCCCGGCTGGATGTGGGGTCCGCCGGTGCAGGCGTATGTCACGTTCGCCGCGCATTCCGAAGGCGTACCGGAGCCCGAGGTGCTGGCCCGGCTCACCGATCGGATGGCGCTGCCCGAGCTGGCGACGGACGGGGATGTGGCGGAGGCCGCGGTGTTTCTGGCCTCCGACCGGGCGCGGGCGATCACCGGACAGTCATTGCTGGTCAATGCCGGTGAACTGATGCGGTGACGCGAGCGTCGCAACAGGGATTGCACAGGGGGGTTGCGCAGAGGGGTTGCACGGGGGTTGCGCCCTCCTTCTCCGGCCTGACGGGATCCCGCTCCCGTACGGCCCGTCCGTTGGTGCGGTCGAGCGTGGGCGTGCGCCTGGCGAAGTGCCCGCTCATCGTGGGTTCGCGGACGCGTTCACGACAACCATCGGGTAGGTCAAGAAAGCGTAAATTCGTTCTGTGGTCTGATTTCTGTTCACATTCATGACCGGAAACATCTTGACCGGCCACCCGAACAAGCGGTTCAATCCCGGAAGTACCCCGCTCCCGCTCGGGGGAACCCGCCCATGACGAACGTCGCGGCGAAGTGCGGTCCTGTTCATAAGACGGACCCCTGGAGGGGGCATGAACAGCCTCGACTGGACCGTACTCATCGGCTACTTCGGCGTGATGGTCGCCATCGGAGTCTGGTCCCATAAACGTGTGGACGACGTCAGCGACTTCTTCACCGCCGGCGGCAAGATGCCGTGGTGGCTCTCCGGTATCTCCCATCACATGTCCGGCTACAGCGCGGTCATGTTCACCGGCTATGCGGCCATCGCCTATCAATACGGCATCACGTCCTATGTCACCTGGTCATTCCCGATCGCCATCGGCATCGCGATCGGCTCCCAGCTCTTCGCGCCCCGGCTCAACCGGGTGCGCAGCAAGCTGCGCGTCGCCTCACCGCTCGAATACCTCAAGAGCCGCTACAACGTGCCCACCCAGCAGGCGCTCGCCTGGTCCGGGGTGCTGCTGAAGATCGTCGACGTGGGCGCCAAGTGGGCCGCCATCTCGACCCTGCTGACCATCTTCACCGGCGTCTCCCTCAACCAGGGCATCCTGATCACGGGCGCGGTCACCGCCGTGTACTGCACGGTGGGCGGGCTGTGGGCCGACGCGCTCACCGAACTGGGCCAGTTCGTCATCCAGTTCATCGCGGGCATCGCCATGCTGGTCGCCGTGCTCCACGAACTCGGCGGCGTCAGCACGCTGTGGAACGTCTGGGACGACCTGCCGGACAGCCACCGCGAGCCGACGGTCGGCCCCTACACCCTGACCTTCCTGCTGGCCTACCTGTTCATCAAGACCTTCGAATACAACGGCGGGATGTGGAACCAGGCGCAGCGCTACATGGCCACCGACAGCGCCGCCTCCGCCAAGCGCTCGGCCCGTCTGTCAGCCATCCTGTGGTTCGTATGGCCGCTGGTGCTCTTCTTCCCCATGTGGGTGGCGCCGCTGATCGTCAAGACCGACAAGCCCGCCGACTCCTACGCGCTGATGGCCGAGCAGCTGCTGCCGCACGGCCTGCTGGGGCTGGTCATCGTCGGCTTCTTCTCGCACACGATGGCCATGTGCTCCTCGGACGCCAACGCCATCGCGGCCGTCGTCACCCGCGACATCATGCCCGCGATCTTCAAGTCCGTACGGGAGTGGAGCAGCCGCACCGGGCTGCTCGCGGCGCGCTATGCCACGCTGCTCTTCCTCGCCCTGTCCATGGCCATCGCCACGCAGGTCAACTCTGACTTCTTCGGGGACATCATCACCGTGGTGATCAAGTGGGTCGCCGGGCTCATGGGACCGATCGCGATCCCGCTGATGCTCGGTCTGCTGCGCGCGTTCCGCAAGTCGGGTCCGACGGCGGCGCTGGTCAGCTGGGCGCTGGGGCTGTTCGCCTTCTATTTGGTCAACTACCCGATCAACGACGCGATCGACGGTGGAGTGAACCTGGAGTACCAGGTCTCCGTCCCGCTCGCGGTCTCGCTCGTGCTCTTCATCGCCATCGGCTACATCAAGCCGGAGGACACCCCGGAGCGCGACGCCATTCTCGACTCGCTCAACTCGGATGACGACGGGCCGGGTTCGGCGAGTGCCGCGCTGTCGGTGCCGAAGCAGGGTGCGACCGACCGGAGCTCGGTCGCCGGCGCGACGGACTGAGGCGCGGCGGCAGGCACCTGCGGGGCGGGAACCGCTCATCCCGCCCCGCGGGTGCCCCCGCGGACGCTCACCACCAGGGCCCAGGCGAGCAGGCCGAACGCCGCGGTGGAGGTGATCGCGCGCACCACGTTCCAGCGCACCCACCGCTCCTCGAACCGCTCACGCACCGCCGCCAGATCGAGGTCGGCGATCCGGTCCGGATGGCCGGCGTCGGCCAGCGCGTCGTTCAGCGGCACATTGACCCGGAAGGTGATCACCAGCATCACCAGGTAGAGGGCGACCGCGGCCACGATCAACGGCAGCGCGGACCGCCCCGCCCCGCGCAGATGCACCACGGCGGCCAGTACGGAGAGCAGCAGCGCACCGCCGAAGATCAGGGCGAACCAGCCGCCCCGGATCGCCACGTTGATCCGCTGCATCGCGTCGACGAAGGTACGGTCGTCCGCCTGCCCGAGGCCGGGCATCACGGAGCACGCGTATCCGTAGAAGAGGCCCGCGCTCAGGCCGGTGGCCACGGTGGCGGCGATCAGCACGGGGGTCTGGAGGGCGTGGTTGTACGTCATGCCGTACAGCCAAGCGCGGCGCGGCGAGACGGGCCATGGCCGAAAGACTCGATGACATAAGCCGGCGTCTCAGGTCACGGCGGACGATATGAGGTCGCTCAGGCGTCGGGGGTGCACGCCTCGGCGAACATCCGGCTGTCCTCGTATACGCAGTAGCGGACGATCAGCCCGTCCTCGACGGTCACCCGCACCGCGAAGGGAGACCGGTAGCGCTTGCCCGTGGCCCGTACGGTGCCGGCCAGGGTCCCCGTCACCATCGCCTCGGCCTCTTCCACCACGATGACGTCGATCGTGTTTCCCTCCGGGTCCGGGGCCAGGCTCTCGCCCAGCTCGCGGAAGTGGGCGACGGCGTCGGCGCGGGTGGCGCGCGGGCGGATCCACGGGACGTCCGGGTTCTCGGCGATCTGCCAGTCGACCCGCTCGGCGAACAGTTCGCCGAGGCCCTGAAGGTCGCCGGCCGCCATCCGAGCCAGGAACCGCTGGACGGTGGCGCGGGTGCGCTCGCTGATGGTCGTGTCGGCGGCGGTGGGGGCCATGTCGGTCTCCTCGGTGCTGTTGGCCGTGCTGTCTGCTGTCCGGCGCTGTGACGCCCGGCGCTGTGCACGATGTTCGCGTGGCCCGGGAGGAACGTCGATTACCCGCGGGGTAATGGGCACGAGGGGGTGATGGCCGGCTACGCCCGGGGGCAGCGGCCGAACCAAGCCCGGGGGACCGGGCTACGAGCGGGGGTAGCGGGCCAGCCAGGCGGGGGCGGAGGCCGCCGGGCCGTGCAGGGCCGGGCCCTGCGTCATCTCCATCGCGAAGTCGTCGGCCAGCTCCAGGATCGTGCCGCGCCCCTCCAGCTCCGCCAGCCACGCGGGCGGCAGCGCGGTCTCGCCGTGCAGCGTGCCCAGGATGTTGCCGCACACCGCCGCCGTGGAGTCGCTGTCCCCGCCGTGGTTGACGGCGAGCAGCAGGCCGTGGTGCACGTCCTCGGCGACCAGCGCGCAGTACAGCCCGATGGCCAGGGCCTCGTCGCCGGTCCAGCCCTCCCCCAGGGACGCCACCCGCTCGGGCGTGGGCAGCCCCTGCCGTACGGCGCCGAGCGCGTACCGGAGCGCGTCGGTGGTCTCCTCGTGGCCGGGCCGGGTGGCCAGGTGGGCCAGCGCCCGCTGCACCGCCCCGTCCAGCGCGTCACCGCGTGCGAGCCCGTGCACGATCAGGGCGAACGCCCCAGCGGACAGATAGCCGGTGGGGTGCCCGTGGGTCTGCGCCGCGCACTCGATGGCCAGTTGGAAGACCAGTTGCGGCTCCCAGCCCACCAGCAGCCCGAAGGGCGCCGAGCGCATGACCGCGCCGCACCCCTTGGAGTCGGGGTTCTTGGGGCTGTCGAGGGTGCCCATGGTCTCGTCGGCCAGCCCGGTCAGACAGGCCCGGCCGGGCGCCCGCTGGGCGTACAGCCACTCCTCGCGGGCCAGCCAGCCCGCGTCCTGCCGCCGCTCGTCGGGCCCCCAGTCGCGCTGGGTGGCGTACCAGCGGCGGTAGGCGGCGTGGATGTCGGAGGGCGGATGCCAGGCGCCGGTGTCGCGCCGTACCTGGGCGCGGATCAGCCCGTCCACGGTGAAGAGCGTCATCTGGGTGTCGTCGGTGACGCGGCCGCGCCGCCCGTACGCCGGGAGGAAGTCGGTGACGCCCTCGGGACCGTGCTCCGCCCGGATGTCGGCGAGCGAGGAGAACTCGACGGCGGCGCCCAGGGCGTCCCCGAGCGCACCGCCGAGCAGACAGCCGCGTACCCGGCTGCGGAAGTCCTGCTGCTCGGCGCGGCCCCATACGCCGGTCGCCGCACTGGCGGTTGCGGTCACGACGTTGCCCCTTCCCATCGACGCACGCACGGCCATTGGACTGGCTTTCGCACTGTAATCGACGCCGAATGATCGCCTTCAGTCCGCCGATGATTGTGAAGGCGTCAACACGCAGGGCACTCGGGATCGCCGCATTCCGAAACACCGGGCCAACGGAAGGGGACTGTTCGGGCACGCGGAGGAGGCCGGGCCCGGACTTCCGGGCCCGGCCTCCTCGGGCCGCGCGGTAGCGCGTGTCGGCAGGACGGTGGGGCGGCAGGGCGTGCCGCTAGGCGACAGGCTTCCTGATGTCCTCGATCACGCTCGCGAAGCCGTCGCCACCACGGCCATCGGCGATCGCCCGCCCCATCAGGGCACGGACGGCCGCGAGCGGCCCGGAGTCCAGGCCCCGGGCCTCGCTCGTCTCCAGGATGTGGTCGACGCCCGCCGCCTCCATCGTCAGATTGCCCAGATCCCCCGGATAGTTACGGTTGTCGATACCATCCGCGACCTGGTCCGCCATTGCGGGAAGAAGGGCGAAGAATTCCTTGATGTACGGCAGGAATTCCTTGGCCGTGACACCGTCCGCGCCCACCAGAGCAAGGGAATGGACCATGGCGGCCATGCTGGAATAGAAGACATTGAGCAGCGCCAGGTCGTACAGCGGCGCGACCCCGTGGTCCGCGCCGAGATAACGGTTGTTTCCGCCCAGCGCCTTCAACGTCGTCTCATGCGCCTCGAACACGGTCCGCGACCCGCTGTACAGGAGCAGGGCCTGCGGCGAACCGATGACCGGGGTCGGCACCATGATCGCCCCGTCGAGGTAGTCGATACCGTGCCCCGCCGCCCACGCGGCGGCCTCGCGGGCCCGCTCCGGGGTGTCCGAGGTGAGGTTGACCAGCGCCCGCCCCGCCAACTCCGCGCCCAGCGGCTCGAGGATCGCCTGGCTCACCTCGTAGTCCACGACGCATACGACCACAAGCTCGCCGGCCTTCACCGCCTCGGCGGGCGTCTGCGCCCGCACCGCCCCGCGGGCGACCAGGGCATCGGCCTTGTGGGCTGAGCGGTTCCACACGGTCGTGGGATGGCCCGCCGCCAAGAACGCCCCGGCCAGCGCCTGACCCATCGCGCCAAGACCGATAACCGTCACCGGCGCTCGGTTTTCACCTGCCATGACAGCACCACCTATTTCTTGCTTTCGAGTCCGTGATAAATCCCCTGCGCGCGCTGGGCTCTCATCGATCCTGTTATCCGAAGGGGCCGGACTCAAGTACCCACAAAAAAGTGCGTACTTACCCGCAGGTATGCGGGTGTGCGGCCACCCCGCTACGTTGGCCCGCCACCCTGGACGAGGTGAAGCGCGATCGCCTCGCCGCGTACGGCTATCAGGACTTCGAGGAGTGACGCCCACACCAGTGTCAACCTTCGGTTGACACCCCAGGGGTGTCAACCTAGGGTTGCCTCATGACGAATCCAGTCGGCATGACGACTCCCGTCCGCCTCGACGACCTGATCGAGGCCATCAAGAAGGTCCACTCCCAGCCCCTCGACCAGCTCTCCGACGCGGTCATCGCCGCGGACCACCTGGGCGACGTGGCCGACCATCTGATCGGGCACTTCGTCGACCAGGCGCGCCGCTCGGGCGCCTCCTGGAGCGAGATCGGGCAGAGCATGGGCGTCACCCGGCAGGCGGCCCAGAAGCGCTTCGTCCCCAAGGACCCCGGCGAACTGTCCGCCCTCGACCCCAACCAGAGCTTCGGCCGCTACACCCCCCGGGCCAAGAACGTCGTGATGGCCGCGATGAACGAGGCCCAGGCCGCCCGCAACCCCGAGATCCGCCCCGAGCACCTGATGCTCGGCCTCCTCAGCCAGCCCGGAGCCCTCGCCGCGAAGGCGATCATCGCTCAGGACGTCCTCCTGGACACCGTCCGCCAGGCCGCCACCGCGGCCCTGCCTCCCGCGGCCGACGAGGTCCCGGAGCTCGTCCCGTACGATGCGGCCTCCCGTAAAGTCCTGGAGCTCACCTTCCGCGAGGCCCTGCGGCTCGGCCACAACTACATCGGCACCGAGCACATCCTGCTCGCCCTCCTGGAGTACGAGGACGGCACAGGCGTCCTGGCCGGCCTCGGCATCGACAAGCCGGCCGCCGAGGCCCACCTCGCCCAGGAGTTGGCGGCCATACTGAAGGCCAAGTCCCAGGACTGACCTCACCGCCTCCGGGGGTCGGCGACGCAGCCGTCGGAACGGGCGGGCGGCCAGGCGTATCGTTCCCGCCATGCGTTGCGCGATATGCGGGTCCGGTCGGCTGAGTCCGATCGGGGAGCTCATGTCATCCGATTCGATGCAGAAGCGGCTGCGGCTGAAATTTCCCCGACCGGGGACGTTCAAAGCGCGGCCGACGTTTCAAGCCGATTGCGCGCGGGCGTGTCGGGACTGCGGGGCGCTGATTCCGTTCCTCAATGAGTGGGAGCGGCGACGGCTGGACGCGGAGGCCGATGAGCTGGTGGGGGACGAAGGCGAAGCCAAGGACGAGCAGTGAGCGCACCGAACGGCTTCCAGGCACCTCGTGTGCTGATCGTCCGCAACGCCGAGCGCAGCGGGCCGGGCCGTCTGCTGCCGTGGCTGCGGGACGAGGGGCTGGCCGCAGTAGAGCTGGCGGGCCCTGAGGCTCCGGCCGATCCGGCCGGGTACGACGGCGTGGTGCTGCTCGGGGGCGGGTTTCTGCCGGACGACGACGCGTACGCGCCGTGGCTGCCGGCGCAGCGCGACCTCACGCGCCGGGCCGTGGCCGAGGGGGTGCCGTTGCTCGGGATCTGTCTGGGGGCCCAGGTGCTGGCGGTGGCCGAGGGCGGCCGGGTGGAAGGGTCGTACGGGGTGCCGGAGCGCGGCTCGTGCGCCGTCGAACTGCGCGAAGAGGCCGGAGCGGACCGGCTGTTGGCGGGGCTGCCGCGGCGGTTCCGTGCCATCCAGAACCACCGCGACCAGATCACGCGCCTCCCGTCCGGCTCGACCCATCTGGCGCGGAGCGACGCGTGTGAGGTGCAGGCGTTCCGGGTCGGGGAGTGTGCCTGGGGCGTCCAGTTCCATCCCGAGGCCGGTGCGGACCGGCTCGACGGCTGGGACGAGGCGGCGCTGGCCGAGAAGGGGCTTGGCCTGGCCGCCCTCCGTACAGAGGCGCAGGCGGCCGAGCCCGCGTCGACGGACTCCGCGCGCCGGCTCGCGGCCAACTTCGCCGCCGTCGTGCGGGCCCACGCCTGAGTTTGTGGTGAGTATGGGACGGCGACACGCCGTGGCGTCGGCGTGTCGCCGTCCCATACTCACC
>NZ_MUNE01000969.1 GCF_002154605.1 Streptomyces milbemycinicus | reverse complement strand
CCCGCCCGTGGCCGCCGGACCGTATCTCCGCCATGATCGGCGGCCATCCGGCGGCACCGGGCGGGAGTAGAACCAGCCCTGTCCGGTGTCGCAGCCGATCCGCGCCAGTCGCTCCGCCTGCTCGGCGCTCTCCACGCATTCGGCGGTCACCGTGAGACCGAGCCGGTGCGCGAGCTCGACGAGCGCCTGGACGATCGTTTCGTCTGCCGGGTTCGGGTGTTCCTCCGCCCGGAACCCCTGGACGAACGATCCGTCGAGCTTGAGCGTGGAGACGGGGAGCCGGCTCAGATAGGCGAGGTTGGAGTAGCCGGTGCCGAAGTCGTCGATGGCGATGGCCACCCCCATCTCGCTGAGTCGCAGCAGCGCCTGGAGCGGCCGTCCCGCCGAGCCCATCACCGCGGACTCGGTGAGCTCCAACTGGAGCAGATGCGGTGGCAGGCCGGTCTCGGCGAGGATCGAGCCGACCTCCGCGACCAGATCCGAGTCCCAGACCTGGCGGACCGCCACATTGACGCTGACGATCAGCGGGTTGAGGGGGTGGGCCAACTGCCATGCGCGGGCCTGGCGGCAGGCCGTCCGCAGCACCCACCGCCCCAGGGGGACGATCGCGCCGTTCTCCTCCGCCAGCGAGATGAACCGATTCGGCGACAGCCTGCCGAATCGCGGATGCTCCCAGCGCACCAGCGCTTCCACGCCCTTCACCACGCCGTCGACCAACCCGACCAGCGGCTGGTAGTCGAGCACGAACTCCTCCCGCTCGACCGCCGGACGCAGCGTGCTGGACAGCGCCTGCCGGGTCATCCGGTGCGCGTTGCGCTCCGGGTCGAAGAGCGTCCAGCGCGCCTTGCCGTCCTCCTTGGCCCAGTACAGCGTGGTGTCCGCGGCCTGCATCAGCCAGGTGGTGTGCGTCCCGGCGGCGGGCCGCTCCACCACGCCGATGCTGGCCGACACCGACAGCCGCTGCCCGGCCACGTCGAACGGCTGCTGCAGCGCCGCCAGTACGGACTTGGCCAGCTCGCACAGCTGCTCCGTACCGGTGGAGTCCCGGACCAGCAGGGCGAACTCGTCGCCGCCGAGCCGCGCCACCAGATGGCCGTCGGGTGCGGCGCATTCGGTGAGCCGCTGGGCGACCGCGCCGAGCAGCCGGTCTCCGACGCGGTGGCCGAGCGTGTCGTTGATCGCCTTGAAGCCGTCGAGGTCGAGATAGCACAGCCCGATCCGCCCGGTGCCGCCCCGGTCGTATGCGGCGGCCTCCAGCGCGGAGGTCAGCCGCTCGAAGAAGAGATTGCGGTTGGGCAGCCGGGTCACCGGGTCGTGCATCTGCAGATGGCGCAGCCGCCCCTGCAGATCGCGCCGCTCGCTGACGTCGGCCATCGACAGCAGCACACTGCAGCTGTCCGGCACCGGCTCGACGGTGATCTCCGCCCATAGGGCATGGCCGTCGGGGCGTTGCAGCCGACGGGTGCAGCACAGCCGCGCGCGGCGGCCGTGCAACACATCGCGGTACTCGCTCCAGGTGCGCGAATCCTCGCGCAGATCGGCCAGGTCCGCGGCGTTGCGCGCGATCAGCCGGGCCGGCTCGGCGCCCAGCAGCGCGCCGAGCGCGGGGTTGGCGTCGAGCACTATGCCCTCGCGGTTGATGACGGCCATGGCGAGCCGCGCCGCGTTGAACGCGGCGCGGTAGTCACTCGGCGCGGCGCCGGGCGGTGGCGTGGAGCCGGTCGGCCCGGCGCTGGGCGCCGCGTTACGTTCCGTGATCGTTGGCAGA
>NZ_MUNE01000968.1:268-4622 GCF_002154605.1 Streptomyces milbemycinicus | reverse complement strand
CCCGGTCCGCACACCCCCTCCGTCGTGGCCCACCGCGGCGCCTCCGAGGACGCCCCCGAGCACACCCTGGCCGCGTACCGCCGGGCCATCGAGGACGGCGCCGACGCGCTCGAATGCGACATCCGGATGACCGCGGACGGGCACCTGGTCTGCGTCCACGACCGCCGCGTCGACCGCACCTCCAACGGCCGGGGCGCCGTCTCCGCGCTCGAGCTGGCCGATCTCGCCGCCCTCGACTTCGGCTCCTGGAAGGGGCAGGCGGGCGACAAGGAGGAGCCGGACCGCGACAGCCGCGACAACACCGCGGTCCTCACGCTCGAACGGCTCCTGGAGCTCGTCGCCGACGCGGGACGCCGCATCGAGCTGGCCATCGAGACCAAGCACCCGACCCGCTGGGCCGGCCAGGTCGAGCAGCGGCTGCTCGACCTGCTCCGCCGCTACGGGCTCGACTCCCCGCCGCCCGACGAGCCCTCGCGCGTGCGCGTCATGAGCTTCTCGGCGCGCTCGCTGCACCGGGTGCACGCGGCGGCACCCGCGGTCCCCACGGTCTATCTGATGCAGTTCCTGCTGCCGCGCCACCGGGACGGCGCGCTGCCGCGCGGGGTGCGCATCGCGGGGCCGAGCATCCGGATCGTACGCAATCACCCCGACTATGTGGCGCGCCTGCACCGCGCGGGGCACCGAGTGCACGTATGGACCGTCGACGATCCCGCCGATGTCGAACTGTGCGCTCATCTGGGCGTCGACGCGGTGATTACGAACCGCCCCAAACAGGTACTGTCGCAACTCGGACGCTGATAATGGGCATTACAAGGCGTGCACCGGCGCGTTCGGTACGTATTTGATCGTGACGAGTGCGTCACCAGATGCCACATGGCCTGTTTCTGCTCCAGCCCTGCGGGGCATCCATCCCGTGGCGTGGGGCTAAGGAGGTCTCGGGGGTGGCGTTGGTGGTGGCACGGCAGGTGCCGACGTCTTCGACCATGGCCGTACCCCATGGTCCTGCGGGCGTAGGTGCGGCACGGCACCGGATGCGTGACGATTTGAGCAGGACTGGGGTATCGGATTCGGTCATAGACGATGCGGTACTGATCCTTTCGGAACTACTCAGCAACGCATGGCGACATGGTCGCCCATTGGGCTCCGACGCTGGCGACGGGACCGTCCGGGCGGCCTGGCACGTCGATGAGTACGGCCGGCTGACCGTCGAAGTGACCGACGGCGGCGGACCGACAAGGCCGGTTCCGGCCAATCCCTCCATTACTGCGCGTGGCGGTCGCGGGCTCAACATCATCACGTCGCTCGCCGAGGACTGGGGGGTGCGCGACGGCACCGGGGAAGTGACCGTATGGGCGTCGCTTCCCGCCCATGACGGCTTCCGTGACGGATTCAACAGGCCCGTCACCCTCCTCCCGAGGCTCGACCCCGATCTCGATCCCGGCCTCGATCCCGATCTTGATCCCGATCTTGATCCCGGCCTCGGCCCGGATCTCGACCCTGATCTCGACTTCGCCGATCTGGACGAGCTCGCCTAGGGCACTCACCCAGAGCACTCGCCCAGGACATACGGTCGGCCTCGCCGACGGGGTTCGCCGACTGGGTTCGGCCAAAGGGCTAGGCTCCCGCCCGTACCAGTCGTACGGGCCGTACGGAGCGACCGTGGCCGTACGAGACGCACGCGGCCGTACGAGAACGCCACGAGCCGCACGATCGGGAGACAGCCACACCATGGGCAAGAAGCGCCGCCCCCAGACGACGAAGGCCGGACCGCGGGTCACGAGTGCGGAGATCCCCGTGGTGGGAGCGCGCGAACCCTGCCCGTGCGGCTCGGGCCGCCGCTACAAGGCCTGCCACGGCCGGGAGGCCGCGCACGCCGTCACCGAGCTGGTGCAGCGCCCCTTCGAAGGGCTGCCCGGCGAATGCGACTGGGTCGCGCTGCGCGAGCTCGTACCCGCCGCGACCGTCGAGCTGAACCTCGTCGAGGGCCTGCCCGAGGACATCCCGTCCGTGACCCTCGCCACCGTGCTGCCCATGGCCTGGCCGGCGCTGCGCCGCGACAACGGCGCCGTGCTGCTCGGCCTGCAGAACGACACCGCCTCCGGCGACATCAGCCGCGATCTGGCCGACACCCTGCAGCGCGCCCTGACCGCCGAGCCGGGGACGCCGGTCGCCGCCGAACGGGTCGCAGGAGAGGGCCCGCGGCTGCAGGATCTGCTCGATCCGAAGGGCGGTTTTTCGCCGACCCTGCACGACGGGTTCGAGTTCTGGCTCGAGGACGCCGCGAGCGCCACCGGTGAGGTCGCCGCATCCCTCGAACGGGCGAACGCAGCAGCCATCCCGACCGCCCGGCTCACCAGCGTCGAGGCCGCGTACTGGTGCCGTACGCCGGAGAAGAACCACCTGCGCTGGGTGATGTCCCACCCGGAGGAGCAGCTGCTCGACGCCCTCGCGCGGCTGCACGCCGCGGGCGCCTCCTCGCTCGGCGAAGGCACCCGGCTGGTCGGCTCCTTCCGGGCGCACGGCCTCACCGTGCCGGTGTGGGACCTGCCCGGCACGATGGGCGCGGAGGAGACGGAGAAGCCCGCCGAGGCGTTCGCGGAGCGGCTCGCCGAGGCGCTGGCCTCCGACGCCCCGCTGACCGCCGAACAGCGGCGGGCGCGCGGCGGTCTCACCAACCGTCAGGTGACGCTCAGCTGACGGTCGTACCGGGCTCGGGCGCGGGGAAGCCATACGCGTGACACTGCTCACAACTCTCCGCTACACCCTGCAATTACGCGTCCGGAAATCCGCGATCGAATTTGCGAACCGCCGATCTCTTGTTACGGTTTTAAAAGCCCGGTCGCTGGTGCATCCCCCGTCGCCAGCGACCGGGCGCTTCCATGTCCGCTCCGCGTCCCGCGCCCCGCGCAGGCGCACGGGGCGGCCAACGCCCCCCGCGGTGCCGTGAGTTGACTCCCGTACCGCGCGGCCTCGGCGAATCGCTCCCGCCGTGACCTCGGACCGTTCTCCTCGCGACCACGGACCGCTCCCGTCGCAACCGCAACCACAGCCGCGAGGGCCCACACGGCCGTCTCCGCGCCGTGGGCGGCCTCGCGGCCCCCGGGCCCCGGGGACGGCGCCCGCGGCGCCGCTCGCCGCCTCTCCGGCGTTCTGCGGGCCATCCCCGCGCCGCGCCCCCGGGCCACGTCACCAGGCCTCGTCCCCGGGCCCCGTCCCCGGGCCGCGCCGAGACCCCGCGCACGCACGTACGGCGGGGCGGGGTCAACAGGCGCGCCGGGAGGCGTCAGAGGCGTGAGTACAGGCGGTGCCAGGAGGCCTCAGGGGGCGCGGCAGGCGTCAGTAGGCGAGTCGGCTGCCGCCGTCGGGTGCGCTGCTGCTCGCCTCGACCAGCGCGTCCACCACCGTGGCGACCTCAGGCAGCCACGGCCGCCCCCCACGGCGCAGCGGGGCCCGCTCCCAGCGCACCCCGCCCGCGCCGATCTGCGACGGGGGCAGCACCAGATAGCCGCCCTCACCGTGGAACCGCAGCGAGCTGGGCACCCAGTCCTGGCGGTACAGCAGATCGCCGAGCTCTTCGAGGGAGTACGGGGCCACCAGAATCGCCCAGCGGGTGGGCGTGGCGATCACGGGGCCGAGCCGTACGCCGGACCGCTCGATGGCGCCCAGGGCCCGCATCCCGGCGACCGCCGGCAGGCTCACCGCGCACGGGCCGCGCCCTCCGGTGGCCAGAAGCACGGGCGCGGTCGGGCGGTTCGTCCACCACCAGCGCACCATGCGCGGGTCGGTGGTCGCCGCGAGGAGGACGGGGTCGAAGGGGTGGCCGCCGGGCACCGCGCAGTCCGGCTGAGGGCATCCGCACTCGCGCGGCCGGCCGCTGCCGGGCGCCAGGCCCACGCCGGGGAGTACGGGCCACTGCCACTCGGTGGCGCAGGTGAGCGCCGCACGGAGCAGCGGCGATCGCGCACCGCGCCGCAGCGAGAACTTGCGTCGCCTTCCGAGGATCTCGCGCATGAGCGCTCGTTCCTTTCCGTTAACGCCGAGGGCTGTTCCGTCGCACTACATGGCACTTCACATGGCACTACGTGGCGCTGTCCGGAGATGTTCGGCCCGTCACACCACGTGGATCACAAGTCACTGCGCGTACAAGGCAGCGCATCACGCCTCAGGCCGAGCGTGGAACGTGGCGAAGGGTGGCGCGCGCATGGCGCTTGCCGTCTTCGGTGGTGCGTTCCCTCGCCACTCGGGGATGGGCGCCGGCCGTTGCCGTCTATGACGCCTGGACCGGCCACGGGGTTCCGGGGCGGTCCTAACTGCCCCTGCCCTTCTCCGAATGTGTACCCGCCGCGGCGGGTAC
>NZ_MUNE01000968.1:0-258 GCF_002154605.1 Streptomyces milbemycinicus | reverse complement strand
TCGACCCTAAATAGGCAACGTAACGACCTCTTTTCGGCCAAGTTCAAATTCAGCACAGACACCAACAAGACCACCGGGACAATGCTGGACATCGCCTCTCGGGTGCGTGTACATCTGGAGACAGTAGCGGCACCGTAGCGGCGCAGCACGACAGGGGGTTTGCGATGCTATTGAGCAAGCCGGAGACCGCGTGCGAAGGCAGTGGGCCATGAGCTCACCCCACCCGCCGAAAGTGGCCGGAATCGATCCTTCCCTCCC
>NZ_MUNE01000967.1 GCF_002154605.1 Streptomyces milbemycinicus | reverse complement strand
CCCGGTCAGAGTTGTTGTCGTACCGAGCAGACGACGACACCGACCTCCCAGGGGGACCCGAAATGCGCTCCAACACCACTGCCCGTATCGCCCGCCGTCGCCCCTTCCGTGTCGCCGCCGCGGTTCTGACCGCAGCCGCTGCCCTGGCCCTGACGGCCTGCAACAACGACGACAAGGCCGCGGGCCCGGCTGATACGGCCCCGGCCGGGTCCAGCAGTTCCTCGGGTTCCTCCGGTGGTGCGCAGGGTTCCGACGACAAGGGCAAGGAGGGCGGCGGCAGTGCGCATGCGGGCGCCGAGCGCTGCCACAGTGAGAACCTGGAAGCCGCGTTCGCCACGGGTGAGGACGCGCTCCCGGTGCCGGAGGATGGCGAGGGCGGTGCGACGACCGCCACCATCGTCCTGATGAACAAGGGCACCAGCTCCTGCAGGATCGGCGGTTTCCCTGGTGTGGACCTGACTTCGATCAACGGCGGCGAGCGCTGGTCGCTGGCCCGCTCCTCGAAGAAGTGGACCTCCGTGAATGTGGAGGCCGGCCAGCAAACCCAGTTCACCCTCAACCTCGCTTTCACCAAGGAGGAAGAGGGCTTCTACCAGCCGGCCTGGGTCGAGATCACCCCGCCCAACGAGACCAAGGCCCTCAAGATCGAGTGGCCCTGGGAGAACGACAGCCTCGTCGACCAGCGCGGCGCCACCCGCCCCGCCACCTTCGTCAACCCCGTCGGCTGACCAGCTCAGAGCTGTGCCATGAA
>NZ_MUNE01000966.1 GCF_002154605.1 Streptomyces milbemycinicus | reverse complement strand
CGCGCCCTCACCGGCGCCGGCGCCGGTGAGGGCGCGGCCGCCGATGAGCACCGCGGCGTCGGGGGCGAGCGCGGACACCAGACAGCCGCCCGCGAAGAGCGCGAGGCCGGTGAGGAGCGTTCCCTTGCGGCCGCGCCGGTCGCCGAGCGCCCCGGCCGGTATCAACAGGCAGGCGAAGACGATGACGTACGCGTCGACGATCCACAGCAGTTGCGTGGAGGTGGGGTGCAGGGAGCTCGCGACCAGCTTGGGGATGGCCAGGTTGACGGCGGCGACCAGGGCGATGGTCAGGATGACGCAGGAGGACATCAGGGCCAGGACCGCGCCGGGGCGCGGCCGGCCGCGGTCCGGCGGCGCGGTGCGCACGGCGGTGGCGGTGGCGGTGGCGGACATGGGAGTACCTCGCGTTCACGGAGAAGAGGTGAAGTGCGGCGGCCGGCCGTCGACTTGTAACGTAGGCAGCCCGCGACTTAACCGCAAATGCAACTTATGCAAGGGATAAGTGCACATGACGCAAGCCAAGCTGGATCTGAACCTGATGGTCGCGCTCGACGCGCTGCTGACGGAGGAGAGCGTGAGCGGCGCCGCCCAGCGGCTGCATCTGTCCAGCCCGGCTATGAGCCGTACGCTCACCCGGATCCGCAAGGCGCTCAGCGATCCGGTCCTGGTGCGCTCGGGGCGGGCGATGGTGCCGACCCCGCGGGCGCTCGCGCTGCGCGCCGAGGTGCGGGAGATCGTCGAGCGGGCCCAGGCGGTCTTCACCCCCGTCGGCGCGCTCGAACCGGCCACACTGGAGCGCACCTTCACCCTGCTGGCCGACGACGCGCTGCTGACCCTCATCGGGATGCGGCTGTTGGAGCGGGTGCGGCGGCTGGCGCCGGGGGTCTGTCTGCGGCTGATCCCGGAGGGCCCCGGGGACTCGCTCGCGCTGCGCGAGGGCGGGGCCGATCTGGAGTTCGGGGTGATCAGCCGGCCCGCCCCCGAGACCCGTATCGAGGAGCTGTTCACCGATGACAACGTCGGCGTGGTGCGGCGCGGCCACCCGCTCCTGGACGAGGAGGTGACACCGGAGCGGTTCGCCGCCGCCGACCACATCACCCCGTCCCGGCGCGGCAGGCTGTACGGCCCGATCGACGAGCGGCTTGCGGAACTCGGGCTGCGGCGCCGGGTGGTCGCCTCGGTGCCCACCTTCTCGGCGGCGCTGATGGTGGCGGCGGGCACCGATCTGGTGGCGCGCGCCGCGCGGCGGCTGCCGGAACCGCAGGTCGGGCGGCTGGGGCTGGTCACCTTCGAGATCCCGCTGGAGCTGCCCCGGCTGCCGATCTGCCAGGCATGGCATCCGCGGTTCGAGGCGGATCCCGGACACATCTGGCTGCGTCGCTGCGTCCGTGAGATCGCCGGCGAGTTGGGGTGAGCGACCTGCGCGCGGAGGGCGATCCGCGCCTTCACTGTTGACATGATCTTATCAAGTCGCCACAGTGCAGGGGAGGTTAGGAAAGGTTCCTAACAAAGGGGTGTGTCATGCGTAAGCGACTCGCGTTCGCGCTCGCCGGCGCCGGTCTGCTGGCCGTGTCCGTCACCACGGGCGCCGGTGCCGCCACCCGGGGCCCGGCACCGGCCCCCAAGTCGGCCAATGAAGGCACGGTCACGGCGGCCCAGTTGCTCGCCAAGGTGCAGAGCTGTTCGCAGATATCCAACGGCAAGTACCGCACCGACGACGAAACCTCGGCCACCATCCCGGTCTGCGGCGCCAACGGGGCGGTCTTCTGGAAGGCCGATATGGACATCGACTGCGACGGCCAGGTCACCTCGCGGTGCAACGGGGACACCGACCCGTGGTTCCAGGACGACACGGCCTTCCACCAGTCGGACGGCAAGCCGCTCATCGCCGACAAGCTGCCGTACGTGGTGGTGCCGAGCACCAGCTCCATCTGGAACTACAGCCAGGCGGGCATCAAGGGCGGCGGCGTGGTCGCCGTCATCTACAACAACAAGGTGGAGTACGCGGTGGTCGGCGACACCGGCCCCACCAAGATAATCGGCGAGGCGTCGTATGCGACGGCCAACGCGCTGGGGATAGACCCCGACCCGGAGACCGGCGGAGCGGACTCGGGCGTGACGTACATCCTCTTCAAGAACTCCTCGGTCTCCCCCATCGAGAACCACGACAAGGCGGTCTCCGTGGGCGACGGCCTGGCCCAGCAGTTCATCCAGAACAACTGACCCATCCCCCGGCGCAACCACCGGCCACCGGTCCGGCGTGCCAGTGTGCGGAAGTGCGGCCCTGGGCATGATCACAGATCAGGCGCAGGGCCGATCCGACGACCGCCGGGGGACACGTCATGCCGCAGGAGCCGCCCACATCCAAGGATTCCGCCTCTCGCCCGCGGCGGTGCGTCCATCAGCTGTACGAGGACCACGTGCGCCGCACACCCGACGCGGTCGCCGTCATATCGGGTTCCCAGCAGCTGACGTACCGCCAACTGGACGAGCGCGCCAACCGGTTGGCCCGCCATCTGCGGGAGGCGGGCCTGCCCCGGGGCGGGCCGGTGGCGGTGTGCCTGGGCCGCGACGCGGAGGTCCTGACCGCGGTGCTCGGGGTGCTCAAGGCGGGCGGGGCGTATGTGCCCGTGGAGCCGAGCGCGCCACCGTCGGTGCTGCGGCAGGTCCTCGCGGACCCGGGGCTCTTCGCCGTGGTCACCTGGGAGTCGCTGCGGGTCATGGTGTCCGATACGGTCCGCTCGGGCCGGCCGGTGATCTGCCTGGACACCCAGGCCGAGGCCATCGCCGCCCGGTCCGGGGAACCGCTCGACGCCGGTGTCGGCATCTCGGATCTGGCGTGTGTCCTGTACACCTCCGGCACGGCCGGGCGGATGCCCCGGGGCGTGCTGATCGAACACCGCACTCTGGCGAGCGCCTATGAGGGGTGGCGGGTGGTGTACCGCCTCTCCCCCGCCGACCGCCATCTTCAGACGGCCGCTTCGGAGTTCGCCGGATTCACGGCCGACTGGGTCCGCGCGCTGTGCTCGGGCGGCACGCTGGTGCTGGCGGGCCGGGACGAGGACCTGGACCGGGCGGGCGACGCCGCCCCGCTGCACCGGTTGATCGTCGACCGGGCGGTCACCGTCGTGGCGTGCGACGTCCCCACCGTCCACGGCCTGCACCGGCATCTGCGGTCGCAGGGGGCGGACCTCGGGGACGTCCGGCTGATCGCTGTCTCGGGCGACAGCTGGTACCTGGACGAGCAGCAGGCCCTGCGCCGGACCCTGGGGCCGCATGTGCGGATCCTGAATGTCTACGGTGTGACCGAGGCCGCCGGATCGGGCGCGTACTTCGAACTGCCCGACCGGCCGGCGGTCACCGAACACCCCGAGCGCGTCTCGCCGATCGGCACGGCCTTCCCCGGCGCGGCCGTCGCGGTGCTCGGTCGGGGCGGGGCGCCCGCCGCCCGGGGCGCGCGGGGCGAACTCGGCGTCAAGGGCCCGGTCCTGGGCCGCGGCTATCGAGACGGCTCTGCGTTCAAGTCCGGTCAGTTCCTGCGCACCGGCGACCTCGGCCGGGTACGCGACGACGGAGGGCTCGAACACCTCGGCCGAGTGGCCTCGCACGCCGACGCCGAGGCGGTGCTGCGCGGGCATCCATCGGTCGGGGAGTGCCTGGTCACCACCATCGAATTCGGCAAGGGCCGGAAGACCCTGATCGCCTACGTCACCGCCGTCGAGGGTGGCGAGTTGGACTGGAGCGAACTCCGACTGTTCCTGTCCACCCGGCTGCCGTCCGCCCGGGCCCCGCAGACGCTGACCCAGGTGGCCGCACTGCCCAGAACGCGGTCCGGCAAGATCGACCGGAGCGGCGTTCCGCTGCCGGCGCAGCGCGACGCCACACGGCGCGCGCCGGGCGGGAAGGGGGCGCTGTCGGCCGACGGAGGTACAGGAGGCGACATATGGGGCGCCATCGCCGGGATCACGGTGTTCTTCTCCTTCCTGTCCTGGGTGCTCACCGACGCTCTGTGGCCGTATTCGACCGATCTGTCGCTGGTTCCCAACCCCTGGGCGGCGCTGTTCACCGGGCTGTACGTCTGTGAGTCGCTGGCCTTCGGGCTGGGGATGGCATTCCTGTTCTGCGCGCGGCCGTTGGTGGCCCGCCACGGGCGCTCCCCCGCCCTGACGAGCGCCGCGCACCTCGCGGTGGCCTGGCTGCTGATCGCGTGGTGGCCGCAGGACAACTACTACCGGCTCGCGGCCAAGACGGACTGGGCGCGGCAGGCAGCCCTCGTCTACGCCTTCAACATCACGCTCATGATCGCCGGCGCCGTGGTCGTCGCGTTCGTCGCGGCGAAGCCCCGGACGACGGACCTGATGCGCTGACGCCGGTTTCCAGGAACATCCGGCCCAGCGCCTCATTGGCCGAGCGCACCACCGCCTCCGCCGCGTCGAGGGCGCCCGACGTACGGGCCGCGAGCGCCACGCCCACATAGGGGTCCGGTTCGAAGGCCGCGGTCACCACGGTCGTCAACAGCGTCACCCCGAGCGAGCGGCACCGGAGGGACGCCTCGCCGAGGTGGTCGGCCAGCGCCGCGGCCGGGAGCCGGGCGCCCAGCGGCAGCCGGTCCAGGGTCCGTACGAGGGGAAGGCCGCCCTGGAGCCGGGCCAGCCTGGCCTGGATCATGAACGCCACGGCCGGGCCGGTGAGCCTGAGGTTGATCTCGACGGGGGCGAGCCGACCGGCGCGGTCCATGACGAAGTCGACGTCGTACCAGCCCCGGTAGCCCTCGGCGGCCAGGGCCCCGCCCACGGCCGCCGCGAACCGCTCGGCGACCCCGGCGGGCGCGTCAGGGACGGTCCCCGGGCCGACCGTGACCCCCTGGTAGCTCGTGCCGTCGATGTCCATCACGCCCACGCCGACGGGGTGGACGGCGCCCTTGTCGTCGACGACGGCGTCGAAGGTCAGGTTCCGCAGCGGGCCGGAGCCGTGGACATACTCCTCGATCAGCACGGCGCCCCGGGCCAGGCGTTTGGCCAGGGCCCGGGCGCCGCCGGCCTCGGCGATCTGGCCGGGCGTCACCACGGTGGTGCCGTAGCCGCCCACCCCGTACTCGGCCTTCACCACCACCGTGGCCCCGGCGGCGGCACGGGCGGCCAGCGCGCGGGCGGTCTCGCGACGCGATGTCAGGCGCTCCTGCGCGGGGACGACGATGCCGGGGTGGGCCGGGGCGAGCGTGCGGAACAGCCGGTGGGCTGCCGCCTTGGACTCATAGCGGCGCGTCACGCGCAGCGCCTGGCCCAGGCCGTCCGGCCCGACATCGGACCCGGACCCGGCCGTCGGCTCAGGTGGGGCGAGCAGCCCCTCGGACTCCGGAGTGCGGCCCCAGGTGATCACCGGCAGCCCGGACCGCCGGATCCGCTCCAGCAGCGCGGGCCTGGAGTGGCAGGACATTGCAGTGTACGGCGCGGTCGCGGGGGAGGACGGCGGGGTGGTGGAGGGGCTGCGGTCCAGGCCCGCGCTGCTGGAG
>NZ_MUNE01000965.1 GCF_002154605.1 Streptomyces milbemycinicus | reverse complement strand
GGCGAGCAGCCCGGCCGCGAGCCCCTCCTCGGCCTCGGCCGCCGTCTGCCACTGCTCGGCCCTCACCCAGGCCCGCTTGAGGTGCAGATGGACATCGGCCTCCCAGGTGAAGCCCATCCCGCCATGGATCTGCAGACAGTCCCGCGCGTTACGGACAGCGGCCTCGTCGGCGAGCAGCTTGGCGGCGGCCACTTCACTCGCGTCTTCGGTGACGGCGGCGGCGTAAACCACACTTCTGGCTGTTTCAGCGCGTACCAGCATTCCGGCGCACAGATGCTGTACGGCCTGGAAGGCGCCGATCGCCCGGCCGAACTGGGAGCGCTCCTGGGCATGGCGTACGGCCATCTCGACCGTACGGGCCGCGCTGCCCAGTTGCAGGGCGGCGGTCAGCAGCACCGCCTCCCGTCTGAGCCGGGCCGCGGAGCGGCGCCCGGTCGGGCCTGTGGCCGACCACCGCTCTCCCCGGCCCGGACCGCCGCCACGGTCCAGGCGGTGCAGCGGCGTCGCCGGGTCCACGGACCGTACCGGCCGCGCGGAGCGCGCGAGTCCGGCCGCGGACCGTACGCCGATCCCTCCGCCGCCCTCGCCGCCCCCGCCACCCTCGCCGCCACCGTCACCCTCGTCGCCGATCACCAACACGGCGTCGGCCGACGCCAAGTGCTCGACCAGCGG
>NZ_MUNE01000964.1 GCF_002154605.1 Streptomyces milbemycinicus | reverse complement strand
GCAGTTTTTTGGCCACGGCCGGCTCGAACCTTTCGATGTTGCCGAGATGGTGGGAAATGATCGCGCAATAGGTGCGTACGGCCTTCGGGAGAAGGCTGTCCGCGTCCTGGTCCTGGGCCGTTTCTTCGATTACCTGATCGAATGCGCGAATGAAGTCGAGCTGTCGTACGTCGCCGATCTGGGTCAGCGAGGACGCGACACCCCGCCGGTAGAAGACGCCGAGCAGGCCGACCACCGCGAATGAGCGCGCCTCGCGGTGCAGCTTCCAGATCCAGGGGCGGTCCTCGGCGGTGCGCAGACCGTGGGTGAAGTGCAGCAGGCCCTGGTCGGCGAGGCGGCGATGGTAGATACCGGCCCAGGCGTACGCGTAGTCGACGGAGGTGGAGCGGTCGGCGGGGAGGATGACGTCGCGCGGGTTCATCACGACGTTGCGCAGACCGTGCGGCACGCGCTGGATCGTACGCGCCCGGCNNTCGAGGAAGGTGATGTACTCGCCGCGGGACGCGTCCAGGCCGGTGTTACGGGCGGTGGCGAGCCCGCCGTTCTGCTCGTGCCGCACATAGACGGCCCCCGGAAGGTCGCGCTCGGCGCGCTCCAGGATCTCCGGCGTCCCGTCGGTGGCACAGTCGTCGACGAGAATGAATTCGAAGTCGTCGCGCGCGTTGGCGCGCAGACTTCTCAGCGTATCGGGGGCATAGGTCTGCACGTTGTAGAACGGCACGATGACGGAGAGCTTAACCACTCGCGTGACGCTAGGTCGCCGTCTGGCATTCGTCTTGACGAGGGGTGTACGTAAAGGTGAACGAAGAACGTCAGGACGGTTAACCCGCCGTCCTTGTCAGAACATCTGCGCGGTTTGCCGGGCGCTTCGACCGGTCTCCCCAAGGCTTCCCGACGGCTCCCCGACGGCTTCTTGACGGCTTTCCGATGGGCTCTCGTCGGC
>NZ_MUNE01000963.1 GCF_002154605.1 Streptomyces milbemycinicus | reverse complement strand
GTCAAGGGTCGTGGGACGGGGGTGGGGGCGTGTCTCGTGCGGGCCCGCGTGCGTGCAGCCGCCTTGACCCGCGCGGGCGGGCTGGCCTACGGTGGCTGCGTTCATGAATGTAGATGACGATCAGAAGTATGTACGCGCCGATGAGGTGATGGCACGTCGGCGCACACGACAGGGAGAGCCCGTGACCTCAGCCTCACTCGCCGAGCGCCTTGACGGACTGCTGTTCTTCCCCGTGACCGCCTACGGGCCCGACGGTGCCCTGGACCTCGACGCGTATCGCGCGCATGTGCGCGGCGGGATCGAGGCGGGGGCGGCCGCTGTCTTCGCGTGCTGCGGCACCGGTGAGTTCCACGCGCTCACCCCCGAGGAGTTCCGCGCCACCGTGGCCGCCGCCGTCGAGGTGGCCGACGGGCGGGTGCCGGTGATCGCCGGGGCGGGCTATGGCACCGCTCTCGCCATCCAGTACGCGAAGCTCGCCGAGGAGGCCGGGGCGGACGGGCTGCTGGCCATGCCGCCGTATCTGGTCGTCGCCTCTCAGGAGGGCCTGCTGCGGCACTACACCGCGCTCGCGGGCGCGACCGGCCTCGACGTCATCGTCTACCAGCGGGACAACGCCGTCTTCACCCCGCAGACCGTGGTCGAGCTGGCCAAGGTCCCCGGCATCATCGGGCTCAAGGACGGCCTCGGCGATCTGGACCTGCTGCAGCGCATTGTCAGCGCGGTGCGCGCCAACGACCCCGAGGGGAAGTTCCTCTACTTCAACGGGCTGCCCACCGCCGAGCTCACCGGGCTCGCCTACCGCGGCATCGGCGTACTGCTCTACTCCTCCGCGGTCTTCTGCTTCGCCCCCGAGATCGCCCTCGCCTTCCACAAGGCCCTGACCACGGGCGACGACGCGACGTGCAACGCGCTGCTGGACGGCTTCTACCGGCCGCTGGTCGAGCTGCGCAACCAAGGGCGCGGCTATGCCGTTTCGCTGGTCAAGGCGGGGGTACGGATGCGCGGCCTGGACGTCGGCGAGGTGCGCCCGCCGCTGTCGGAGCCCAGCCCCGCCCACGTCAAGGAGCTGGCCGAGCTGATCGAGCGCGGGCTGGCCCTGGTCCCCGGAGCCAACGCCGCTACCGGAGCCGCCGCTACCGTTGCTGACGACCGCGTCTGACGACCGCCCGACGACCGCGTCTGACGACTGCGCCCGACGACCGCCCGACGACCCCTAGGGGGAAACCGCGTTGAAAGCCTCCGCCTTCGTCTACCCCTGGGACGTCGTCGGCGACCCCGACGCCGCCCGCCGCATCGCCGACCTCGGGGTCCAGCAGGTCACCCTCGCCTCGGCGTACCACTCCACCCGCGCGCTGACCCCGCGCCACCCGCGCCACCGCATCGTCACCGCCCGGCACGCCGCCGTCCTCTACCCGCCTGACCCGGACCGCTGGGCGGGCCGGGCGCCGCGCCCGTACGAGCAGTCCTGGGTGGACGGCGCCGACCCGTACGGCGAGGCGGCCCACGCCCTCGCGGACGCCGGGCTCGAGGTGCACTCCTGGGTGGTCCTCGCGCACAACTCCCGTATGGGCGACGAGCTTCCGCACACCTCCGTGCGCAACGCCTACGGTGACCGCTACCCCTGGGCGCCCTGTATCGCCCGCCCCGAGGTGCGCGCGTACGTGGTCGACCTGGCCGCCGAGGCGGCGGTGCGCCCCGGCACCCGCGGCACCGAGCTGGAGTCCTGCGGCTGGTACGGGGTCACGCATCTGCACGCGCACGACAAGATCGGCGGGGTGCCGCTCGGCGGCGCGGCCCAGTACCTGATGTCGCTGTGCTTCTGCGACAGCTGCCACGTGGGCTACGCCTCGCTCGGTGCCGACCCGGAGGAGCTGCGGCAGGCGGTGCGGCGCGCACTGCGGCCGATCTGGTCGGGGGAGGCGGCTCAGGGCGGCGGCGATCGGGCCGCGGAGTGGGCCGAGGTGGAGAAGCTGCTCGGCGCCGACCACGTCGCCACCTTCGCCACCTGGCGCAACCGGGTCGCGGCCGAGCTTCAGCGGGACGCCGTGGCCGCCGTACGGGGGGCGGCGAGCGGCGAGTTCCAGGTGCTGCTGCACGCCGACCCGGCGCCGCACCGCTTCGGCGCGAACGTCGGGGTGGACCCCGCGGGCATCCTCGACCACGCCGACGGCGTCGTGCTGCCCTGCACCGGGAACGACGCGGCGCGGGTCGATGTGCTGACCCCCTTCGTCCCGCACAAGACCGAACGCACCACCCTGGCGGCGAACTTCACCGTCGTGGCCGGTATGGGCGGCAGCCCCGCCACCCTCGAAGCCGACGCCACCCACGCGGTCGGCCTCGGCGCGGACGAAATCCGCCTCTACCACGCCGGACTGGCCTCCGACGCGGACCTCGCCGCCGTGCGCACCGCCCTCGAACGGCTTCCCTGAGCTTCGCTGGGCTTCCTTTAGGGCCCTGACGCTCCATCAACTCACTTGGGGCCGCCCCGGGATAGTTTTGTCAGAACCGTTGACGAACCCCCGGGGTGGCCCTAATTTCATCGCGTCGTACTTCGTACGTCATATATGAGACGCGATATGTGAGATCTGAGAGCCCCATGGACATTGCGCCGAGCCCGATCCCCTCCCGTACGCAGTACGTACTGGAGGCGGTCAAGCACGGGATCCTCACCGGACGGCTACGGCCCGGCCAGCCCCTCGTCGAGGCCGAGCTGGCCACCCAGTTCGGCGTCTCCAAGACCCCGGTCCGCGAAGCCCTCAAGACCCTCGCCGGCCGCGGGCTCGTCGTGATGAGCGAGTACAAGGGCGCGACCGTACGCACCGTCGACACCGCCATGGCCCACGCCGTCTACGACGTGCGCCTGCTGCTCGAGCCCGAGGCGCTGCGCCGCACCGTCACCACGCGCGCCGACCTGGCCGGTGCGAGCGCCGCCCTGGAGCGCTCCGCCGCCGCGGCCGACCCGGCCGGCCGCTCGCTGGCCAACCGCGACTTCCACCGCGCGCTGTATCTGCCCTGCGGCAACCCTCTGCTGGCCGGGATCCTCGACGAACTGCGCGATCAGGCGGCCCTTGTCTCCGCCATCGCCTGGCAGGCCGTTCCGTCCTGGGAGCGGGAGGCGGACGAGCACCGCGAGATCCTTGCCCGCGCGCTCGACGGCGACGCGGACGGCGCGGCCGCCGCCCTGTACGACCACATCGCCTCATTCGTCCGGCGCGCCTTCCCGGAAGTCGCGGAAGTCGCGGAAGTCCCCGAACGCCCGGAAGGCGCGGGCGGTTTGGCCCCGGGCGCCGCCCGGGCCGCCGAGGCCTCCCCCTAGACCGCGTGGGCGCGTGCGATGAGGGGACGGTCCCGCACGCGCCCACGCGGTCTA
>NZ_MUNE01000962.1 GCF_002154605.1 Streptomyces milbemycinicus | reverse complement strand
CGACCCTGGTCGTCCACGGCGGAGGCGTCCGCGTCGCCGTGGACGACCAGGGTCGGGATGGTGAGCCGGCGCAGGTGCTCGCGGTTGTCGGCGTGGTAGCACGTCTGCTGGACCTGCTGGGTGGCCCAGGGGGAGGCGGACAGGCACATCCGGATCGTCCAGTCGATGACCGCCGGGGAGGCTTCGGTGCCCAACTGGGTGGCGAAGAAGGCCTGTGACTGGGTGGTGAGCCACTTGGGGCGATCGGCTCGGATGCGGGCGAGCATCCGGTGCAGGGCGGCCTCGGGGACGCCCTCGGGGTTGTCGTCGGTCTGCTTGAGGAACGGGAGGATGGCGGCGACGAACACGGCGCGCTCGACGCGGTCCTCGCCGTGGCGGCCGAGGTAGCGGGCCACCTCGGCGCCGCCCAGCGAGTGGGCGACGAAGATCACGTCGCGCAGGTCGAGGTGGTCGAGGAACGCGGCGAGGTCGTCGGCCAGGGTGTCGATGTCGTAGCCGGTCGAGGGGCGGTCGGAGCGGCCGTGGCCGCGCCGGTCGAAGGAGACGCAGCGGAAGCCCTGCTCGACGAAGAACGGGATCTGGTACTCCCACATCTCGGTGTTGAGCATGGAGCTGGTGACGAAGACGATCGGGCGGCCCTGTCCGTAGTCCTCGTAGGCCAGGCGGGTCCCGTCGGCGGTCTCAAAGAACATCTCGGCTCCTCGGCTGGTGGGTTCGATGTGTTCAGGATGTCCGAGCCGCCGAGGAGGGTCGATTACGTGCCGGGTAATGCCAGAGGTGTGACGGCGCCGCGGGGCCGGGCCCTCGCGGCGCCGGTACGTCAGAGGCCCAGGTCCTTGATGATCTTGGCGACATGGCCCGTGGCGCGGACGTTGTACAGGGCGCGCTCGACCTTGCCCTGTTCGTCGACGATGACCGTGGAGCGGATCACGCCGGTGACCGTCTTGCCGTACATCTTCTTCTCGCCGAAGGCGCCGTACGCCTGCAGGATCTCCTTCTCGGGGTCGCCGAGCAGGGTGACCTTCAGGTGCTCCTTGTCGCGGAACTTCGCCAGCTTCTCGGGCTTGTCCGGGGAGATGCCGACCACGTCGTAGCCGTGCTGCGCGAGCAGGTCGAGGTTGTCGGTGAAGTCGCAGGCCTGCTTGGTGCAGCCGGGGGTGAGGGCGGCCGGGTAGAAGTAGACGATCACCTTGCGGCCGGCGTAGTCGGCGAGCGAGACAGGCTTGCCGTCCGCGTTGGGGAGGGTGAAGGCGGGGGCGGTGTCGCCGGGCTGCAGGCGCTCGCTCATGGTGGGGTCTCCTCGTGGCACGGGTGCGTGGCGCGGGTGTGTGGCGCGGATGTGTACGTGCCCGACATTAGCCAGGTTCCCGATCGGGGGTGCTGTGGGGCATCGACCAGGGGGAGCTGACAGACTGTCCATCACCGGATCATCGAGAATGACGGAGGCAGCGCGGTGTCGGATGCCAGGACCCCTGCGCAGATCGAGGCGGACATCGCCCGCAGGCGGCAGCAGCTCGCCGTGACGCTCGACGAGATCGGGACGCGGATGCATCCCAAGACGATCGTCGGGGACGCGAAGGCGAAGGCGGTGTCGGTGGTGGACCGGACGGCGGGGCGGGCCTATGTCTCCGTGAACCGCGCGGTCACCGGCGTACGGGCGCAGTTCGTCTCCGAGGAAGGCGTCCCGCGGCTGGAGCGGATCATTCCGCTGGCGCTTGTGGCAGTGGGTCTGGCCGGGCTGTACGCCATGTCATCGCGGCGTCGCCGTTCGTAGCGGGCGGGCGGGGG
>NZ_MUNE01000961.1 GCF_002154605.1 Streptomyces milbemycinicus | reverse complement strand
CGGACGCGTCGATGCCGAGCACGTCCTGCTCCCAGCCGCCGGTGTCGACCACCTTGAAGCGGCGGCCGGACCATTCGGCCTCGTAGGTCACCCGGTCGCGGGTGACGCCCGGGCGGTCCTCCACGACCGCCTCGCGGCGGCCGATGATGCGGTTCACCAGAGTCGACTTGCCGACATTGGGGCGGCCGACGACGGCGAGGACGGGCAGCGGGCCATGCCCCGCCGCGGCCAGGTCACCCTCGACCTCCTCCAGGTCGAAGCCTTCCTCCGCGGCGAGCTCCATGAACTCCGCGTACTCGGCGTCGCCAAGCTCACCGTGCTGCTGGTCGCCGCCGGTGTGGATCTGGTCGTTCATGAAGTCATTCCTCGTCGTCCTTCGCTGCTGTCCGCAGCTGCCGCGGGCCCGTACGGCCCGCTGGTGTGTCACGTCAATGGGCAGGCCATCTATGGATGGCCGGCGCGGCCGGTGAGCCGTCTGGCGTCCGCCAGATGCGCTCCCAGCCGCTTCTGGACGCGCACGGTCGCCTCGTCCAGGGCCGAGCGGGTCCGCCGGCCGCTGCCGTCCCCCGCCTCGAAGGGGTCACCGAAGACCACGTCGATCCGGCTGCGCAGCGGCGGCAGCCCCGGCACCACCCGGCCGCGCCGCAGCGCGGTGCCCAGCACCGCCACCGGCACGATCGGGGCGCCCGACCGTACGGCGAAGTAGGCGAGCCCGGAGCGCAGCGAGGCGAAGTCGCCGTCGCCGCGGCTGCCCTCCGGGAAGATCCCCAGCACTCCGCCGCGCTCCAGCACGCCCAGAGCGTCGGTGATCGCCGTCCGGTCGGCGTTCGCCCGGTCCACCTTCAGCTGACCGATTCCGCGCAGGAAGGGGTCCAGCGGACCGATGAACGCCTCCTTCTTGACCAGGAAGTGCACCGGCCGCGGCGAGGTGCCGATCAGCATCGGGCCGTCGAGGTTGTGGGAGTGGTTTCCCGCGAGGATGACCGGACCGGTGGCCGGAATCCGCCAGGCGCCCAGCACCCGCGGCTTCCACAGCCCGTACATCAGACCGATGCCGATCCGGCGGCCGACCGCCGCGCCGCTCGCGCTGGGCAGCGCGGCGGCGGCCTTGTCGGCCTTGCCGGTCGTGTTGGGGGTTCGGGTCACGCGGAACGCTTCTCCTCGACGAGGGTCACCACGCACTCGATGACCTGCTCAAGGGTGAGGCTGGTGGTGTCCACCTCGATCGCATCGTCCGCCTTGGCGAGCGGCGAGGTCTTACGGCCCGAGTCGGCGGCGTCCCGCTTGGCCAGCGCGGCCTGGGTGGCGGCCAGGTCCACGGCCTCCTTGCCCTTGAGCTCCCCGCTGCGGCGGGCGGCCCGCGCCTCGGCGGACGCGGTCAGGAAGATCTTGACATCGGCGTCGGGCAGCACGGTCGTACCGATGTCCCGGCCCTCCACGACGATGCCGCGCGGCGCCTCGGCGGCGATGGACCGCTGCAGCTCAGTGATCTGCGCCCGCACCTCGGGGACCGCGCTGACCGCGCTGACCCTGGAGGTGACCTCCTGGGTACGGATCGGGCCGGCGACGTCCACGCCGTCCACGGTGATGGTGGGGCCCGACGGGTCGGTGCCGGAGACGATGACGGGCTTGGCGGCGGCGTCGGCCACGGCGGTGGCGTCCTCGACGTCGATGCCGTTGTTCACCATCCACCAGGTGATCGCCCGGTACTGGGCGCCGGTGTCGAGGTAGCCGAGGCCGAGCTTGGCCGCGACCGCCTTGGAGGTGCTGGACTTGCCCGTGCCTGCGGGGCCGTCGATCGCGACAATCACTGCTGCCGGGGCGGTCCGGGCGGCGGTTTCCACGGTGACAGACACCTTTCTTGCGTTTCTTGCGCACGGGCGGTTTCGCAGCCCCCTCAAGGGCCTCGCACAAGGTTACTGCCGGATCGACCAACCTTTTTCCCGCAGGGCGGCCGTGAGGCCGGGCGCGGCGAGGGGTTCGACGAAGAGCTGGATCACGCCGGCCTGCTGGCCGGTCGCGTGCTCGATCCGTACGTCTTCGATGTTGACCCCGGCGCGGCCCGCGTCGGCGAAGATACGCGCCAGCTCGCCGGGCTGGTCGCCGATGAGCACCGACACCGTCTCGTACGCGGCCGGGGCCGCGCCGTGCTTGCCAGGCACCCGCTCGCGCCCCGCGTTGCCGCGCCGCAGGACGTCCTCGATGCCCTGCGTGCCGTCGCGGCGCTTGGCGTCGTCGGCCGACTGCAGTGCGCGCAGCGCCCGGACGGTCTCGTCGAGGTCGGTGGCGACCGCGGCGAGTATGTCGGCCACCGGGCCCGGGTTGGCGGAGAGGATGTCGACCCACAGCGCGGGGTCGGAGGCGGCGATCCGGGTCACATCGCGGATGCCCTGCCCGCACAGCCGTACCGCCGTCTCGTCGGCGGCCTCCAGCCGCGCCGCGACCATGCTGGAGAGCAGCTGGGGGGTGTGCGAGACCAGCGCGACGGCCCGGTCGTGGGCGTCCGCGTCCATCACCACGGGCACGGCCCGGCACAGCGCGACCAGTTCGAGCGCGAGGTTGAGCACTTCGGTGTCGGTGGTGCCGGTGGGGGTGAGCACCCACGGCCGGCCCTCGAAGAGATCGGCCGTCCCGGCCAGCGGACCGGAGCGCTCGGCGCCCGCCATGGGGTGGGTGCCGAGGTACCGGGTCAGCGAGCAGCCGAGCGCTTCCAGCTCGCGGCGCGGCCCGCCCTTGACGCTGGCGACATCCAGGAAGCCGCGCGCGACGCCGCGGCGCATCGCGTCGGCGATGGTCCGGGCCACATGTGCGGGCGGTACGGCGACGACCGCCAGGTCGACCGGGCCCTCCGGCTCGTCCACCGTGCCGCCGCCGAGGGCCGCCGCGGTACGGGCCCGGTCCGGGTCGTGGTCGCTGAGATACACCCGGACCCCGCGGCCCGCCAGGGCGAGCGCCACGGAGGTGCCGATCAGGCCGGTGCCGATGACGAGGGCGGTTCTCACTGGGCGATGTCCTTACGGAGGGCGGCGGCGCCGCCGAGGTAGACATGGGCGAGATCGGACTTGGCCAGGTCGGTCTCGATATGCGCGAGGATGCGGACCACGCGCGGCATGGCCCCGGCGATATCGAGCTCCTGGGCGCAGATCAGCGGCACGTCGGTGATCCCGAGCTTGCGGGCTGCGACGGCCGGGAAGTCGCTGTGCAGATCGGGGGTGGCCGTGAACCACACGCTGATCAGGTCGTCCGGCGTCAGGCCGTTGCGCTCCAGGATGGCGGTGAGCAGCGCGGAGACCTGCTCGTGCATATGCCGCGGCTCGTCCCGCTCCAGCTGGACGGCCCCGCGGACCGCTCGTACCGCCACGTCTGGGCTCCCTTCCGTACCGTCCCGGCGTCCCCCGGTCAGCCTAGCGAGGCGGACCGGGCGCGACGACGCCGCGCCCATCCTGCGGACACCCGCCGTCACCGGTGCGGGACCGGATCGGACGGGACGAGATCGGACGGGACGGGACGCGGCGGGGGAACCGAACGGGATGGGGTGGTTAGAGGTCGACCTCGCGCATCAGCATGCCGACCTCGGTGTTGGTCAGCCGCCGCAGCCAGCCGGACTTCTGGTCGCCCAGCGCGATCGGGCCGAAGGCCGTACGCACCAGCTTGTCGACCGGGAAGCCGGCCTCGGCGAGCATGCGTCGCACGATGTGCTTGCGCCCCTCGTGCAGGCTCACCTCGACCAGATAGTTCTTGCCGGTGTTCTGCACGACCCTGAAGTGGTCGGCGCGGGCGTAGCCGTCCTCGAGCTGGATGCCGTCCTTGAGCCGCTTGCCGAGGTCGCGCGGGAGGGGGCCCTGGATCGCGGCGAGGTAGGTCTTGGTGACGCCGTAGCGGGGGTGGGTCAGGCGGTGGGACAGCTCGCCGTGGTTGGTGAGCAGGATGATGCCCTCGGTCTCGGTGTCGAGGCGGCCGACGTGGAAGAGCCGGGTCTCGCGGTTGGTGACATAGTCGCCCAGGCACTGGCGGCCGTCCGGGTCCTCCATGGTGGAGACGACGCCCGCGGGCTTGTTCAGCGCGAAGAAGAGGTACGACTGGGTGGCGACGGTCAGCCCGTCGACCTTGATCTCGTCCTTCTCCGGGTCGACGCGGAGCCCCTGCTCCGTGACGATCTTGCCGTTGACCTCGACCCGGGCCTGGTCGATGAGCTCTTCACAGGCGCGGCGCGAACCCATGCCGGCGCGGGCGAGGACCTTCTGCAGCCGCTCGCCCTCCTGCTCGGCTCCGGGGAACGTCTTGGGCAGCTTGACCCGCGGCTTGTCGTGCCGGGCTCGGTTGCGCTCCTCTATCTGCGCCTCGTACTCGCGCGGGCGGGCCGGGGCGGCGGGCTTACGGCCGCGGCCACCGCCCTTGGGGCCGCCCCCCTTGGGGCCGCCGCCCTGGGCGCCACCGGACCCGGCACCGGACTTCGGGCCTCCGCTCCCCCGGCCGCCGCCCTTCGGGCCGCCGCTCTTCGCGCCGCCGGGCTGGCCACCGCCCACGTCGTAGCGGCGCTCCTCAGGACGGGGCCGGCCCGCGCGCTGCTGATTGTCGTCGCGCCCGTTGCCCGCGCCCCGGTAGTTCTGCCTACCGCCGGTGCCCCTGCTGTTCCTGCCGCTGCTTCGCATCAAGATTCCGTCTGAGAGTGGCCGCTGTCGTGGCCCTGGTTGTGGCCCTGGTTGTCGTGGGCTCGGTTGTCGTCGTCCTGCGGGTCCGGTGCGTCCGGGTCGAAGGACGGCAGCCCCTCCTGGGACTCGCCCTCGACCGCATCCGCCTCCGGGAGGAACGGGGCGAGCTCGGGAAGCTCGTCCAGGCCGCGCAGGCCCATCCGCTCCAGGAAGTAGTTCGTCGTCCTGTACAGGATCGCACCTGTTTCAGGTTCTGTTCCCGCCTCCTCCACCAGACCGCGCTGCAGGAGGGTCCGCATCACGCCATCACAGTTCACGCCGCGTACGGCCGAAACGCGGGAACGGCTGACCGGCTGACGGTACGCGACCACGGCGAGGGTTTCCAAAGCGGCCTGGGTGAGCCGGGCCTGCTGACCGTCCAGGACGAAGCGCTCGACGGCCGCGGAGTAGGCGGGGCTGGTGTAGAAGCGCCAGCCGCCCGCGACCAGCCGCAGCTCGAAGCCGCGGCCCTGCGCGGTGTACTCGTCGGCCAGCTCGCGCAGCGCGCCCCGGACCGCCCGGCGCGGCCGGTCCAGGATCTTGGCCAGATGCTCCTCGGTGGCAGGTTCGTCGACGACCATGAGCACGGCCTCCAGGGCGGGCTTGAGGTCGAGCTCGGCAAGTTCCGAGGCCCCGGCCGGGGCCTCGGCCGGGAGGGATGGCTGCTGCTCGCTCACGTCTTTGCCTCCTTTTCGGGCTGCGGCTGCGATTCCTGGTCGAACTCGTCGGTCACCAGCGGCTGCCGCCCCTCCGCGCCCGTCCAGCGCACCATGAGCGAGCCGAGCGCCTCCTCCTGGTCCAGATGCACCGCGCGCTCCCGGTAGAGCTCCAGCAGCGCCAGGAACCGCGCGACGACGGTCAGCACATCGGGCGCGTCCTCGGTCAGCCTCTGAAAGCTCGCCTCCCCCAGCTCCCGCAGCCGCGCCACCAC
>NZ_MUNE01000960.1 GCF_002154605.1 Streptomyces milbemycinicus | reverse complement strand
TCCGCGAAGTCCGCCGCCGGGTCGTCCAGGGGTGTCCCGTGGAGGAGTTCGACGCGGTGTACGAGGCGTGGGGAGATCAGGGGGATCGCGACGATGCCGGGGGCGCCCTTGGTGGCGGAGTGGGGGAGGAGGGTCAGGCCGTGGCCCGCTGCGACCAGGGTGAGGAGCGCCCGTACGTCGGTGCCCTCGTAGCGCAGGGCGGCGCGGAAGCCGTCGGTGGCGCCGGCGGCGCGCAGGTGGCGCAGGGGGACGACGAGCGCGCCCTCGGCGATGGGCAGGGTGGACAGCGGGCCGAGGTCGGGCAGCGGCAGGGGGTCGCCGGGTGCCGTCAGGCCGTCGGTCAGGCCGAGGTCGAGCTGTCCGGTGGCCATGGCCGCGGGGATCTCGTCGCGGCCCAGGAGCCGTACGGCCGTCCGTACGCCCGGGTGGGCCCGGCGCACCTCGGCCAGGGCCGCCGCGACCCGGGGCGTCATGGCGGGCGGCGAGGCGCCGAGCGTAAGACGCGCGGTGGCGGCTCCGGCGAGGCGCTCGACGTCCGCGCGGGCCGCGTCCAGCCGGTGCAGCAGCGGGCCCGCGTGCTCCAGCAGCCGCGCGCCCGCCGCGGTCGGCGCCACCGGACGCCGGGTCAGCAGCGGGGTCCGCAGATCGGCTTCGAGCGTGGCGATGTGCCGGGACACGGCCGACGGGGGGAACCCCAGGTCGCGGGCGGCCTCCGAGAAGGACGCGCGGCGGGCCACGGACACGAAGGTGCGGAGCAGGTGCGGATCCATCGCCTCAGTATTCCGGCTCGCGGGGCACCCGATGACCCCATCTCCGGGCGCCTGACGCTCAGGGAGCGTCACTTGGGCGAGCGTTCGAATCCGGGGTGTGCGGCGGCCGGGCGACCAGCCGTGCGTACCAGGCGGAGGAGGCCACCAGCTGGCCGATCGCGAGCCCCGCCACCACGATCAGAAACACCACGATGAGCCAGGACAGCAGCGTGAAGACGGGGCCGAGGGGACCGAGGTCGGCGAGGCTGCGGTCCATGGCCCGCGGCATGACCAGACGGGAGGCATAGCCCAGCGCGACGGTGCCGGTGCCCGCGAGCACCGCGCCCGGCAGCAGCGGCAGCCATCCGACCCGGCCGCCCAGCAGCAGGTGCTGGGTCCACCACCACAGCAGGACGGCCGACAGCAGGGACAGCACGAGCCCCGAGACGATCCCGGTGCCGAAGCCCCTGCGCACCGGCGCCTGGACGAACAGCACCGCCAGCCAGACCAGCACCCACAGCAGCCAGCGCCACGCCGCCACGCGGATCCTCGCCCTGGGCAGGTTCCAGCACCGTTCGCAGACCCCCTGCAGGGCCCGGCTGAAGGCCGTGGCCGACACCAGCGCCACCACGAGACCCACGGCGCCGGAGGGTTTCCTCGTCGTACCGGACGCGGCGAGTGCCCGGCGCAGCTCTTCCAGCGCCTTGCCGCGCACGCCGACCACCGAGCGCACGGAGTCCGCCAGCAGGCCCTTCCAGCCCTCGGGAGCGAAGGCCGCCACCGCCATCAGCAGTGGCAAGGCCGTCAGGAACGCCTGTGCGGCCAGTCGGCTGGCGGCCTCCAGAGTGTTGACCGCCAGCAGCCGCTCCGTCAGCCGGGCGACCGCCCCGGCGACTGACGGGGCGCGCGCCGCGGCCAGGACACTCCGTGCTCCGCCGAACCGGGGTGGCCGGTGTTCGTCTCCGCCGGAACGCACCGCCTGCCTCCTGCGTTCCAGGCTGCCACCTCGGACGGTCCCGGGAATTCGCCCCAACTGCCGCCACCGCCGATAACGGGTGCTCGTGGCGCCCGTTCGCCGCCGCCGCGACGATGCCCAGCAGCACCAGGACGAGGACGACGAGGCCCAGGACGAGCGCCACGGACGCCGGGGTGGGGTGGTTCCACAGGACGAGCGCGAGCGCCCCGCCGCTGATGACGACCCCGGTGGTCCAGCCGCGGTGGCCGTCCAGCCAGCGGCCCGTACCGCCCGTACGCACACCGGCGCGGGCCAGGGCCCGGCCGGTGGCGCCGGTGGCGCGGGCGGCCCCCGAGCGCACGGCGCGGGCGCCGCGCCCGGGGCCGTACAGATAGCCGGACAGCACGGTGATCACGGCGATCACCAGGATCGTGCGGGTGCTCTCGCGCAGGAAGCGCACGAAGGTGTCGTAGATGGTGGCGGCGGCGTCCTCGGGCAGCGTGGTGGGCGGCACGGAGTCCAGATACACCCGGCGCAGTACGGCGAGGCCGACGAGCAGCACCAGCATCATCACCGCGACGCCGATGCCCACGCTCATCAGCGCCACGCGGTGCGCGGGGGCCGTTCCCACGGCGAGGGCGGCGAGGACGAGCGCCGTGACCGGCAGCCAGACGCCCAGCACGTTGAGCAGCCGCATGGCGTCCTGCGCCTTGTCGAGCTTGTCGGTCCGCAGCAGCGGGACCGTCCGCTCCACGGTGGGGATGTGCGCGGCCTTCTCGTAGCCCGCGTCGACCAGTCTGTGTTTGACGTTGTCGATCAGGGTGCCGATGTCCAGGACGATGGTGTTCCCTCTGGCCTGGACGGCGCTGGGCCCCTCGCCGGTGAGGACCTTCACCACGGCGGCGTGCGCCCGGCGGTTGGCGGCGGTCCACACCTGGGCGAACTGGTCGCTGTGCACCACCTTGGCCACCACGTCGTGGACGGCGGTGGTGAGGGCCGTCTTCAGCGGCCCGGTCAGCAGCCGGGCGCTGTCGGCCACCCGGGGCGGGGCGCCGACCCGGTCGAGGGCCTTGGTGAGCGAGGCGGTGACCCCGGCGACGTCGACGTTGTCGACGACGCGTTTGGTGAGCCGGTCGGTCACCGCGTTCTGTACGGCGGGGTCGTGGGCCAGCGGCGCGACGGTCCGTACGTACTGGTCGGTGTCGGAGACCTCCTCATGCGCCCAGGTGGCGACCAAGGCGAGCGGTGCCAGTAGCACGGCAAGCACCAGCAGCACCGACGCTCCCGCGTACCGCAGCCTGCGGTGGCGGACGGCGACCGCCTTGCGCAGCCGCTCGTACTCCTGGCGCTCGGTGGCGCTCAGCGGAGGTTCGGGGGGAGGCTTGGAGGGAGGTTCGGAGGAGGGGGTGTCCGAGGAGTCCATGCGGTCCTCCTTCGCATGATCCTCATGGTGCGCTGAGGCACGGGTGATCGCCATGCGGGGCGCGTACGGCAGAGCGGCGTGTATGAGAAACGGATCACGGCAGCGCGAGCCCACCGTGCGGCGGTCCATGTATTAGGGTTATCTTGACATCGAGATATCCGCCGGAAGGCGCACCGCGGCCGCGCCAGTAAGGCTTGCCTAACTAAGCCTGACCTTACCTGATGGGCGAGGGCGTGGGGCGGCAGGATTGCGGTAGTACGCGCGAGATCATGCATGAAGGAGACTGTCGTGTCGGCGAACAGCTTCGACTCCCGTAGCACACTGCAGGTGGGCGACGAGTCGTACGAGATCTTCAGGCTGGACAAGGTGGAGGGATCCGCCCGTCTGCCGTACAGCCTCAAGGTGCTGCTGGAGAACCTGCTCCGTACCGAGGACGGCGCGAACATCACCGCCGACCACATCCGCGCACTGGGCAACTGGGACCCGAGCGCCCAGCCCAGCCAGGAGATCCAGTTCACGCCGGCCCGCGTGATCATGCAGGACTTCACCGGCGTGCCGTGTGTTGTGGACCTCGCCACCATGCGCGAGGCCGTCAAGGAGCTGGGCGGCGACGCCGCCCGTATCAACCCGCTCGCCCCCGCCGAGCTGGTCATCGACCACTCGGTCATCGCCGACCGCTTCGGCACCCCCGAGGCCTTCACGCAGAACGTGGAGCTGGAGTACGGGCGCAACAAGGAGCGCTACCAGTTCCTGCGCTGGGGCCAGACCGCGTTCGACGAGTTCAAGGTCGTCCCGCCGGGCACCGGCATCGTCCACCAGGTCAACATCGAGCACCTGGCCCGTACCGTCATGGTCCGGGGTGGACAGGCGTACCCCGACACCCTGGTCGGCACCGACTCGCACACCACCATGGTCAACGGCCTGGGCGTGCTGGGCTGGGGCGTCGGCGGTATCGAGGCCGAGGCCGCGATGCTGGGCCAGCCGGTCTCGATGCTCATCCCGCGCGTCGTCGGCTTCAAGCTCACCGGCTCGCTGCCGACCGGCACCACCGCCACCGACCTGGTGCTGACGATCACCGAGATGCTGCGCAAGCACGGTGTGGTCGGCAAGTTCGTCGAGTTCTACGGTGAGGGCGTCTCCGCCATCCCGCTCGCGAACCGCGCCACCATCGGCAACATGTCGCCGGAGTTCGGCTCCACCGCCGCGATCTTCCCGATCGACGTCGAGACGATCAACTACCTCAAGCTCACCGGCCGCAGCGAGCAGCAGCTCGCGCTCGTCGAGGCGTACGCCAAGGAGCAGGGCCTGTGGCTGGACCCGGCCGCCGAGCCCGACTTCTCCGAGAAGCTGGAGCTGGACCTGTCGACGGTCGTCCCGTCGATCGCCGGCCCCAAGCGCCCGCAGGACCGGATCGTGCTGGCCGAGGCCGCGCAGCAGTTCGCCCAGGACATCCGTAACTACGTGGCCGAGGACGAGGAGGCGGGCAAGGAGTCCTTCCCGGCCTCCGACGCCCCCGCGCTCGACCACAACGGCGTGCCGACCAAGCCGACCCCGGTCATCGCCCCCGACGGCAGCCAGTACGAGATCGACCACGGCGCCGTCACCGTCGCCGCGATCACCTCCTGCACCAACACCTCCAACCCGTACGTCATGGTCGCCGCCGCCCTCGTGGCCAAGAAGGCCGTCGAGAAGGGCCTGACCCGCAAGCCGTGGGTCAAGACCACCCTGGCCCCCGGGTCCAAGGTCGTCATGGACTACTACGACCGCGCCGGCCTCACCCCGTACCTCGACAAGCTCGGCTTCAACCTTGTCGGCTACGGCTGCACCACCTGCATCGGCAACTCCGGCCCGCTGCCGGAGGAGGTCTCCAAGGCCGTCAACGAGGCCGACCTCGCCGTCACCTCCGTGCTGTCCGGCAACCGCAACTTCGAGGGCCGGATCAACCCGGACGTCAAGATGAACTACCTGGCGTCCCCGCCGCTGGTCGTCGCGTACGCCATCGCGGGCTCCATGAAGGTGGACATCACCAAGGACGCGCTCGGCATCGACCAGGACGGCAACCCGGTCCACCTGGCCGACATCTGGCCCTCCGAGAAGGAGGTCGAGGAGGTCGTCGCCTCCGCGATCGGCCAGGAGATGTTCAACACCAGCTACGCCGACGTCTTCGCGGGCGACGCGCAGTGGCAGGCGCTGCCCATCCCGACCGGCAACACCTTCGACTGGGACCCGGAGTCCACCTACGTCCGCAAGCCCCCGTACTTCGAGGGCATGACCATGGACCCGGCGCCGGTCCAGGACGTCACCGGCGCCCGGGTGCTCGCCAAGCTCGGCGACTCGGTCACCACCGACCACATCTCCCCGGCCGGTGCCATCAAGGCCGACACCCCGGCCGGCAAGTACCTCACCGAGCACGGCGTCGAGCGCCGCGACTTCAACTCCTACGGCTCGCGCCGAGGCAACCACGAGGTCATGATCCGCGGCACCTTCGCCAACATCCGGCTGCGCAACCAGGTCGCGCCGGGCACCGAGGGCGGCTACACCCGCGACTTCACCCAGGAGGGCGCGCCGGTCTCCTTCATCTACGACGCGTCGCAGAACTACCAGGCGGCGGGCATCCCGCTGGTGATCCTGGCGGGCAAGGAGTACGGCTCCGGCTCCTCCCGCGACTGGGCCGCCAAGGGCACCGCGCTGCTCGGCGTCAAGGCCGTCATCGCCGAGTCGTACGAGCGCATCCACCGCTCGAACCTCATCGGCATGGGCGTGCTGCCGCTCCAGTTCCCGGAGGGCGCCTCGGCGCTGTCGCTGGGCCTGACCGGCGAGGAGACCTTCTCCATCGCGGGCGTCACCGAGCTGAACGACGGCACCACCCCGCGCACCGTCAAGGTCACCACCGACACGGGCGTCGAGTTCGACGCGGTCGTGCGCATCGACACCCCCGGTGAGGCGGACTACTACCGCAACGGCGGCATCATGCAGTACGTGCTGCGCTCGCTGATCCGGAAGTAAGCCCCGGACCCCGGGCGGAAGCCCTCCGAGGGATTCCCGAAGAACGGGCCGCACTCCCCAGCACGGGAGTGCGGCCCGTTCGCCGTTCGCTGCCGGGATCAGGGGGTGTCCGGCGGGGACCTCCGCCCCAGACCCCGGGGTCTGGGGCGGAACCCCAGCTTCGGAAAGCCCCGATGTTCGTAAGTAAGAGCTCTGGAGCATATCGGCAGGTCAGCGGGCATGGAAGTGCCCCGTCCCCGGGTCGTGACCAGTCGGGGACGGGGTTGGTTCGGTGATGCTCTCACCGCGCGGTGCGCGGCACTCCAGCGAAGGGGCGGACCGGGGCGGGAGCCTGAGCGCGTCCGCTCAGCGTGGGCACGTCTGCCATCGGGCTCGGGGCTTGTCCCCATACCGGTGACTTGCACTGCCGAGGTATGGGTTTGCGGTGAGTTTGAGACGGCGACACGCCGAAGCGACGGCGTGTCGCCGTCTCAAACTCACCGCAAAGTCACTGGGCCGTGCGGCGTCATCAGCGGGTCAGCCGGTGTTCTGACCGGTCCCGATGAGGACCGGCTCTGGGACGCGGCCAGCGCCTCGGGTACCTCGATCCGGGGACGTGCGGACGGTACGGTCACGGGTCGGCCTCCTCGGTGCCGGGCGATCAGCGCGGCAGCTCGACCTTCACCGGGCCGCAGCCCAGCCGCTCCGCCTCGGCTGCGGCGTAGCGGGGGAGGAGCTTGCGCGGAAGGTCGTCCCTGCCGGTGCCGTCGTCCTGGACGAGGAAGATGACCAGACCGGTCTGGCACATGGTCTGGTACAGAGCCAGGTCCCGGCCGACTGAACTCCTGCCTCGCTTCTCGTAATCGGGTGCTTCGTTGCGGTCGGTCAGGTCGGACAAGACCTGGGCGAGCCGCGGGCTCTCGATGGTGACCAGCCGCAGCCGCGCACGCCCCCGTATCGAACTGTCACCGACGCCGCAGACGCGGGCCGTCCCGGGGCTGTGCGTGAGCAGTGTGCTGTTGAGGAAGTACTCCTTCTTGGGGAGGGTCAGCGTCAGCCCGTCGATGCCGCAGAGCCGTCGTGGCTCGGTGTCCTTGCGGGGAGGGACGGCGGGAAGGTCACCCGGGAGCGGGAATGTGCCGTCGCAGCGCAGGGCGCGCATGGCGCCGTTGGCCAGCCGTACGGTCGCCCGCGCCACCTGGTTCCGCCAGTGGGGGTCCTCGTCGGAGCTCATGGGCGGCCTGCCCCAGGACGCGTCGACGACCGCAGGCCCGTTGATGCCTCCCCCGCTGCCGCAACCCCTGGGGAGCGCCAGCCAGGTCCGGCTCTCCGAGGCCATCCCGACGAATCCCTTGCCGAACGGCACCGCCAGCGGGGAGAGGAAGTCCGTCAGCCAGCCCGCGGACTGCGCGTCGTACTGCCCGTCGAGGTGGTGGAGCCGGAAGTCGACACGCGCGACGGGGCGGCCGTCGTCCAGCGCCAGGAGCCGACAGGCGCCCTGGACATTCGCGCTCCCGTGGGTCGGGCGGATCTCCTCCGCGCGGACCGAGAGGTCGGGGTCGAAGCGGATGAAGAGGTCGTGGTCGAACAACGCCTCCGCGTCCTTCTTGGAGAGCGCCCCCCAGCACACGGCCTGTTTCTCGTCCGACCACGGAAGGCTGTCCGTCTGCCACGCGGTCAGCAGGCTGCCGATGAGCGCGCTCACGACTCCCACGGTGATCAGCTGACCGGGCCGGCTCCGCAGTAGACCCCAGGCCCGGCGGCCACGCCGCCTCCACCGGCCCTTGCGCGCCGCCGCGGCGGCGACGAGGAAGTGTTCCTGCCGCCGTAACTCCTCAGGGCTGCTCATATTGAGTCTCCATGTGGTGTGACGGCGGCGCAGCCGAGGCGCTTGGCCACGGCGGCGGCGTAGACGGGGAAGATATGGGACGGGGTGGCGAACGGGGTGTCGTCGGCGACGTCCGTCCGCTCCATGGACATCACTGCCGTACGGCCCGAACACCGGGCCCGGACGAGCGCGCCATCCGCGTCCATAAAGCCCTGGCCGCGCCAGCCTCGGGCGGGCGGGGCGCTGCCGGTGAGGCCGTCGAAGAGCTTCACCAGCCGGGGGTGGGCGGTCATGGTGAGCCGGGCGGCCACCGTGTCGTACCAGCGGACGACACAGGTCTGGAGGTCGTCGCTGACCGGGCCCACGGTTGAGTCGAGGCCCTTGTCGCTGCCCTCGGCACCACCGGGCGCGGGCCTCAGTCCGTCAATCCGGCAGGCGCCCGAGGAGTAGCCGGTGACGAAGGTGTCGTCAGGCACGTATCCCGGCGGTATGGGTGCGGCGAAGCCCAGCGGCTTCTCCGGCGCGCAACCGGCCTTCTCCATGCCGTGGTTGGCGATGTCCACGAGCAGCTGCCCCGCCTGCCACGGCTCGGAGGAGACATCCGGCAGGGTGGGGGTGTCGTCTTTGCCGTCGCTCTGCACGCCGCTGACGGCCACGACCGAGGGGCGGCCGTCGACATCGCACTTCTCGGGGAGCACCAGGGTGGCGGAGCCCTCGCTGACGAAGCCCGGCAGCCCCTCGGGAAGCTGATCTCCCGCGCCGGCGAAGAGCTCGGCCAGCCAGGCGCGGCGCTTCTTCGCGTCTTTCGGGCCCGAGCCGTAGCTGACAGAGATCTTCTCGTGGACCTCGTTGATGCCGTTATCCCAGCTCGTGGTGATCGTGCACGAGCCGCGCGGGCGTTCGGGCGTCGGGGCCGTCTCCCGGAAGGTGCGGTTGTCGTTGTTGAAACGTAACGGCTCCTCGCCCTGCGACCAGGCGCCCCAGCAGTATCTCTTCGCCGCGTCGGAGTCGGCGTCCGCGTCGTCGCCTGCCCTGATGACCAGCCACCCCGCCACCAGCGCGGC
>NZ_MUNE01000096.1 GCF_002154605.1 Streptomyces milbemycinicus | reverse complement strand
ACCCCAGCCGCCCCAACCACAACCCCCCGCGTACAGCGATGAGCCGGTCGAGCTGCCACTCGCCGAGCCGTACGAGTTGGCCGACCTCGTGCCCGACACCGTGTTGGACGGCGCCCGGTGCGGGGCCGCCACGCTGCGGGCGGTCTCCTCCCGTGGCGAGTCGGCTCGCCGGAGCGGGGAGCCTCGGCGGGACGCGTTGCTGACGGCGCGGTTCGGGGCGGGGCCCGGGGCGTTGGTGATGGTGGCGCTCGCGAGTGGCGCGAGTGGCGCAGGGGGTGCGGGGAGTGCCGAGGGGGCGCAGCGGGCGGCGCGTGAGTTGTGTGAGTGGATCGGCGGCGCGGTCGGCCGCAGCCATGCGCGATTAATGGACGACCTGCGCACCGGAAACCGCAGTGCGCTCAAGTCCGGGCTGCACCGGCTCACCGACCGTGGCCTGGGGCGCCTGCGGGCCCGCGCGGCCGAGCTGGGTGTGGACCCGGCCGAGTACACCGCCGCGCTGCGCTGTCTGCTGCTGCCCGCCGACCCCGCCTGCCGTACCCGGGTGTTCTTCGGTGCGGGCGACGGCGGCGTCTTCCGGTTGCGCGCGGGCGCCTGGCAGGACCTGGAGCCGCCCGGGCCGGAACAGGACACCGTGGGCGGCCCCGTGGTCGGGTTCGGCGGTACGGCACGGCCCGCGACACAGGCCACCGACGCGCCCGCGACGATGAGCTTCGGGATCGCCACACCGGGCACCGGCCCCGCCCCGGGTCCGGCCCCGGTCCCGGCCGCCGCCCCGTTCCGTTTCCGGGCCTCTGTAGCCCGGCCGGGCGATGTGCTGCTGATGTGCGGCGGCGGGCTTGCCGAGCCGCTGCGCGGCCGGCCCGAACTCGCCGGACACCTGGCGGAACGCTGGGCACAGGGCGAGCCGCCGGGGCTCGCCGCGTTCCTCGCGGACACCCGGACACGGGTGAACGGCTACGCCGACGACCGTACGGCGGCCGCCGTCTGGGAGGCGTGAGCGCGCGGTCCATGGGTTGATGGAGCCGTATGCCGCCGGTTTACCGGCATACGCAGCCATGACCCGGACGGAAGGGCGCGCGATGGGCAAGCAAACCGTGGCCGAGCAGTTTGTGGATCTCCTTGCGCGCGCCGGGGTGCAGCGGCTGTACGGGGTCGTGGGGGACAGCCTCAACCCGGTCGTGGACGCGGTCCGCCGCAACGCGGCCATCGACTGGATCCAGGTCCGCCACGAGGAGTCGGCGGCTTTCGCCGCCGGGGCCGAGGCGCAGCTCACCGGCCGCCTCGCGGCGTGCGCCGGGTCCTGCGGCCCCGGCAATCTGCATCTGATCAACGGCCTGTACGACGCGCACCGCTCGATGGCCCCGGTGCTCGCCCTGGCCTCGCACATCCCCAGCAGCGAGATCGGCAGCGGCTACTTCCAGGAGACCCACCCCGACCGGCTGTTCAACGAGTGCAGCCACTACTGCGAGCTGATCTCCAACCCGCGGCAGATGCCGCGCGTGCTGCAGACCGCGATCCAGCACGCGATCGGCCGCAGCGGCGTCAGCGTGGTGGCGCTGCCCGGCGATATCGCGGCGCTCCCGGCGCCCGAGCGGGCCGAGGAGCACGCCCTGGTCACCTCCCGCCCCTCGGTGCGCCCCGGCGACGCGGAGATCGACGCGCTCGCCCGGATGGTGGACGCGGCCGACCGGGTGACGCTGTTCTGCGGCAGCGGCACGGCCGGGGCGCACGCCGAGGTGATGGCCTTCGCCGAGCAGGTGAAGGCCCCGGTGGGGCATGCGCTGCGGGGCAAGGAGTGGATCCAGTACGACAATCCGTACGATGTAGGCATGAGCGGGCTGCTCGGCTACGGCGCGGCGTACGAGGCCACCCACGAATGCGATCTGCTGATCCTGCTGGGCACCGACTTCCCGTACAACGCCTTTCTGCCCGACGATGTGAAGACCGTGCAGATCGACGTCCGCCCCGAGCATCTGGGCCGCCGCTCCAAACTCGACCTGGCGGTGTGGGGCGATGTGCGCGAGACGCTGACCTGTCTGACGCCGAAGGTGCGCGTCAAGAAGGACCGCAGATTCCTGGACCGGATGCTGAAGAAGCACGCGGACGCGCTGGAGGGCGTGGTCAAGGCGTACACCCGCCGGGTGGACAGGCACATTCCGATCCACCCGGAGTATGTGGCGTCGGTGCTGGACGATGAGGCGGCCCCGGACGCGGTGTTCACCGTCGACACCGGTATGTGCAATGTGTGGGCGGCCCGCTATCTGACGCCCAACGGCCGGCGCCGGGTGATCGGCTCGTTCACCCATGGCTCGATGGCCAACGCGGTGCCGCAGGCGATCGGCGCCCAGTTCCTCGACCGCCGCCGCCAGGTCGTCTCGATGTCGGGCGACGGCGGTTTCGCCATGCTGATGGGCGACTTCCTCACCCTCGTCCAGTACGACCTGCCGGTGAAGGTGGTGCTCTTCAACAACTCCGCGCTCGGCATGGTCGAGCTGGAGATGATGGTCTCGGGCCTGCCCGCGTACGGCACCACCAATCTGAACCCCGACTTCGCGGAGATCGCCCGCGCCGCCGGGGCGTACGGCGAGCGGGTGGAGAAGCCCAAGCATCTGCGGGCGGCGCTGCGGGCCGCCTTCCGCTACAAGGGGCCCGCGCTGGTGGATGTGGTCACCGATCCCAACGCGCTGTCCATCCCGCCGAAGATCCGGGCCGAGATGGTGACCGGCTTCGCGCTGTCCGCGAGCAAGATCGTGCTGGACGGCGGGGTGGGCCGGATGGTGCAACTGGCCCGCGCGAATCTGCGGAACCTGCCCCGGCCCTGACCCCGCCGCCTGTCGCGCGCCTACGCGGGCGTGAGCCTGAGGGTCAGGATCTCGTGCGGGCGCAGGCTCAGGGCCAGCCCGCCCTCGCCGGTGGCCGCCTCGTGCAGCGGCCGCTCAATCAGGTCCGTCACCTGGGCGCTGACCACCGGGAAGCCGGTGGTCAGCGTGGCGGACGCGCGCCCGCCGCGCGACTCGTACAGCCGGACCACCACATCGCCGCCACGGTCCTCCGCCAGCTTGACGGACTCGACGGTGATCGCGGGGTTGTCGACGCCGATCAGGGACGGGAGCACCGGACCCGCGGGCAGGGCGCGCAGCGGCAGGTTGAGCGCCAGGCCCTCGGCGACCGCGTCGCCCACCTCGGCGCCGGGCAGCAGCGCATACGCGAAGCGGTGGGTGCCGAGGTCGGTCTCGGGGTCGGGGCTGTGCGGGGCGCGCAGCAGGGTCAGCCGCACCGTCGTGCCCAGCACCGGACCGCCCTCGCCGCCGCCCTCGCCATCGACCGGGTGCTCCGTACGGGTCACATCGTGGCCGTACGTCGAGTCGTTGAGCAGCGCCGCGCCATAGCCGGGCTCGGCGACCCGCAGCCAGCGGTGGGCGCAGATCTCGAACCGGGCCGCGTCCCAGCTGGTGTTGGTGTGGGTGGCACGGTCCACATGCCCGAACTGGATCTCGGAAGTGGACACCTTGGCGTGGATGTCCAGCGGGAACGCGGCCTTGAGGACCTTCTCCGACTCCTGCCAGTCCACCTCGGTGGTGATGTCCACCCGGCGGCTGCCCTGGCTGAGCCGGATCTCCTGGGTGACGCGGGAGGCCCCCGACGCGCCGAAGGCGCGCACCACCCGGACCGCGGCGCGCAGCGGCCCGGACTCGACCAGCTCGACGGACTCGGCGTCGGTGAGGTCGGTGTGGGCCCGGCGGTAGTGCCGGTCGATGTCCCAGGCGTCATATTCATTCGGGTGGTCGGGGTGCAGCTGGAGGAGGTTGCCGCGGGCGCCGGGCGCGATCAGCTCCCGGTCGGCGGCGAGGTCCCGTACGGAGGTCAGCAGCCCGTCGCCGTCGATGACCACCCGCAGCAGATCGTTGTCCAGGACGATGGTGCGTCCGTCGCTCAGCGCGCTGACCGGCGCCTGGGGCTCGGCCGCCGCCCCCGGCGTGTCGGGGTGCACGGCCGACGCGCCCAGCGCAGCCAGCCGCACCGCGACCGCGGCGCGCCCGTCCTCCAGCGGCTGGACCGCCGCGCCTTCCGGGAGGGCCGCCGCCGTCGGCGCGTCGAGCGTGACGACCTCGGCGCGCTCGTACGGGGACGCGTTCAGCACCACCGGCCCGTCCGGCGCGCCGCCGAGCGCACCGACCGCCGTCGCGATGATCAGCTCCAGCTCGGTGCGGACCCGCTCATAGGTGTCGCTCGCCTCGCGGTGCACCCAGGCGATCGAGGAGCCCGGCAGGATGTCATGGAACTGGTGCAGCAGCACCGTCTTCCAGATCCGGTCCAGGTCGTCGTACGGATAGGCGTACCCGGGGGAGCGCAGCGCGGCGGCCGCCGCCCACAGCTCCGCCTCCCGCAGCAGATGCTCGCTGCGCCGGTTGCCCTGCTTGGTCTTGACCTGTGTGGTGTACGTCGCCCGGTGCGTCTCCAGATACAGCTCGCCCGACCACACCGGTGCCTTGGCCCCGTACTCCCGCTCCGCCTCGGTGAAGAACGCCGACGGCCGCTCGATCTCCACCCGCGGCGAGCCCTCGAGCGACGTGAGCCGCCGCGCCTTCTCCAGCATCTCGCGGGTGGGGCCGCCACCGCCGTCGCCGAAGCCGAAGGGGACGAGGGAGCGGGTCGCCAGCCCCTTCTCGGCGAAGTTCTTCTCGGCGTGGGCGAGTTCGTGAGCATGGAACTCGGCGTTGTAGGTGTCGACCGGCGGGAAGTGGGTGAACACCCGGGTGCCGTCGATGCCCTCCCACCAGAAGGTGTGGTGCGGCATCTTGTTCGTCTGGTTCCAGGACAGCTTCTGGGTGAGGAACCACCGCACCCCCGCGAGCTTCGCCAGCTGAGGGAAGGCGGCCGTGTAGCCGAAGGAGTCCGGCAGCCAGATCTCCTCGGTGTCCACCCCCAGCTCCTCCAGGAAGAACCGCTTGCCGTGCACGATCTGCCGGGCCAGCGCCTCACCGCCGGGCATGTTGGCATCGGACTCGACCCACATCGAGCCGACCGGCGCCCAGTTGCCGTCGGCCACGGCCTTCTTGATCCGCTCCCAGATGTGCGGCTGGTGCTCCTTGACCCATGCGTACTGCTGCGCCTGCGAGCAGGCGAAGACCAGCTCCGGGTAGTCGCGCGCGAGCGCGGTGACATTGGCGAAGGTCCGGGACGCCTTGCGGACGGTCTCGCGCAGCGGCCACAGCCACGCCGAGTCGATATGGGCGTGCCCGGCCGCCGACACGCGGTGTGCGCTGGCGTTCGCGGGGCGGCTGAGCACCTCGGTCAGCGCGGCGCGCCCGGCCGCGGCGGTGCCCGGCACATCGTGGAGGTCCAGCGCGTCCAGCATGTTCTCCAGCGCACGCAGTATTTCGTGGTGCCGCGGCCGGTCCGCGGGGAGCTCGCGCATCAGCTCCGACAGCACCTCGATGTCCAGCACCAGATGCCAGACCTCCTCGTTCAGCACGGCGAGGTCGGCCGAGGCGAAGCGGTACAGCAGCCGGTCCCCGGCAGTCAGCACATCGCCCAGCCAGGTCGGCTCGAAGCCGTCGCGCAGCATGGCCGGATTGGCGGCCGCCTCCAGCAGCAGCCGCACCGGCTCACCGCCGGCCGCCGGGGCGGCGACGGGGATATGGCGGTTACGCGGATGGATGCCCTTGATCGGCACCCCTTCCGCGTCGTACACCAGCCCCTCGGCCTGGAAGCCGGGCCCATCCCCGGTGAAGCCCGGGTCGATGACGGCCTCGACCCGCCGCCCCGCCCACGCCGACGGCACCTCGCCCTCCAGCCGGAACCACCAGGTCGACCACGGCGAGCCCCACTCGGTGCCGGTCTCGAAGGGCTCGTACGACCCCTTCAGCGCGTCGCCCACCGGGACCGGCTCGCCCGGGGTGCGCCACGCGGTCAGCGTGAGCGGGGTGCGCGCCGTGTACTGGGCGGGCCTGATGAACTGGCGCAACGCCCGGTCAAGGCGCCCTTCCACCAGCGATCGGTCGTCGTGCATACGCGGCTCTCCTAGGCATCGGCGCTCGGTGGATCAACTCCCCGATCATTTCCCGCGGTGTGTGGGCACCCACACGCGGGAATGCATTCCGTGAGCGTGTTCGACGACATTTCGACACTGGCCGCGCCGTGTGCGGCCGGGGCGGGGGAGGATGAAGCGTCAGCCTTCACGGCGGGGCGGGACGGCCGGGCGGCCGGAAGCGGGGGCGGTGGCCATCGAGAGCGAGTGGGACCCGGCCCTCAGCCGGCGATTGCACGGCGGTGAGCTGTCCCGGGTGGCGGAAATCCGTGCGGCCCTGCGCGAACTGCTGCGGTACTGGGGCGAGCCGAGCAGGAGGGACCTGGCCGAACTGCTCATCAGCGAGCTGGTCACCAACGCGCTGGTGCACACCGACCGCGGGGCGCACATCACGGCCACGCTCGGCGACGGGTCCGATGCGCTGGTCGGCGGCCGATTACGGGTGGAGGTGCGGGACTTCGTCTCCCGGCATCCGACGCTGCGTACGCATGCGGCCGAGGAGGGCACATCCGGGCGCGGACTGCTGCTGGTGCATATGCTCGCGGATGCGTGGGGGGTGCGGGCCCACGGTGTGGGGAAGGCGGTCTGGTTCGAGCTCGACGCGCGGTTCGGACCGGACGCGGGGCGTGGATGAGACACGCCGAGCGGGGGCGGGAGAGGAGACGGG
>NZ_MUNE01000959.1 GCF_002154605.1 Streptomyces milbemycinicus | reverse complement strand
GGCCCGATTGCATGAGGATGGTGGTGAGCGACTCCTCGTACTCGCGCACGGCCTCGGCGTCGCGTCCGTGTGGCTGGGGGACCGACTCCGACCCTCGGGAGGGCGCGGGCCTGCGCCGGTGAGCGCGGCGCTCGGTGGCGCGGTGGGCGAGGTCGGCGCGGTAGGCGGTGGGGCCGCCGTTGCGCATCACCTCACGCGTGATCGTCGAGGTCGGGCGTTCGAGGCGTCGGGCGATCTCGGCGTAGGGGAGGCTGTCGGCCAACCCCAGCGCGATCTGCTGGCGTTCCTGCTGGGTGAGCCTGCCTCCTGGCATCGCGGTCTCCTTGGTGATCCTTCACGGTGGTCCCTGGCCCCCACTGTAGCGTTCATTTCTTACCCATTGCAATGATCCAGGTAGCTGTCGTTGCATTATCCTCAAGGTCATTGCAACAGTTTAATGGCTTCCACCTGCATGAATGTCGATTCTGCGCAACAAGCATGTTGCTGACTCCTGGAAAGCAACGTAGCGTTTCCGGTGTCAGAAACAACGAGCGAGAAGCAGGAGAGCACGATGCAGAAGTTCGACACCCCCGCCCCGATCTCCGCCGTCCTGGACATCCCCGCCGGACGCATCCAGTTCATCGCCGCCGACCGCTCCGACACCACCGTCGAGGTCCTGCCCGCGAACCCCGCCAAGAGCCGCGACGTCCAGACCGCCGAGCAGACCACCGTCGCCTACGCCGACGGCGTCCTGCGGATCCACACCCCCGAGCCCAAGAACCAGCTCTTCGCCCCCTCCGGATCCCTGGAGGTCACCGTCAAGCTCCCCGCCGGCTCCCGTATCGAGGCCAAGACCGCCAGTTCCGAGCTCCGCGGCGTCGGCCGTCTCGGCGATATCGCCTTCGAAGGCGCGTACCGCCAGATCAAGATCGACGAGGCCGCGAGCGTCCGCCTCACCGCGACCGACGGCGACGTCGAGATCGGCCGGCTGGGCGGCCCCGCGGAGATCAGCACCGCAAGGGGCGACATCCAGATCACCGAGGCCATGCGCGGCACGGTCGTGCTCCGCACCCAGTCCGGCGACATCACGGTCGGCGCCGCCACCGGCGTCTCGGCCGCCCTCGACGCCGACACCGCCTACGGCCGCATCAGCAACGCCCTCAAGAACGACGGCACCGCCGAACTCGACATCCGCGCCACCACCTCCCAGGGCGACATCACCGCCCGCAGCCTGTAAAACCGCCCAGCCCGCAGAAGGAGCACCCCCTCATGACCGACTTGGCCATCGCGGCGAACGGGCTGCGC
>NZ_MUNE01000958.1 GCF_002154605.1 Streptomyces milbemycinicus | reverse complement strand
CTGGCCGACCGTACGGTGCGCAGGAAGGCGGCGCGCACCGTACGGTCGGCCAGGGAGCCGCGTGCCTCGTGGGCCGCACGCACCACGCGGTCGATCTCCTCGGCGGTGGCTTCGATCGCGACCTGCTCCCGCTGCTTCCCGGTTCGGGGGTCGACGCTCCACACTGGTGCTGACACCGCGGAATCCTCCTGCTGTGTTGCCGCTGCTTGCGTCCCGCACCTCGGCTGTTGTTCGATATGCTGAACGCTGTCCCTGATAGTGAACTCTGTCGGGACTCTATGGCTGGTCGAACAAAGGGGTCAAGGCGATGTCAACTGCCGAGACGGGTGGGGCCCAGGTCAAGTCGGCGGTCCGTACGGTCGAGCTGCTGGAATTCTTCGCCGGCCGACCAGGTATGCACAGCCTGGCCGCCGTCCAGGAAGCCGTGGGCTACCCCAAGTCCTCCCTCTACATGCTGCTGCGCACCCTGGTGGAGCTCGGCTGGGTGGAGACCGACGCGACCGGCACCCGCTACGGCATCGGCGTACGCGCCCTGCTGGTCGGCACCTCGTACATCGACGGCGACGAGGTCGTGGCCGCCGCCCGGCCGACCCTGGACCGGCTCTCGGACGACACCACCGAGACCATCCACCTCGCCCGCCTCGACGGCACCAACGTGGTCTACCTCGCCACCCGCCAGTCCCAGCACTATCTGCGCCCCTTCACCCGCGTCGGCCGCCGGCTGCCCGCCCACTCCACCTCGCTGGGCAAGGCGCTGCTGGCCACCTACTCCGACGAGCAGGTGCGCAAGATGCTGCCGGAGACCCTTGGCGCGCTCACCGAGCACACCATCACCGACCGCGAAAAGCTCATCGAGGAGCTGCACCTCATCCGCGAGCAGGGGTACGCGGTGGACCGCGAGGAGAACACGCTGGGGCTGCGCTGCTTCGGCATCGCGATCCCCTACCGCACGCCCTCGCGGGACGCGATCAGCTGCTCGGTGCCGGTGGCCAGGCTCACCCCCGCCCATGAGCAGATGATCAAGGACGCGCTCTTCGACGCCCGCGACCGCCTCACCCTCGCGACCCGCCGCCTCTGAGCCCTCCCCCGTACGGGCCCGTACGGGGATGAGGTCCGGCTAGCCCGTGCGGTGGAGGCGGATCGTCGCGCGGGAGGAAGCGTGGCCGGCGGCCCGCCGGAAGGCTGGTGGGCATGAGAAAAGCCCTGCGCGCCATTGCCATCGCCGCCTGCCTCCCCTACATCGGTCTCAAGGCCGCCTGGATCGCGGGGAGTCACCTCGGCATCCCCGAGGGCAGTGAGCTGCGCGAACCGGGCGAGCGGACCGCGATGATCGCCGTCAACGCCGTGTCGGTCGTCATGGACGCCGCCGTCGTCGTCCTCGCCCTGCTGCTCACCCGCCCCTGGGGCAGACGCGTCCCGGCCTGGCTGCTGGCGCTGCCCGTGTGGTGCGCCTGCGGCCTGCTCGCGCCGATCATGACCGGCTTCCCGGCCCAACTGGCGGCCGGGGCGCTCGGGTTCCCGCAGACCGCCGACCAGGGCGGTGGCCGGGGCGGTGAGCACGGCGCGTTCCTGGCCGACTGGGTCTTCGGCGTCGTCTACGGCGGCTTCATCGTCCAAGGGCTGGCCCTGGGCGCCCTGTTCGTGCTGTACGCCCGCGACCGCTGGGGCGGGCTGTGGCGCGGCCGCCTCGCCGATCTGCCCGCCGACGGCCCCACCCGCCCGGCGCAGCGCCTGACCGCCGTGGTCGCCTCCGTGCTCGTCCTGCCGCCCACCGCGGTGCATCTGCTGTGGGCCGGCGGCTCGGCCGCCGGGCTGAGCGAGGCCAGGGCCGCGGAGCGGGGCAGCGACTTCTACATCGTCGAGGCCGGCTATGTGCTGTTCGCGCTCGCCACCGCCGCGGGCGTGCTCATGCTCGCCTTCCGCGCCGGGCGCCGGGTCCCGCTGAGCCTGCCGCTGGCCCTGGCCTGGGTCGGGTCGGGGGCGCTGGCCTGCTGGGGCGGCTGGCTCACCCTGGCCGGGCTGACCGCCGAGGAGGGCGGCGACAGGGCGCCCACCGGGCTGATGAACGTGACCTACGCTGTTCAGATGATCGTCGGGTTGCTCGTCCTGGTGGCCGGCGCCTACTTCTTCAGCGAACGCGCCGCGGCGCGCCGGGAGGCATGACGCCGGTGGTGTGGTGGCGGCGGTACGCCCGGACGGCGCTGGGGCGGCGGGCCCGGCTGCGCTGGGTGCATCTGGTGCTCGGCGGGGCCCTGTTGATGCCGTACTTCCTGCTGACCGGCGTCGTCCTGGTGGCGGTCGTCCCGGGCGCCCGGCCACTCGACTCGCTGGGCTGGCAGCTCGCCACGTACGCCCTGGCCCTGCCGCCCGCCGTACTGACCGCGCTCTTCCCGCTCGTACGCCCCCTGGAGGCCACGGCCGCGCGCTCGCTGTGCGGACTCCCCGCGCCCGCCGAACTCGCGTCCGGCCCCGCCACCTCCTGGGACGCGCGCAGCCGCGCCGCCCTGTGGTTCGGGCTGCACCTGGCGCTCGGCGGACTGGTCAGCGCGGTCACCCTCGCACTGCCGCCCGCCGCGGCGCTGCTGGTCGCGCTGCCGTTCACCGACGAGTCGTACGCCAGGGGCCTGGTCTGGCCGACCGCCTTCGACTCCGCCCGCGCGCTCGCCCCCGCCGCCGGGATCCTGCTGCTGGCGGCCGTGGCCGCGGTGGCGGCCGGCGCGGGGGCGCTGCTGGCCCGCTGTGCGCCCGCGCTGCTCGGGCCCACGCCCGCCGACCGGCTCGCCGCCGCCGAGGAGCGGGCCGCCCGCCTCGCCTCCCGCAACCGCCTCGCGCGCGAGCTGCACGACTCCGTCGGGCATGCGCTGAGCGCGGTGACCCTACAGGCCGGCGCGGCGCGCAAGGTCCTCGACGCGGACCCGGAGTTCGCCCGGCAGGCGCTGGCCGCGATCGAGGAGACCACGCGCGATGCGGTGGGGGAACTCGACAGCGTGCTGGGCCTGCTGCGGGAGAACGACGAGGGTGGGAACGGAAGCGGGAACGGGGACGGCGGGGACCGTACGGCGCCCGCCCCCACCCTCGCCGACCTGGACGCGCTGCTGGCCCGGACCCGGGCGGCGGGCGGCACCGTCGTACTGACCGCCCCCGGCCCGCTCGAGCGGCTACCTGCCGCCGTGTCCCGCGAGGCGTACCGCATCGTGCAGGAAGGGCTCAGCAACGCGCTGCGCCATGCGGGCCGGGTGCCGGTCAGGCTGCGGATCGCCGAATGCGCCACAGAGGACAGGGAGTTGGAGATCACGATGGAGAACCCGGTGGAGCGGGTGAGCGGGGCCGTCCGGCGGCGGCGCACCGGCGGCGGCCGCGGTCTGCGCGGGATCGCCGAGCGCACGGCGCTGCTGCGCGGCAGCTGTGCCTGGGGCCCGACCGAGGGCGGCTCCGAGGACGGCTCCGAGGACGGCTCCGAGGACGGCTGGCGGCTGACGGTCCGGATCCCCCTGGGGACGGCCCGGTGAACGCCGCGCTACCGGATACCCCGCTGCGTATCGTGCTCGCCGACGACGAGCGGATGGTGCGCACCGCGCTGCGCGCGATTCTGTCCAGCGAGCCGGACCTGGAGGTCGTCGGCGAGGCGGGCACCGGCGCCGAGGCCATCCCGCTGGTCCATGAACTGCGCCCGGACGTCGTGCTGATGGACGTCCGGATGCCCGAGATCGACGGCATCCGCGCCACCGAGCGGATCCTGGCGACCGTGCCCGAGCCGCCGCGCGTGATCGTCGTGACGACCTTCGAGAACGACAGCTATGTGTACGACGCGCTGCGCGCGGGCGCCAGCGGCTTTCTGCTCAAGCGGGCTCGCGCGGACGAACTGGTGCAGGCTGTGCGGCTCGTGGCGCGCAGCGACTCACTCCTGTTCCCGGCCGCGGTGCGGGCCCTGGCCGCCGCGTATGCCACCGGGCGCGACGGCCAGGCGCAGGCGCTGCGCGACCGGCTCTCCGAGCGGGAGGCCGAGGTACTGCGGCTGATGACCACCGGGCTGTCCAACGCCGAGATCGCCGACCGGCTGACCGTGGCCCCGGCCACGG
>NZ_MUNE01000957.1 GCF_002154605.1 Streptomyces milbemycinicus | reverse complement strand
CACTCCCTCCCCCGCGCCCTCCGCCCCGGCGAGCACGGACGAGAGCGGCAAGTCCGAATCGTCGAGCGCCGAGAAGTCGGCGACCCGCGCGCAGCCGGAGGCGAGCAACCGCAGCCGGAGGGGGCTCTTCGGCAGCGGCGCGGTCGCCGCCGGATCCGGTGACGGCCGGTCCGGCGGGGCCGCGGCGGCCACCGCCATCGCCACCGTCGCCGGCCCCGGCGGCGACTCCCCCGACGCGGACGCCGGCCTCTCCGGCCGTCCCAAGAAGCCTCTCCTCGCGGGTGCCGCCATGGCGGGTGCCATCCTCGTCGCCGTACCGCTGCTCATCATGGCCACCGGCAAGGACGACGACGACAGCAAGAAGGTGGCCACCTCCAACTCCGCCGACACCGTGCTGGACGACGACGGAGGGCGGGCGGGTGAGTTCGTGGCCGAATCGCCCTCGCCCAAGAAGAGCAAGGCCGAGAAGAAGGAGAAGGAAAAGGAGTCGAAGTCCCCCTCCCCGGCGAAGGAGAAGGCCGCGGTCACATCGCCGCCCAGCCCCTCATCCACGGCCAAGGAGCAGGAGAAGAAGCGCACCTCCACACGGAAGAAGACCCCCAGCAATCTGCCGGCCGTCATGACCCGGGTGCTGGTCAAGAACAACACCAACGGCACCTGCGTCGATGTCCCCGGCTTCACCAGCGGCAACCCCGACGGCCCGATCCACCAGTCGGCCTGCAACAGCAACCCGGACGACAACCAACTGTGGAACGTGGAGAAGAGGTACGACAGCAAGGGTCCGGGCGGAGTCCCCCTGTTCCAGATCCGCAACGTCATGGACGGCATGTGCCTCGACCTGCCCGGCTACGGAGCCGCGGGGAACGCCACCAAGGTGACGGAGTTCCCGTGCAACGGCACGACCGCCGACAACCAGCTGTGGTGGCTGGACAAGCAGGCGGACGGCCGGTTCTGGATCCGCAACTTCGCCAGCAACAACACCTGTCTGGACTCGTACGGGACGGATGACCAGACGCGCGACCTGATCATCTGGCCGTGCGCACCGGAGAACCTCAACAACCACGAGTGGTACTTCACCCGCTCCTGAGTTCCGGTCCCGGCTCGTCTGCCCATGGCCCCGGCGGTTTCCGCCGGGGCCATCCGCGTATCAGGCGTCCTCGCCACTCGGGCCGTCGGCAGCGTAGGACGGGTCCATGGTCAGCAGGAGCAGACACTGGGCCGCGGTCAGCTCGACGTCCGCGAGCGGAAGCTTGTCGACGAGGAGGGCCGCCTGGGCACGCTGGGCGGTCGAGAGCTCCACCCCCAGCTCCTCCAGCACCTTCACCGGGACGGTGCGGCTCTGGTCCAGCGGGGGGATCGTCTCCTCGGACATGGCGTCGGCGGTGACATCACGCTGGCCATCGCCGTCGACATCATCGGCGGGCGCCTCCCACGGCAGCTGGACCGCCTTGGCATCCTCCATGGCCGGAACGACCGGTGTCAGATGGATCCCCGACGCGTCCACCACCACCCGATATGGCGCCGTCTTGGGATCCAGGAGCTCCAGCGCGTCCCCCAGGGCGTCGATATTGGCCACCCGGCCGATCCAGCCGCTGTCTCCCCGCAGCAACACCCCGGCCGACGGATGGACGAAGTCGTCACCGAACCGCTGCCACCCGTCCGACGGCACCACCTCGCCGTCGGGAAGCCGGATGTTCCCCGTGTCGCTGACCTCATAGCCCCATGGCGTGGACCGGTTCGGAGAGGGGCGCTCGAACTTCCGCCATCCCTCCGCCGGCTTGCCCTTCCCCTCCGGCACGTCCGGCGGCGGCACCTCGCGCACACCGCCGCCGTACCGCGGTTCCCCGACGGTCAGTTCATGGCCGACCGGCCAGCCCTGCGCCACCGGCTCCACCCCGGTGTCCCTCGTCCCGCCGCGCACCCGAACCGCCGCCGTCATGGGCGCCGAACCCCGGTGATCGTCGGCCGTGATGCCCACCTGATGGGTCCGGGCGATGTCGCGACCAGGGCGTGCGGTTCTGGACACGGGCGTGATGGGGAACTGATCGGCCGTGACACGCGGTCTCCCCTGCCCGCTCTGGAGCCGGTCCAGATGCTCGGCCAGCCTCTCCCGCAACGCCGTGGCGACCGCCTCGGCCCGCCATGGGCCGCTGTCCTTCGCTCGGCCACCCGCCTTGGAGTCGCGGACGTTGTCCCGCGCGGTGATGGTGATGTCGGGGAGCGGGAGTCCGTGGGCGTGGTTCCACAGTCCCACCCGGGCCAGGGTGGCGGCCAGGTCGTTGATGATGAAGCGGTTCTGGTCGGCCGTCAGCTGTCGCGTGTTTTCGACGGTGAGGGTCTTCGGGGTAATCCGGTGGCCGTGGACCACCACCGCCGTCAGGGGGTTGACCTCGGCGGAGGGGCCGTCCGACAGCAGATCGCCGTTGACCTCGTGCATGCTCTCGCCCTGACGCCCGCTGAACATGCGGAAGTACCACATGTCCTCGCTCCGGACGAGCGACGCGGCGCGCTTGATCGCGGCCTGGGCCCGGCCCAGGGCCCGGTCCAGTTCGCCCTGTGCCGCCGCGTGTTCCGGGGTGCCCCGGACCTGCTCGTCCCGGTCGGCCGTCGCCCGGTCGACGGCGAGCAGCGCCTCCGCCACCTTCAGGTAGCCGCGCAGTCGCTCCAGTTCCCCGGCGCTCGCCCCGTCCCGCTCGGCCTCCTCGATCCTCCTGCGCAGTCCGGTCTCAAGACGCCACCAGTCCTCGGCGGTGGAGCGGTCCTGGTTCTCCTCGACCATCCAGGACAGCAGGGACTTCATATAGAGCTTGCGTGAGTGGTTCTCCAGGGTGATCTGATCGGCGCCGTCCTCACTGGCCAGCACCACCTGTGCGAAGTGATAGCCGAACGGGACGCCTTCCCCGGCCTGGGGCTTGGCGAAGTTGCGGTTCAGTACGGGACGGCCCTGTTCGTCGACCGCGCCGATCGACTGGATCACATAGCCGGAGCCGACCGACGCCCAGGCGCCCCTGTTGGCCCCGATTCGCTCGACCGCCGCGTCCAGCCGCTCACGGCGCGGGTTGTCCGGTTCCTCCAGGCTCTGCGCGCTCCCGTACGACTCGCCGGGCAGCGGGCCGTCCACGCCGCCCATGGGGCGGTCGTCCTCCCGCGTCCGCGCCGCCGCCCAGCGCGGATCCACCCGCTCCAGATCCTCCAGGCCGTCGGCCACCTCGGCCAGTGCCCGGGCCAGATGGTGGGTGCCGGTGACCTCCCATCCGTCGGAGGCGTTGATGGGCACGGTGACCAACTCGCCGCCGTCGGGGTCGGTGAAGACCATATGGGACACGGACACCCCGCCTGCGAGCATCTGCGCGAAGTCGCGGCAGATCTCCTCCTCCGAACGGCCGCTGCGGGTCAGGAACTCCGGCTCCACCTTGAACAGGGGCTCACCCCGGGTGCCGTCCGCGGCGGGCAGGACGATGGCCACGTCCTCCTGCGCCTTCAGCCGGACGTGGTTTCCCGCCTCCGCCATCTGCGTGTTCGCCCGCTCGATAGCCTTCCGGGTCGCGTACGCCTGCTGATTGAAGCTCTGTTCCCCGTTGTCACCGCACTGGACGGCGAGTGTCCGGTCCCCCGAGAAGCGCAGGGTGGGGCGTTCGCCGGTCGGGGTCTCGGTGTAGTCCTGGCTGGGCAGATAGAGCGCGGCCCTCCGGGAGGCCGACCTTCCGAGGGGGTAGGCGACGCTCAGGACGGGGTTGTCCGGCCGGCGGAACAGCACACCGTCGCCGCTGGTGTCGATGACCTCGTAGTCGTTCGTCACCAGTGGCCCGGGCCGGCGCGGGTCCGGCGGCCCGGGTCGGCGCGGCTCCTGGGACGTGGCCGGCCGGGTCTCGCCACCGATGCGGCCCCTGACCCGCCGCAAGGCGCGCGGCGGCCCCTGTTCGGCGGCGGCGATGATGCGCGCGTCCAGCACGGGCGGCCGACTCCGCGCGGCGCGCGAACCCTCCGCCCGGGGCAGACCGCCGCGCGCCCTGGCATCGCCGCGTGACACCGGCTCCTCGCGGCGGTCCCTGGACGGATCGTCCGCGTTGAACGTGTCCGTTTCCAGGGTCGTCGCGGTACGCGCGGCGCCGGGCGCCGGGGCCGGCGGACGGCCGCGCTGCCAGTGGTGCTTCTGCCCGGGGGCCGCCGTCACCACCATGACGCGGGTGCCGGTCAGCGGATCGTCGTGCACGGTGACCGGGCCGCGGGACGAGACGGTGGTGCGCGCGGTCGCCGCCCGGCTGTTCAAGGACTTCGGCAGGCTGCGGCTCCCGCTGCCGGCATGGGACTTGATCACCGCCACCTCGGCGTCCGGGGGCCTGACGGTCAGCCACGGGTCGTGGACGAGCAGTTCGGCGATCTCGTCGTGGGGCACCCGGCGGCGTGAGCCGTCCGGCCAGGGCATGTCGATGTGGCCGTCCCCGCCGTCGGCCAGGACGAAGAACGGGAGCCGCGCCCTGGGCACATCGGAGGTGCCGTCGATGTTCCACGGCGTGTACCGCGGGGTGCGGGCCTCGAAGGCCCCTTCGAGCGTGCCGTCCGGGGACTCCAGGTAGTACGCCACCTCGAGCGGCTTGGTGGAGCGCTGACCGGTCCAGTCGCGGCCCCTCGCCTCGCTGCCGGGGGTGCGGATCAGCGTGTCGTCGGAGAGCGCGTCGTTCAGCTGGAGGTGGTAGGCGGCGAGGGCGGTGGGGTTGTGGACATCACGGCCCGCGGCCGACGCGGCCGTGATCAGCCACACCAGTTCCGCGTGGCGCGCCCTGTCGAGCGGTCCGGCCGCGTCGCCGAGATGGAGGACCTTGGCCGCCAGCGCCTGCACATCGGGGGTGTCGGAGAGCACTTCATGGGCCTCGATCACCGCCCACAGCAGCCGTTCCCGGTCCACGTCGGTCACCTGGTCCGGGGAGTCCAGGTGGAGGACCTCCGCCGCGCGCTCGTTCAGGCTCAGTCGGTCTCCGCGGACCACCCTCCGCAGCAGGTCCACGCCCCCTTCCACCGACGGCATGGACACGAACTCGCTCAGCTCCGTGCCGCGCGGCGCGGACGGCGCGGCGAGGAGCAGCGCCTTGACCTGCTCCGGCGTCGGCTCGACGGGCCGGCCGCCGGCGCGGGGCGGCACCCCGGCATGCCCCAGGGCGGCGCGCTTCAGCAGCTCCATCCGGAACCGCCCGTCGGCACCGCGCAGCCCCGGCTCGACACGTCGCATCCGCTCCACCGCGCCGATGCCGCGCAGCAGCCGCCGGTACTCGCCCGCCGGGTCGTCCTTGTCGTTCTCCACGGTGACGCCGAAGGTGATGCGCAGCGCCCGGACCAGCCGCAGGGTCACCTTCCTGACCTCGGACGGGGCGCGCCCCTCCCCCTGGTGCAGGCCCGCGATCCGGGCGAGTTCGTCCAGTTCGGCGCCGTACGGCTCGGGCCGGGTCTCGAGCCAGCGGCGCGGCCGGAGCTGCGGGTCGGTGATGATCGAGTGCTGCCCCCGGAAAGCGCGGAATCCGGAGGTCCGATCGGCGCTGAAGTGGGTGTGCCGGGTCCTGTTGGCCACCCGCTGCATGGCCGAGACGGTCTCCAGCGGGTCGGCGGCGGCGGTGTCGCGGCTGAGGTTCCCGACCTCGGGGTAGCCGTCCGCGCGCGCGTCGATCCAGCAGCTCATGGTGACGACCACGTCCTCGGGGCGCAGCCGCCGGATGCTCGGACGCCGCTCCAGGAAGCCCCCCATCTCGTCCCCGTCCACGCTCCAGGACCGGTCACGGTCGTCCGTGAGTTTGAACCGGTTGGGCATCGCGTGCGTGCTCACGAAGTGCGCGTTCCGGCCGGCCCACGGCACCTTCTCCGGCGGGCCCACCGGCTGCCTGGTGACGGGGTCGAGGACGACGTACTCATCGGTGTCGGGGAGGATCTCGAAGGTGCCCTCCCGTATCCGCGTGTCCGCGTCGTTGAAGCTCGCGCGGCCGTAGGGGCGCCCGTCGGCCACCATGGTCGTGTGTTTGACGGCGCTGTCCGGGATGAGGTGTCCGTCGGTCGTACGGACGAAGCCCTCCCCCGCGGCGATGTCCTCCTCGTCCAGGTCGTCCGGCTCGCTGCCGATCCACCCGCCGACGGGCGGTCCGCCCTTCCCGCGGTCGATCACCACGATCCGGCCGGAGCGTACGGTCACCTCGCCGCTGTGCGCCCAGACCGTTCTGTCGGTCCGGAAGGCCCCGGTACGGGGCAGCAGGAGGCCCCGGTCGCCCGCGCCCGGCACGGCCAGCAGCACCGGAACGTCGGGGTCGAGACCGAGCAACTCCGGGTCCGTGGCCAGCAGTGCGGCGAACTCCTCCAGCGTCACCCGCACGGGAGCGGAGCCCGGCAACGAGACCATGATGTGGTCGTGGCCGCCCTCGGCCACCACGACATACGGGGATCTGGCCCCGGGCCTGCGCCACCACTCCCCCGTGATGGGCTCGCCAAGGGAGCCGTCGGGGTTCTGGACGGAGTACGACCGCCGGTCGAAGGCGCCGATCGGGCGTCCCGTCAGGTTGCGGCCCATGGTCCTGCCACCGGTCGAGGTGATCGTGCCGGCCTTGGCGAACACGCCCCGCTTCACCAGGTGTTGGACGCCGAGTTCGGCCAGGCTGCCCGCCCGCTCGGCCGCGATCGCCTCGTCCACCAGCCGGTACAGCTCGCGCCGCTGCTCGCCGCTCACCGGCGCGTCCGGGGCCAGGTGCAGGATCCGGCGGACGAGCGGGTCGGGGTCGAACGGGCCCTCGCGCAGGGCGGGGTCGGAGTCCGTCCGCCGCAGGGTGTCCAGCCGCTCGACCGCCCCCGAGTAGCGTGAACGGACGATCTCCACCGTCGTCCGGGCGCGCGGCCGCCGGTCCGTGCCGTGCGTCCGTCCCTGGCCGACGGCCTCGATGGGGATGTCACGGGCGTCGATCCGCCTCGCGCTGGACGGCTCGTTGCGCTGGGCCCGCCGTAGGTACGTGTGCGCGCTGTCGAAGAGGGCGTCGGCCACGGTGTCCGCGCGTTCCTGGTCCAGGGTGCCGCTGCCCTGGCCGGCGTCCGGCCGTGCGGATCCGGTGCCGTCGCGGTGTCCGGTGACCTTCACCTTCGGCGGGGCGAGACCGGCCCGGGCGTCCCGCAGCGCGACCTCGGCCAGTTGGCGGCCCAGTTCATCGACGCGGGCGCCCTGCTGTGTGTCGAGCGCGGAGGAGCGGTCGGCGAAGGAGACATGGGACCGGGGCGGCAGGACCGGCGGCAGCGCGTCGCGGAGCGCGGCCGTCGTCGGCGCCGCCGACGACGCCGGGGCGGGGGCCTGGTCGGAACGGTGGACGTCGCGGTCCGGGGCATTGGTGTAGTCCCCGGCCGTCGACTGCCGGCGCGGTCGGCCCGTCCGTGTCGCGGGGGACGCCGAGCCCCGGTGGTCGTCGACGGTGATGGTCGCTTCGCGGCCCTTGTCGGGGTCGCCGCCACCGCGGGCCGTCTCGGGCATCTCGGTGATACGGAACCGGTCCGCGGTGAGCAGGGGCGCCTCCAGCCCGCTCTGCAGCCGCTCCAGGTGTTCGGCCAGGCTTTCGCGCAGCGCCTTGGCGATGTTCTCGGCCCGGATCTGACCGGTGTTCTTCGCCCCGCTCCCCAGCGAGAAGCGGCGGTTGTTGGCGCGCCCGGTGACGGTGATGTCGGGCAGCGGAAGGCCATGGGCGAGGTTCCACAGCCCCACCCGCGCCACGGTCGCCGCCATCCCACGGATCACGGTCTTCTTCTGCTCCGCGGTCACCTCGTGCTCGCCCTCGGCGAAGGCGACCGTCTTGGGGGTGATCCGGTGGCCGTGGACCACCACCGCCGTGAGCGGGTTGGCCTCCGCCGAGGGGCCGTCCGACAGCAGATCGGCGTTGACCTCGTGAATGGTCTCGCCCTGGCGCTTGCTGAAGACGCGGAAGTACCACTGGTCCTCGTTGCGGATCAGCGGTGCGGCGCGCCGGATGGCGGTCTGGGCGCGGGTGTGCGCCCGGCCCATCCGGTCCACCGCCGCGGCGTGTTCGGGGCTGCCCTCGGGGTGCGTACGGGCGTCGGCCTCCGCCTGGCCGATGGCGAGCAGCGCCTCCGTCAGTTGGAGATAGGCGCGCAGGTTGGCCAGTTCCTGCGCACTGGTGCCGTCCGTCTGAGCCTCGTCGGCCCTGCGCCGGAGTCCGGCCTCCAGCCGCCGCAGCCCCTCCGGGGTGGTACGGGCCCGGTTCTCCTCGACCATCCCGGACAGCAGGGACCTCATATATCCCTTGCGCGCGTGGTTCTCCAGGGTGACCTGGTACGCGCCGTCCTCGCTGGCCATCACCACCTGCGCGAAGTGGTAACCGAAGGTGACACCCTCCGCGCCCGGGGGTTTGGCGTAGTTGCGGTCCAGCGCCGGACGGCCCTGCTCGTCCGCGGCCCCGATCGACTGGATCACATAGCCGGAACCGACCGGCGCCCAGGCGTTCCTGTTGGCGCCGATCCGCCGGAGCGCCGCGTCCAGCCGTTCGCGCCGGGGGTCGTCCTCTTTCTCGTAGCTCTGGGCGCTGCCGTACGACTCGCCCGGCAGCGGACCGCCCATACCGCCCATGGGGCGGTC
>NZ_MUNE01000956.1 GCF_002154605.1 Streptomyces milbemycinicus | reverse complement strand
GACCGGATCGGCGAGGCGCTGGCCGGTACCGCCCGTGGCAGCGGTGCGGTCGTGGCCATCGCCGCCATCGCCGCGATCATGCTGGACGCCTCCTGGCGGCTCGGCGTCGTGGTGCTGGCCGGTGTGCCGCTCATGGTCTGGGCGGTCGCGCTGCTGATCCGCCCGCTGCACCGGCGCCAGGAGCGGCTGCGCGAGCACCAGGCCGAACTGACCGGGCGGGCCGTCGACATCGTCAGCGGGCTGCGCGTACTGCGCGGCATCGGCGGCGAGGAGGTCTTCGCCGAGCGCTACCGCGCCGACTCCCAGCGGCTGCGCGGCGCGGGGGTGGCGCTCGCCCGCGTCGATGCCCTGTTCGGCGCCGTCAAGGTGCTGCTCCCCGGCCTGTTGACCTGCGTCGTCGTCTGGCTGGGGGCGCGCGATGTGGCCGGCGGCCGGATCGGCGCCGGGCAGCTCGTCGCGTTCTACGGCTACGCCGTCTACCTGGTCGATCCGCTGCGCCGGCTCACCGACACCGCCAGGCAGCTGACCCGGGGCCATGTCGCCGCCCGCCGCGTCACCGACTTTCTCGCGCTCACTCCCGAGCTCTCCTCCGGCACCGGTTTGCCACGGCCGCGCACCGCTGGGAAGGACCGCCTGCCCGGCAGTGGTCCCCTGGCCGACCCCGACTCCGGGTTGGCCGTGGCAGCGGGCCGGTTCACCGCCGTGGCCTGCGCCTCCCCGGCCGACGCCGCCGCCCTCGCCGACCGGCTGGGCCGCTACACCGACTCCGCCGTCACCTGGCAGGGGGCGCCGCTCGCCGATCTGCCGCTGGAGGAGGTGCGGCGGCGCATCCTCGTCGCCACCAATGACGACCTGCTCTTCGCCGGCCCGCTGGGCGACGAACTCGACCCGGCCGGGCCCCGCCCCGGCTCCCGCGAGCCGCTGGAACGGGCACTGGACACCGCCTCGGCGCGCGACATCGTCGAGGCGCTGCCGGACGGGCTGAACGCCGTGATCGCCGCGTCCGGGCGCGATCTCTCCGGCGGACAGCAGCAGCGGCTGCGGCTGGTACGGGCCCTGATGGCCGACCCGGAGGTGCTGGTCCTGGCCGAGCCCACCAGCGCGGTCGACGCCCACACCGAGGCCCGCGTCGCCCGCGGGCTCGGCGCCCACCGCGCGGGCCGCACCACCGTCGTGTTCACCACCAGCCCGATCCTGCTCGACCGGGCGGACCACGTCGTCTACGTCGAGAGCGCGAAGGCCGTCGCCCAGGGCACACACGGCGAACTCCTCGACGACCCCCGCTACCGGGCGGTCGTCGCCCGAGAGGAGGAAGCGGTATGAACACTCCGCTGCCCATCGCCTCCGCGAAGGAGGTCCGCGCCCACGTCCGCCGGCTGGCCCGGCGTCACCCGCGCGAACTGGCCGCCGCCCTGACGCTGTACGGCCTGGCCGCCGTCTGCGGCCTGGTGGGCCCCTGGCTGCTGGGCGGCCTGGTCGAGGACGCCGGGCGCGGCGCCGCCGACATCCCCCGCACCGCGCTGCTGATCTGCGCGTTCATCGTGGCCCAGGCGCTGCTGACGCATACCGCCGGCTACGCCTCGGCCAGGCTGGGCGAGCAGGTCCTGGCCGAGCTGCGCGAGCGGTTCGTCGACGATGTGCTGACGCTGCCGCTCGCCACCGTCGAGCGGGCGGGCTCGGGGGATCTGGTCACCCGCACCACCCGCGATGTGGACGTGCTGGCGCGCGTGGTGCGCGGCGCCGTGCCTGCCGCCGTTACCGCGCTGGTCACGATCCTCGTCACCCTCGGGGCGATGGCCGTGGTCGGCCCGCTGCTCGCGTTCCCCTGTCTGATCGCCGTTCCCATCCTGTGGGCCGCCTCCCGGTGGTTCTTCGGCCGCGCCCGCGACGCCTTCCTGGCCCAGAGCGCGACGTACTCCCAGCTCACCGAGGGCCTGACGGAGACCGTTGAGGGGGCCCGTACGGTCGAGGCGCTCCGTATCGCCGAGCGCCGCACCGCCCGCACGGACCAGGACATCGCCGGGTCCTACGCCGCCGAGCGCCACACGGTGGGGCTGCTCACCGTCTTCCTGCCGATCATCGACACCGCGTATGTGCTGCCGGTGGCCGCCACGTTGGTCATCGGCGGGTTCTTCGCCATCGACGGCCTGGTCTCGCTGGCGTCGGTCACCGCGGCCACGCTCTACGTCCAGCAACTGCTGGGGCCGGTCGACACATTGCTGTACTCGCTGGGGGATCTGCAGACCGGCTCCGCCTCGCTGGCCAGGCTGCTGGGGGTCGGCGGCGGGTCCGGCGTCACGGGAGCCACGCCCGGCGGCAGTGGGCGGAGCCGGGCGGTCCGCGCGGATCTCAAGGGGCGCCGGGCGCTTGAGGTCAGGGGGGTGAGTTACGCCTACCGCGACGGCCGGGACGTATTGCGCGGCATCGATCTGAGGATCGGGTGCGGGGAGCGGCTGGCCGTCGTCGGCCCGTCGGGCGCGGGCAAGTCGACCCTCGGCCGGCTGCTCGCAGGGATCCACTCGCCGCGCACCGGCGCGGTCACCGTCGGGGGAGTGGCGCTGACGGATCTCTCACCGGCCGAACTGCGCGGCGAGGTCGCCCTGGTCACCCAGGAGACGTATGTCTTCCGCGGCACGGTGCGCGACAACCTGCTCATCGCCCGGCCCGGGGCGGACGACGCCGAACTGGAGCGGGCGCTGCGGGCGGTCGGCGCCTGGGAGTGGGCCGCGCTGACGGGGCTCGACGCCCGGGTGGGAGCCGGTGGCGCGGCGCTGCCGCCCGATCGCGCGCAGCAACTCTCCCTGGCCCGGCTGATCCTCGCCGATCCGCACACACTGGTGCTGGACGAGGCCACCTCGCTGCTCGATCCGCGCGCGGCCCGGGACACCGAGCGCTCGCTCGCCGCGGTCCTCGAAGGGCGCACCGTCGTGGCGATCGCCCACCGGCTGCACACGGCGCATGACGCGGACCGGGTGGCGGTGATGGAGGACGGGCGGATCACCGAACTCGGGCCGCACGAGGAGCTGGTGCGGCGCGGCGGCCCGTACGCCGCGCTCTGGGCGTCCTGGCACGGCCGCACCTGACCGGCCCGGCCGGGTCGGGCGCCACACTGGTGAACATGCGGCCCGGCGGGGCCGCCCGGCTCACTCCGCGTCGACGAGAACGACCTCGACCCCGGCCGCCCGCAGCGCCCGCACCTCGTCCTGGTCGGCCGCGCGGTCCGTCACCAGCGTCCACCCCGGCGGCAGCTGGACCCAGGTGTGGAAGGGGTGGCGGCCGATCTTCGCCGAGTGGGCCAGTACGTAGACGGCGTCGGCCCGGCGGGCCATCAGCTCCTTGAGGCGGGTCTGGCGCAGGTCCGCCTCGCACAGGCCGTCGCGGGCCGTTACGCCGTCGGCGCCGAGGAAGACCCGGTCGAAGGTCATCCGCTCCAACGCGGCCTCGGCGAGCGGTCCGACGAAGCTCTGGCTCAGCGGGCGCAGCGTGCCGCCAAGGCACTCCACCCGTACGCCGTCCACGTCGGAGAGCTCCTGCAGCGCGGTCAGCCCGGTCGTCGCCACCGTCAGATCCTCGGCGGCGCGCAGCTCATGGGCCAGGGCGCCGACGGTCGAGCCCGCGTCGAGCAGGACCGTCTCGCCCGTACGGATCCGCTCCGCCGCCCACCGGGCGATGGCCTGCTTGGCCTCGAAGGCCTCGCCGGTGCGCTGGCGCAGCGACGCCTCGGGGTGCGCCACCAGGGCCATCGCCCCGCCGTAGGTGCGGGCCAGCCGCCCGGCGGCGGTCAGTTGGGCGAGGTCGCGGCGGATGGTGGAGGCGGTGACCCCGAAGGTGCGGGACAGCTCCTCCACACTCGCCAGACCCGTGGTGGTGGCGAGGTGGACGATCTGGTCGCGGCGGCCCCGGGCTCCCTGGGCTGGCATCGTCAACTCGTCACTCGTCCTTCTGGTCTTGCGTCACCGGCTGGTCTCGCGTCACCGGGCGGTCTCGCTTCACCGGGCGGGGGCCGAGGACATCTCGGCCGCCTGCCGCAGGGCCTCGATCATGCTACCGGCGTCCGCCTTTCCGGTACCGGCGATGTCGAAAGCGGTGCCGTGGTCGACGGAGGTGCGGATGACGGGCAGCCCGACGGTCAGATTGACCCCGGCCTCCAGACCGAGCACCTTGACCGGGCCGTGCCCCTGGTCGTGGTACATCGCCACGATCAGGTCGTAGTCGCCGCGGCCGGCCAGGAAGAAGGCGGTGTCGGCGGGGAGCGGGCCGCGGGCGTCGATGCCGTCGGCGCGCAGCACCTCCAGTGCGGGGACGATCTTCTCCTCTTCCTCGCCGTAGCCGAACAGCCCGTTCTCGCCCGCGTGCGGGTTGATACCGCAGACGCCGATGACGGGGTTCGGGGTGCCGGCGCGGACCATCGCCTCGTGGCCGCGGCGTACGGTGCGCTCGACGAGGCCGGGTTCGATCCGGTTGACCGCGTCGATCAGGCCGATGTGCGTGGTGACGTGGATGACCTTCACGGTCGGGGTGGCCAGCATCATGGAGACCTCGTCGACGCCGGTGAGATGGGCGAGGAGTTCGGTGTGGCCGGGGAAGATGTGGCCGCCCGCGTGCAGGGCTTCCTTGTTCAGGGGGGCGGTGCAGATGCCCTGCACCGCACCGCTCATGGCCAGTTCGGCGGCCACCGCTATGTACTGGTAGGCGGCGTCCCCGGCCACCGCGGACAGCTGCCCCCAGGGCAGGTCGGCGGGGAGCAGG
>NZ_MUNE01000955.1:632-4657 GCF_002154605.1 Streptomyces milbemycinicus | reverse complement strand
GCCCCTGTACCCCGCGCCCGGCCCCCGCCGAGCCACGCCACCGGCCGGAACCTGCGCTCAGAGCGAACAGTTCCTGATGCGGGATGGCGGCCGCCGACCAGCGCGTTAGGGTCCGTAGATACGAGGGCAGGGGAGTCCCACGAGCCCGCCGGAGCTTACCGGCGGTTACGCCCCCGCGTCCCAGAAGAAGACGCTGAGACGGCCAGTCGCCGTCAGAGACGAGCAGGTGGATACGTGACGAATACGATGCCTTCCGCCGCCGGCGAGCCGACCTTCGGAGGCCTCGGCGACCAGGTCTACAACCGGCTGCTCGGTGAGCGGATCATCTTCCTCGGCCAGCCGGTCGACGACGACATCGCCAACAAGATCACCGCGCAGCTGCTGCTCCTCGCGGCGGAGCCGGACAAGGACATCAACCTTTACATCAACTCTCCGGGCGGCTCGATCACGGCCGGCATGGCGATCTACGACACCATGCAGTACATCAAGAACGACGTGATCACCATCGCCATGGGCCTTGCCGCCTCGATGGGCCAGTTCCTGCTGAGCGCGGGCACCCCCGGTAAGCGCTTCGCGCTGCCGAACGCCGAGATCCTGATCCACCAGCCGTCCGCGGGCCTCGCGGGCTCCGCGTCGGACATCAAGATCCACGCCGAGCAGCTGCTGCGCACGAAGAGGAAGATGGCCGACCTCACCGCCTTCCACACCGGCCAGACCGTTGAGCAGATCACCCGCGACTCCGACCGCGACCGCTGGTTCTCGGCCGAGGAGGCCAAGGCGTACGGCCTGGTCGACGAGGTCATCGCCTCCGCCGCACACATCCCGGGAGGCGGCGGCACCGGGGCTTGATCCGCCCGCTCGCAGCCGACCCAGCCCACTGCTCATCACCAGGACGGTGCATGTGAACACCCAGAACTTCCCCGGCAGCGGTCTGTACGCCCGCTACGCCGGCCCGCAGGCCGAGGCCCGCTATGTCGTCCCGCGCTTCGTCGAGCGGACCTCCCAGGGCATCCGGGAGTACGACCCGTACGCGAAGCTCTTCGAAGAGCGCGTGATCTTCCTCGGCGTGCAGATCGACGACGCCTCCGCCAACGACGTCATGGCGCAGCTGCTGTGCCTGGAGTCGATGGATCCCGACCGCGACATCTCGATCTACATCAACTCGCCCGGCGGCTCATTCACCGCGCTGACCGCCATTTACGACACGATGCAGTTCGTGAAGCCCGACATCCAGACGGTCTGCATGGGCCAGGCGGCCTCCGCCGCGGCCGTGCTGCTCTCCGCCGGCACGCCCGGTAAGCGGATGGCGCTGCCGAACGCCCGGGTGCTGATCCACCAGCCGTACAGCGAGACCGGCCGCGGCCAGGTCTCCGACCTGGAGATCGCGGCCAACGAGATTCTGCGGATGCGTTCGCAGCTCGAGGAAATGCTGGCCAAGCACTCCACGACGCCGATCGAGAAGATCCGCGACGACATCGAGCGGGACAAGATCCTCACGGCCGAGGAATCGCTGTCGTACGGTCTGATCGACCAGATCGTCTCGACCCGCAAGACCTCGGTGGGCCTGGGCTGAACTCCGGTATCGGCGCCTCCCTTGTACCGAGTAGGGCCAAGGGGGGCCCGAACCGGGCCCTGGGCAAGGTACCGTCATAGGGGGCTGGGGTCGGCCCCCGGTAACAGAAGCAGAAAGCGCAGCGCAAGCACCCGGATTCGCGAAACTGAGCGGATCCAAGGCGAAGGGGAATCACCTCGTGGCACGCATCGGTGACGGCGGCGACCTGCTCAAGTGCTCGTTCTGCGGGAAGAGCCAGAAGCAGGTGAAGAAGCTCATCGCGGGCCCGGGTGTGTACATCTGCGATGAGTGCATCGATCTCTGCAACGAGATCATCGAGGAAGAGCTCGCCGAGACCTCCGAGGTGCGCTGGGAGGAACTTCCCAAGCCGCGTGAGATCTACGAGTTCCTCGAGGGCTATGTCGTCGGCCAGGAGGCCGCGAAAAAGGCGCTTTCCGTCGCCGTCTACAACCACTACAAGCGGGTTCAGGCAGGCGAGAACAGCGCCCACAACCGGGACGACGGCATCGAGTTGGCGAAGTCCAACATCCTGCTTCTCGGCCCGACCGGCTCCGGTAAGACCCTGCTGGCGCAGACCCTCGCCCGGATGCTGAACGTCCCCTTCGCCATCGCCGACGCCACCGCCCTCACCGAGGCGGGCTATGTCGGCGAGGACGTGGAGAACATTCTCCTGAAGCTGATCCAGGCCTCCGACTACGACGTCAAGAAGGCCGAGACGGGCATCATCTACATCGACGAGATCGACAAGGTGGCCCGCAAGAGCGAGAACCCCTCGATCACCCGCGATGTCTCAGGCGAGGGCGTTCAGCAGGCGCTGCTGAAGATCCTGGAAGGCACCACCGCCTCGGTGCCGCCGCAGGGCGGCCGCAAACACCCGCACCAGGAGTTCATCCAGATCGACACGACGAATGTGCTGTTCATCGTGGGCGGTGCCTTCGCCGGTCTGGAGAAGATCATCGAATCGCGGGCCGGCGCCAAGGGCATCGGCTTCGGCGCCACGATCCGCTCCAAGCGCGAAATCGAGGCCAGCGACCAGTTCCAGGAGGTCATGCCGGAGGACCTGGTGAAGTTCGGGATGATCCCGGAGTTCATCGGCCGCCTCCCCGTCATCACCTCCGTCCACAACCTGGACCGCGAGGCGCTGCTGCAGATCCTCGTCGAACCGCGGAACGCGCTGGTCAAGCAGTACCAGCGGCTCTTCGAACTCGACGGCGTGGAACTCCACTTCGACCGCCCCGCCCTGGAGGCCATCGCCGACCAGGCGATCCTGCGCGGCACCGGCGCGCGCGGCCTGCGCGCCATCATCGAAGAGGTCCTGATGTCGGCGATGTACGAGGTGCCGTCCCGCAAGGACGTCGCCCGCGTCGTGATCACCGAGGACGTCGTCCACTCCAACGTCAACCCGACCCTCGTGCCGCGCAGCCGCGGCAGCGAGCCGGGTGAGCGCCACGAGAAGAGCGCGTAAGGCCGCCGCAAGGCGCCTGTAGGACGCGAGGAGGGTCCCGGGTTTCCCCCGGGACCCTCCTCGCGTCCTATGGGCCTCAGCGCGCCTCTCAGAGGGCCTGGCACCCGGGAGGTCACGAAACGTCGTCGAGTGCGCCTGCCTTGACCCTCGATATGAACGCCCGCAGCGTGCGTCGTGTCGTCACCAGGACGACGTCGGGCTCGTCGCTCTCGCGGAGCAGGACCGCGCCGTCCCTCGCGGCGGCGACGTAGACGCAGGACGAAGCTTCTTCGCTGTACGTGGACTTCCGCCAGCCGAGCGTGGACAACGCCATCTCCCTTTCAGATCTCCTGTGCGATGCGCCGAATGAAGTCCCGTGATTCCGCCGCCCCAAGAGCGGCAGGGTGGTGCGGAGGATCTCGTGCACCTCGCGGGGGCGCACGGTGAGTTGTCTGCCACGTCGTTGGGAGGTGGTGCAATGGTCGCGGACGGGGCAGGGCCCGCAGGTGTCGGTGGCGAACTGGATGACGATGGCCTGGGTGTTGCGCTGGCGGGTTGCGGACCAGTGCCGGCTGGTGTGACCCTGCGGACAGAGCGCGTGCTGCTGGTCGTAGTTGATGGTGAAGTCCTCGGCGGCGTATCCGGCGCGGGCTCTGGCCTGGGCGGAGGTATTCTCCCGGAGCGGGGTGATCAAGGTGATGCCCCAGGCGGCGCGGGCACCGGCGACCAGCTCGGCGGAGGAGTACCCGGAATCGAGATAGTGCTCGCCGGGCAGCAGGCCGCGTCTGTGCAGTGCCTGGTGGACCGGCTCGGTCATCTCCACATCAGTGACCGTCGCGTCCGTAGTGGCCACGTTCGTGATCAGGTTCGGCCCGCCGTTCCCTCCTTCGGGACCGGCTGAGGGACCGGTGGGGGTGCAGGTCTCGCTGATGTGGAGTTTGCAGCCCATCCAGCCCAAGCCGCCGTGATCCTTGCGGCTGAACCGTGCATCGGTGTCATACGGCGAGG
>NZ_MUNE01000955.1:318-611 GCF_002154605.1 Streptomyces milbemycinicus | reverse complement strand
CGGTGCGCGTGTAGTTCTGCAGCACCACCATCCGCAGCACCTGCACCGCCTCAAGCTCCCGCAGCCACGGCGGTGCGCTGGGGTGGTGGACCGCTCCCAGCAAGGCGAAAGCATCCCGCCCGTAGTCCACTGCCAGAGCAGCACGTCTGGTGGCCGAGGACGGCAGCCGCCAGGAATCGATCCGGCGCCCGTAACGGCCGCTCCAGCCAGGCACATCGATCACCGCGGCCAGCCACTCGGGCGCGGTGGTGGACAGGCTTTCGACCGCCGCACGCACCGACTCTCCGGCCAGC
>NZ_MUNE01000955.1:0-249 GCF_002154605.1 Streptomyces milbemycinicus | reverse complement strand
CTCCCGCACCGCGGCGAGCAACAGGTCCAGAACCTTCTCCTCCAAGCCGTGCTCGATGACCCGGGCACGGAATTCACACAACACCGACGCGTCGAAGCCAGGCTCTCCCAGCCCCAGTCCCAGCGCATACTTCCAATCAAGACGCAGCCGCACCTGCTCAGCCGCCTGACGATCCGTGAGGTTCTCGGCCATCTGGAACACCGTGACCAGCGCCAACCGCCCCGGCGACCACCCCGGCCTGCCCCGAAC
>NZ_MUNE01000954.1 GCF_002154605.1 Streptomyces milbemycinicus | reverse complement strand
ACGCGTGTGAATGTCCGACTGGGTGTCAGAATCCCCTCAAGGCCGAGCGTAGAGGTGCAACCGGGCCCAATGGAACACCGGTTGGCGATACGAATGTGGCTGCCACGCGGATGTGGCCGCCACATGGATATGGCCGCCGTGAGACGGCGGCCATATCCATGTGGCGGCCACATCCGCGTGGCAGCCACATTCGTATCGCCAACCGGTGTTCCATTGGGCCCGGTTGCACCTCTACGCTCGGCCTTGAGGGGATTCTGACACCCAGTCGGACATTCACACGCGTGGAGACGCATGTGTTCGAAGTGGTGCGCAAGTGGATTCGATGGTGTTGTGTGGCGGTGTGGAGGGCACCGTACACATCTGAACACCAGGCATAATCGCAGCTGCGATGGGCGTAGAAAGGGTACGAAGTGGTGGTGAACGCATTGAGTGCGGACAACAGTGTGGGATCGACGATCGAGGCGCTGGAGGCAGAGCGCCCGCGACTTGAGGAACAGCAGGAGGCTCTCAAGAAGGATTTGGAATCCGTCACCAAGCGACTGGAGGCGGTCAGCGGCGCGCTGAACAGCCTTCAAGCGCTCTCCAGCCTGCCGGTACCGCAGCAGGCGCCGGAGGAGCCGGTGGCCGAAACCGCGCCACCGGCTGCGGAGCCGGTGGCCGAAGAAACCGCGGCCACCGAGGCCACGGCGGCCGAGCCCGCCCCCGAGGCGGCACCGGAACCGGCCGCTGAGCCGGCTCCCGCCGCCGGGGCCACCGCCACCGCCACGCGGAAGGCCGCCATCGGCCGTCAGCGCAGCAAGGGCAAGGCCAAGGCCCCCGCCACCGCGCGGACTTCGAAGACCGCGGCGAAGAAGGCCACGGCCACCAAGAAGACGGCCAAGAAGGCCGCCGCGGCGCCCAAGGCCACGGCGCCCAAGACGGCGGCGCCCAAGACCGAGCCGGCGGCGGAGCGCTCCGGCGGCCTCTCGGACAACGTGCTGGCCGCACTGCGCAAGGCGGACCGCCCGCTGCGGGCCGCTGAGGTCAACGAGGCCCTGGGGCGCGACGAGACGCGGACGAACGTCAACTCCGTGCGTAACACTTTGGAGCGACTCCGCAAGGCGGACCGGGCCAAGAGCGCCGGGCGCGGCCTGTACGAGGCCTGACCGAGGCACAGGAGGTCGGCGCCTGACGGGCGGATACACCGCCCATCCACCGCCCGACAGGCGCCTCCTCGACGCAGCGGCCGAGAAAACCGGCCCGTCTTAGACGCACCCGTGAGAAACGGGCCCCCTCGAACACCTCTGAGAACACCGGCCGCCCTTGGCGCACCTCTGAGAACACCGGTCCGCTCCTCGGCGCACGCCTGAGGAAGCCGGCCTAATCGCCCGCCGCACCGTGGGCCGCTCCGGCCACCCGGCCGACCTCGGCCAGACAGGCCGCCGCGTCGCCGATGAACAGGCGGCGTCCCGCGGCGATACGGCGGTCGCGCGCCGCGCCGGGCGCGGTGAGCGTGTCGAGCAGCCGTACGAGCTCCTCCGCGTCCCGCGCGTGGTCGCTCACGCCCAGCGCCGCCATGTGGCGGACACCCTCAAGCCCATGGCCCGGGACGGGGCGGTAGCCGACCACGGGCACCCCGGCGGCCAGCGCCTCCAGGGCAGTTTGCCCGGCGGCGTTGTCCACCACGGCCCGTGACGCGGCCAACAGACCGGGCAGGTCCGGCTCCCAGCCGATGGCCCACACCTCGGGCGACCGCGACAGTTCGCGGCGCAGCCGCTCGTTACGGCCGCACAGCACCACCGGCAGATACCCCGCCGAGGCCAGCAGCCGCGACGTGGCGGCCAGGCGGCTGCCGGCCCCCCACGCACCCGCCGCCAGCGCCACCGGAAGCCTCCCGGGCGCGCGGGCCGCGAAGCGGCACCGCCAGTCGGCCGCCCCCGGGGCGGGGGCGAAGAAGCGCCCGGCCACCACCGGACCAGTAGCCACCGCGGGCCGGCCCACGGCCCGCCGCACGGTGTCGGCCGCGTCGGCCGTGACGCACAGATGCAGATCGTTGCCCGGGTGCAGCCACTGCCGGTGCACCGCGAAGTCGGTGATGACGACGGCGCTGGGCACCGGCAGCGCCCCGCCCGCGCGGAGTCGGCCGGTGAGCTGGGCGGCGAGATGGAAGACCGGGACGACCACATCCGGCCGCCACCGCTCCACCAGGTCCAGCAGCCGGCGTTCGGCGAGTGCCGCCAGCGGGGCACTGCCCGGCCGCGGGCCGGGGCCCGGGCGGAAGAACGCGGCGTAGATTCCCGCGTAGAGGACGGGGAGGTGGCGGATCGCCGCCCGGTATCCGGAGCGCAGCCCCGGGCCGATCCCGGCGGGCAGCAGCCCGAGGACATCGGTCCGGTCCACCCGGTGTCCCCGGGCCGTAAGGCGCCGCGCCAGCTCCCCGGCCACCGCGTCGTGACCGGAGCCCATGCTGGCGCTCACCACGAGGAAACGCCGGCTCACCGGCGCTCCTGGGGAGGGCGCCCGGCGCGCTGGGCATCGGGTGGCGGATGCGCTGGAAACATTGTCACCTCCGCTGGTGTGCACGGCTGACGGCTGACGGCTGACGTGTGGCGGGTGCCGATGCGCCGCGTGTGGTGCGGTATCGCGTGTCTGCGTGCGTGGCGTGTGTGGTGCGTGGTGGAGCTGGACGTGGCTAACTGGAGGTAACCGTTCCGCGTGTCGCCAAACCGTACGGCGGCCGCGCGCCCCGGCCGGCCGTCACAGGGAGTCGCCATGACCCGCCCCCTCCCGGACACAGGAACCCACCGTGGCCCGGCCCGGGACGCGGAGAGCCCCGCTGCCGCGTGGCGCGGCGTCGCGCTGGTGACCGGCGCGTCCTCGGGCATCGGCGCCGCCGTCGCGGACCGGTTGGCCGCCGAGGGCGGCTGGCGGCTGCTGATCAGCGGCCGCCACCGGGAGCGGCTGGACCGCGTGGCGGCCCGGACCTCGGCCACCGCCCTCCCCGCCGACCTGGCCACCGAGGAGGGAAGCGGCCACCTGGTCCGGGAGGCATTCCATGTGGCCGGGCGGATCGACCTGCTCGTCGCCGGGGCGGGGGTCGGCTGGGCCGGACCGTTCGGCTCGATGCCGCCCACGGCCATCGACCAGGTGATCTCCGTCGACCTGCTCGCCGCCGTACGCCTCGCGCGCCTGGTGCTGCCGCGCATGCTGGCCGAACGGCGCGGCCATATCGTGCTCATCGGATCGGTCGCGGGCAGCGTGGGGGTCAGGGGCGAGGCGGTGTACTCCGCCGCCAAGGCGGCGCTCGGCACCTTCGCCGACGCCCTGCGGTACGAGCTCCACGGGTCCGGGGTACGGGTCACCCATGTCGTCCCGGGCGTGGTGGACACCCCGTTCTTCGCCCGCCGCGGCACCCCGTACACCCGCCGCCGGCCCCGCCCGCTGCCCCCGGCCACGGTCGCCGACGCGGTCTGGGACGCCGTCGCGCGAGGCCGGGACGAGGTCTACGTACCCGCCTGGCTGCGCCTGCCCGCACTGGTCCGCAGCGCGGCCCCGGCGCTGTACCGCCGACTGGCTTCCCGTTTCGGGTGACGCGGTGCACGACGCGTTGACGATCCTGCTGGCGTTGTTGTCCGCCCTGGCCAACGGCGCGGCGTCGGTGCTGCAGCGACGCGCCGCGATGGAGCAAGAAGCCGCGATGGAGCAAGAACAGGAGCAGGAGCAGGAGCAGGAACAGCGAGCGGGGCGGCGGGCCGGGCAGGCCCTGCTCCGGCTGGCCCGGCTGCTGCGCCGCCCGTTCTGGCTGGCCGGCGGGGCGGCGATGGTGGTGTCTGCGGTGGCCCAGGTGGGCGCGCTCGCGGTCGGGCGGCTCTCCGTCGTCCAGCCACTGCTGGTGACCGAACTGCTGTTCACCCTGGTGGTCGGCAGTCTGGTCTTCCGCCACCGCCCGGACGGCCGGACGTGGCTGGCGTTTGTGACGCTGGCCGCCGGGCTGGCGCTCTTCCTCGTGGCCGCCGACCCCTCGCACGGCCAGAGCACCGCGAAGAACGGCCGCTGGCTCCCGGTGGGCCTGTTGGCGGCGCTCGCCGTGGTCGTCCTGACCGCGGTGGCCCGCGCACTGCGCGGCCCCGCCCGCGCCGCCGTCCTGGGGTGCGCCACCGCGGCGTGTTTCGCCTGCACCGCGGCGCTGATCAAGGAGTTCACCGGCCGGTTCTCCGGCGGCGTGGCCGCCGTGTTCACCAGCTGGCCGCTCTACGCGGTGTGCGGCGTCGGGCTGCTGAGTTTCCTGCTGCTACAGAGCACCCTGCGGGCCGGCACCCTGGCGGCGTCGCAGCCCGCGCTCACCCTCGGCGACGCGCTGATGAGCATCGTGCTGGGCTGGGTGCTGTTCGGCGAGCGCATCGCCCTGGGGCCGCGCATCGTGCCCGAGGCGATCGGCGTCGCACTGATGGCGGCCGGTATCGTCGGCCTGTCCCACTCACCCGCCGTCGCCGACGGCTGGGACACGGCCACCCGGTCGACCCCGGAGCGCCCTGCCCGCACGGCACGGCGGACCGAAAGCGGCGGCGCGTCGTGACCGGGGCGGCGACCCGGCGCGGCTGGGAGCGGCAGCCCCATGTGAGGCGCCCATGAGCCGCGGAGCCGCCGGACACGACGGCCGTCACAGCACCCCGCGCCACCGGGCCGAGACCCTGCCCACGGCCACAGCCACGGCGGCCCTGATGGTGGCCGCGCACATCGGCCCCGCCGGTACCTGGCTGCCGGGTGTGCGGCGCGCCCTCTTCCCGGCCCTGGCCGGTCGCGGTCGGCCCAACCACATCGCCCTCACCTTTGACGACGGGCCTGACCCCGGGTCCACCCCGCAGTTCCTCGACGCCCTCGACGAGCTCGCCGTACGGGCCACGTTCTTCGTCCTCGGCGACAGTGTCATGCGCCATCCGCGGACCGCATACGAAATCTCCCGCCGTGGTCATGAGCTCGCCGTCCATGGCTGGACGCACAGCCGCCCATGGCTGCCCACGGTCGCCCGGGACCTGCACGAGGTCGAGGGCGCCGCCCGTGTCGTACGGCGGGCCACGGGCGCGGTGCCGCGGTGGTACCGGCCGCCGTACGGGGTGCTGACCGGTGGCCGGGGGCTGGCCGCCGCGCGGGCCGGGCTCAGGCCCGTGCTGTGGACGGCGTGGGGCCGTGACTGGACCGCGCGGGCCACTCCGGCCTCGGTGCTCGCCACCGTATGCCGTGATCTGCGTGGCGGCGGCACGGTGCTGCTCCACGACTCCGACCGGGCGGCCGAGCCCGGCTGCTGGCGGGCGACGCTCGGCGCGCTGCCGGCCCTCGTCCGCGTATGCCGGGACGAGGGCTGGACGGTGGGCCCGCTCGCCGACCACGGGATCGGCGGCGGCTGAGCGGCGCCCCTCTCCCCGCTCAGTCTCGGGGCGCTTCTACGCGCGGGCTTCCCTCGTCGCTGCTCACGTCAACGAGGCTCACGGCACGGGCTGCCATACGACCGTGCCGTGCACGGTCGACAACCCCAGCACCTCACACCCCATCAACCTCGCCGCGCCGAGCACCGCCAGCCGCGCCCGCTCGCTGTCCTCCGGAGGGAACGCCACCCGGATCTGATGGCCGTACGCCGTCTCGTACGTCACCTCCCAGCCACCCTCGACGGTGGCGAAATGATCCTGCCGCAGGCCGTCGTACTCGGACACGAAGCCGCCCCGGTCGGCGGTGGGCGCCAGCGCCTCGCGCAGCAGTCGCAGCCGCTCCGGGTAGGGCCGTTCGCCCTCTGCCAGCCTGACGTACACATGGGCCAGCTCGCGCGCGGAGTCGAACCACGGAGCCAGGTCGAGGTTGTCGCCCGGCATGGCCTCCGAGACGATCCGTCCGGTGATCCACCCCTCCAGGAAGTCGGCGGCGCCGGGCCCGTACTCCTCGTAGTCGTCGTCACGCGACCACACCACGACCGGCCACTCGTCCGGCGGCCCCGCGGTGCGCCAGCACACATGGTGTCCGCTGCCCGTCACCGCCCACGCGATCAGCCCACCCGGCTCGGGGAAGAGCGGATAGGGGAAGTTCTCGGGGAACATCTCCCGCATGCTGCCGTAGTCCTCGAGCAGATCCGCCGCGAGCCGGACCGGATTGTCCTCGCCGAACGGTGTGCGCAGGCAGATGTGGTCGCAGAACTCGCCCCGCCCGTACGTCTCGACGAGCGCCTTGAAGTCCGTGGGCAGCCGCACGCCCAGCGCGGCCTCGGCCGCCTCCCAGTCGCCGCGGCCGTCCACGGCCTCGGCCGGGGGCGGTACGCGGCGGACGAGCTCGGACAGCGGGGCGTGCGCAAAGATCACGGGCACAGCGTAGACGCCGGTCCGGGGCCGTCTACGATCGCGCTTCGTGGCCATGACCGAGAACCCGATAGTCGCCCCGCTCGCCGACGACGACCCGATGCGGCTCGGGCCCTACCGGTTGCTCGGTGTGGTCGGCGCGGGCGGCATGGGGAAGGTCTACCTGGGGGTGGACGCGGCGGGCCGGACCGCCGCCGTGAAGGCGCTGCGGGCCGCTGACGACGTGGATCCCGGGATGCTGGACCGCTTCCGGCGGGAGGCCGAGGTGGCCCGGTCGGTGCGTGGGCCCGGGGTGGCAGCGGTCCTGGGGCACGGGGTGTGGGCCGAACGGCCCTGGCTCGCCTCGGAATTCCTGCCGGGGCTGACACTGACCCGCGCCGTGGAGCGTTTCGGGCCGTGCGCGGAGGCGGACGTACGGGCGCTGGGCGCGGCGCTGGCCGGAACACTGGCGGAGATCCACGCGGCCGGACTGGTGCACCGGGACCTGAAGCCGTCGAACGTGGTGCTCACCCGTGGCGGCCCGTACGTCATCGACTTCGGCATCGCCCGGCCCGAGCACGGAATGACCCTCACCGGCGCCGGTTCGGCCCCCGCCACGCCCGGCTTCTCCGCCCCCGAACAGGTGCTCGGCCGGCGCACCGGACCACCCGGCGATGTCTTCGCGCTCGGCGCCGTGCTCGC
>NZ_MUNE01000953.1 GCF_002154605.1 Streptomyces milbemycinicus | reverse complement strand
ACCTGCCGAGGTGGCCGATACCCCGCAGCCGGGCGTCACAGACGCCGACAACGGCGCGGAGCCCACGCCGGAGGCCGCACCCGACGACGGGGACGCGCGTGGGGATGGGCAGGGGAAGTTCACCGTGCGGCTGGCGAACTTCGAAGGGCCCTTCGATCTGCTGCTCCAGCTGATCTCCAAGCACAAGCTCGATGTCACCGAGGTCGCCCTCTCCAAGGTCACCGACGAGTTCATGGCGTATATCCGGGCCATGGGGCCGGACTGGGACCTCGACCAGACCACCGAGTTCCTGGTCGTCGCCGCGACCCTGCTCGATCTCAAGGCCGCTCGGCTGCTGCCCGCGGCCGAGGTCGAGGACGAGGCCGATCTGGCGCTGCTGGAGGCGCGGGACCTGCTCTTCGCGCGTCTTCTGCAGTACCGCGCGTTCAAACAGATCGCGGACATCCTCAACGACCGGCTGATCGCGGAGTCCCGCCGCTACCCCCGCACCGTGGGCCTGGAGCCGCACCATGCGGACCTCCTTCCCGAGGTCGTCATCAGCATCGGCGCGGAGGGCTTCGCGAAGCTGGCCGTGAAGGCGATGCAGCCCAAGCCCAAGCCGCAGGTGTACGTGGACCACATCCACGCCCCGCTGGTCAGCGTCCGGGAGCAGGCCGAGGTCGTGGTGGCGCGGCTGCGGGAG
>NZ_MUNE01000952.1 GCF_002154605.1 Streptomyces milbemycinicus | reverse complement strand
GGCTCCGCGGAGCCCGCAGCGGAGGGGTAGTAGCGGATCGTCGTCGACTTGAAGACGAAGACGGGCTCGCCGAAGACCTTCTCCCAGACCTTGAGGGTCGAGGGGTGGTTCCACAGGTCGTCGTACTTGACGTAGTCGTGCATCGCCACCTCGTCGACCGCCTCGAAGGACTCGATGGTGAGGGTGTCGAGCGTGGTGCCGGGGGCGGTGTGGCCGAGTGCGATCAGGCCCTCGAGCATCTGCTCGGCCGTGGTCCGGACGAGTTCACGGTCCAGAGCGCCGCGCAGACAGAGGTAGCCGTGCTCGTCGTAGAACCGGTCGAGGGCCTCACGGTCGTCGAGAAGAGGCGTGCAGTCGACGTAGTCGCTGAAAGTGTCCGTCATGGTTCCTTGTCCTCCTGACGTCTGTGCGTTGGGGGGAAGGAGCGTCAAACATCCGGGCGGGCGGACGGCTTCGATGGCGCCGGGTGAGGCAGAGGTGACGAGAGACGACCGCCGGGGACGGCCGGTGCTGACGTTCGGGACGCGCCGACGCGCTGTGATCCGTCAGGGACGACAGGCCATGCAACGTTCTGTCAAAGCGACCGACCGTGAACGGTGGACGGCTGTGTTTTCGCTCGTGCAATGCCACTTAGAAGGTAACGGGGAGTTCATCGAACCCGCCGGTGATCCGGTGCTCCTGCCAGCGCAGCGACTCCTCGGGTACCGCGAGCCGCAGGTTGGGCAGTCTGCGGAACAGCCGCTCGAACACCGCGGTCAGCTCGATCCGGGCCAGCGTGCGGCCGATGCAGTGCCGGGCGCCGTGCCCGAATGCCAGATGCGACTTGGGCTTGTTACGGGCCAGGTCGAACAGGTCGCCGTCGGGGAATGCCCGGCCGTCGTAGTTGGCCGCGCCGATGGCCAGCATCACCGCGTCTCCGGTCCGGATCACTGTCTCGCCGACGGTGATGTCGCTGTGCGCGTAGCGGGGTATTATCGCGTTCGATCCCTTGCCGCCAACGCCCAGGCGCAGGATCTCCTCGACCGCGGCCGGTGCGAGTTCGGGATTCTCGGCCAGCAGGGCGCGCTGGGCCGGATTGCGCAGCAGCAGCAGGGTGCCCAGGTCGATGCGCACAATGGTGGTCTCGTATCCGAACAACAGCACGGCGTTACCCAAGTGGGCAATGTCCGCATCGGACAGTGCGCTGTCTTTATGGGCGATCAGCTCGGACAGGAGGTCGTCGCCCGGCTCGGTTCGCTTGCGCGCCACCAGTTCCGTTATGTAGTCGACAACCTGCTGAAAGGTGTTCGCCGAGTGCTGGTTGTCGCTCTGGTCGAATGTGCCTCTCGCCCACTGCCCGAACCGCTCCCGGTCGGCCAACGGCACGCCAAGCAGATCGCAGATCACCATGGTCGGCAACGGAAACGACAGCGCGCGGTGCAGGTCGACCGGCGGAGTGCCGGCGGCCAACTGGTCGAGCAGGTCGTCCACGTGGTGCTCGATCCGGGTCTTCATGAGGCGCATCCGGCGCGTGGAGAACCGGGGCACAAGCAGCGCGCGCATCTGCGCATGCCTGGTGGCCTCGGTGTCGTAGTCGTCCCCGGCCATCAGCGCGACCATGAAGCGCCTGGCCGCGCTCTTGGCCGACTGCTCCGGGTTGGGATTGCTGAGACCGAGTCGACGGTCGGCGAGTAGTGCCCTCACCTCGTCGTAGCGGGTGACCAGCCAGGCATCTTCACCGGCGGTCCGCACCCTGGTGATCGGCTCCTCCTGCTGCAGTGCGCGCATCTGGGGCGCGATGCCGAGCATGGCTGGGTTGTCGAACGGTAACCTCGGCAGTTCCTTCATGTGGCCATGATCATGTGTTTAGGATTTTATGTCAATAAGTTTGAGTCAGGTATTTCAGCGGTCGAATCAACGTGGGTTGACTGTTACGACTGGGACGTGTGTGCTCGATGTCCGGTGGAATGCCGGTGCCGTTTCCTTGACATCGACGAGAAATAGCAGAACGTCAGCTTCGGGGAGATCGCGCAGTGACCCCCTTGATTGCGGGCACGGCGTAGGCGAGCCTCTGCGGTAAGTCTTCCTTGATAAGGCAGCCCTGTGCCCACAAGGCGAATGCCTGGTCCGGGCGGTGGCAATCCCAGAACGCGCTAAAAGGGCGTTTTGTCTCGGCGGTGGTGTTTGGGTCGAGGTTTAGGTGTCGCGCCAGTTCGGGGTGGATTCGCGGGTGAGTCGTCGGATTATGAGGTCGATCGTCGCGACGTGCATTATGGCTTCGGGGCGGTGGGGGTGGGTTTCGTAGTCGCGGGCGAGTCGGCGATGGTGCTTGAGCCAGCTGAAGGTTCGCTCGACAATGCGGGTGCCGATAAATCATCCGTGCGTGTGGGTAGCGGGCGGCAGGGGGCGGCTTGTCCCAGGGCTCTGTGCGGGTGGTGCTCGTTGTAGAAGGATTCGTACTCGCGCAGGGCGTGGAGGAGGTGGCTCTGGTTCCAGATCAGGGTCCGGTCCAGGGGTTCGGTGCGGCAGGTCTGTATCCAGCGCTCCATGAGCGAGTTCATCCGCGGTATCCGAATGCCGGTGGTGACGACCTTCAGTCCGGCGTCGGTCGTCAGGGCGTCGAAGGCGGCTGTGAACTTCGAGTCGCGGTCGCGGATGAGGAACTTGGCCTTGTTGCGCGCGTCTTCGAGGTTCATGAGGAGGTTGCGTCCGAGCTGCACGATCCTGTGCCGCTCGAAAAGTCATCGTCGCAGGTGAGCGGGGTGCGGTCAGCCCGCTGGGACCGTACCGGTCCGCTATGAGCCCGCCGACCAGTTCTGGTTCGCCGCCCCTGTCCGGGCTGATACCCCGGCGCCACTGGCTCAGGGTCTTCCCTGTCACTCCCGGCACCCTGCTGGCCTGGCATCGCAGGTTCATCGCCTCGAAGTGGGACTACACCGCGGGCCGGGGCACCGGACGCCCACCTACCAGGGCAGCGGTCAAGAAGCTCGTCCTGCGGTTGGCCGGGGAGAATCCGAGGTGGGGGCACCGGCGGGTCCAGGGGGAGCTGATTCGACTCGGGCATCGGGTGGCTGCGTCGACGGTTTGGGAGATCCTTCACGCAGCCGGGATCGATCCGGCGCCGCGCCGCTCAGGTCCCACCTGGCGCGAGTTCCTGACCGCGCAAGCCGAGGGCATCATCGCGGCAGACTTCTTCCATATCGACAGCGCCCTCGGCGGGCGGTTGTACGCGCTGGTGTTCTTCGAGCACGCCACCCGGCGGCTGCACACCCCACCAGGCCCGTAACCAGCTACCACCCGACGCTCATAAAGAACCCGCCGCGGCGCATGCCCTCAGCACCAGCAAAGTCCTGCGCACCCGGATCCTCGGCGCGTCCGGCGGGTGAAGCTCCATAGCCAGTCGACCTCGATGAACCCGGATCGGTCACAGAGCGGGTTGGCCGCCGTCCGGCTGCGTTTGGGGGCGTCGTCG
>NZ_MUNE01000951.1 GCF_002154605.1 Streptomyces milbemycinicus | reverse complement strand
TCCAGCCACCTGATGAGCGAGATGGCGCTGACCGCCGACCGCCTGATCGTGATCGGGCGCGGGCAACTGCTCGCCGATATGAGCGTCAAGGACTTCATCTCCTACAACTCCGCGGACTTCGCGCGGGTCCGCACCCCCGACGGGGAGCCGGACCAGCGCGAGAAGCTGACCGCCGCGCTGAGCGAGGCGGGCGGCCAGGTGCTGCCGGAGCAGGACGGCGGGCTGCGGGTGACCGGGCTGCCGCTGCCGCGGATCAGCGATCTGGCGCATGACGCGGACGTCCGGCTGTGGGAACTCTCCCCGCACCAGGCGTCGCTGGAAGAGGCGTACATGCGGATGACGCAGGGCGCCGTGGACTACCGCTCGACCGCCGACCAGCGGGCGGGGCTCCAGGAGCCCGTACCGGGCATGGCCCCGCAGGCCGGGCCGTACGGCTATGCCCCGCCGACCGCGGGCGGCGCACCCGCCGGCTACCCGCCCATGGGCTCCATGCCGGGCTACAACCCGCCGCCCGCGCCCCACCCGGGCCAGCCCGCGCCCGGCCAGCCCGCCCCGGGCCAGCTCGCCCAGGGTCAGCCCGCTCCGGGCCAGGCCCCCTGGCAGCCGCAGCAGCCGCTTGTCGGGCAGGGCGCACCGCAGCAGTCCTACGCCGCCGCCCCCGCCGGGTACACCTCGCCGATCCCGATCCGGCGTACGCACCTGGGGCATGCGATCGCCTCCGAGTGGACCAAGATCAAGTCCGTGCGCTCGACGATCTGGACGCTGAGCGTCATGGCCGCGCTGGTCATCGGCATCGGGCTGCTCGTGGCGTCGGGCACCAAGGACAGCGACTACTCCAACACCCCCACCACCATCCCCGGCCTGTTCGGCAC
>NZ_MUNE01000950.1 GCF_002154605.1 Streptomyces milbemycinicus | reverse complement strand
GCGCGGTGGCGACCTGGGCGCGCCGCGGCCCGTGCGGGTCGACGACCACGATCCGGTCCGGTTCGGACAGCAGCCCAGCCCGGCGCAGCAGCCGCCGCGCCCGCCGCAGCCGCAGCGCGCGGGACGCCGCCGGGAGGTGGCGCAGGCCCCGCATGGCCGACCGGCGCCGGGCTGCGCCGGTCGGCCATGCGGGGCCTGGGCCGCCTCTCGGCGGCGTCCGGCGCGCTGCGGCTGCGGTGGGGGCGGCGGCTGCTGCGCCGGGCGGGGCTGCTGTCCGAACCGGACCGGATCGTGGTCGTCGACCGGCACGGGCCGCGGGTCGCCCAGGTCGCCACCGCGCCCACCCCGCTGCACGCACGCGCCGAGAATCTGCGGCTGGTGTGCGAGGCGCTGGAGCAGGCGGGGATCGACCACTTCGTGGTCCGCGCGTACGGCAATGTGTCCTCGGCCGTCGGGGTGGCCGCCGACGAGCGGCCCCGGGTGGTCGCGGCGCTCACCGAGCTGTGCGCCCAGGAGGCGGGCTATGTGTCGCTGCCGGGGCGCGGCAAACGCCCTGGGACGGTGCCGCGGCCCGGGGCGACCGCCCGGGCCTGGCGGCGGCTGTCCACCGCCCCCGTCGTCCGCTTCACCCGCTTCTACGCGAGCCCCGGCGCAAGCACCGGCGCGGGTTTGGTGCTCGGTGTGGCGCACGGCTGCGATATCGAGTTCTGGCGGCGGGGCAGGGAAGAGGACGGGGCCGGGGCCGAAGGCGCGGAGCAGGCCGGAGGCGGTGACCTGCTCATCGCGCCCCGGCCCAACCGCACAACCGCTTCCGTGCCCGCCGCCTGCACCGCCGTACACGCTCCGGGCCATCTGTTCACCCGGCTGGCCCCCGCCGAGGGGTGGCAGCCCGGGCCGCTGCTGCGTACCCGCCCCGAGTTCACCACCCGCCTGCCCGACGAGGTCCGCTTCCCCATCGACGTCGTCTACACCTGGGTCGACGGCGCCGACCCAGCGTGGCGCAGCCGCCGCGCCGAGTGGACGGCCGAAGGCGACGACGCGGCCGGGCCGTACCACGAGCAGGCGGCCAACGAGGCCCGCTACGCCAACCGGGACGAGCTGCGCTACTCCCTGCGCTCCCTGCATATGTACGCCCCCTGGGTGCGCCATATCTATCTGGTGACCGACGACCAGGTGCCGCCGTGGCTGGCCGGCGCGCACCCCGGGATCACCGTCGTCGACCACCGCGACATCTTCGACGACCCGCGGGCCCTGCCCACCTTCAACTCCCAGGCCATCGAGACCCGGCTGCACCACATCGACGGGCTGGCCGAGCACTTCCTGTACTTCAACGACGATGTATTCCTCGGCTCGCCGGTGACCCCCCAGGACTTCTTCCTGGCCAACGGCATGACGAAGTTCTTCCTCTCCCGCGCCCTGATCCCGCTCGGCCCCACCCACCCCGGCGACGTCCCGGTCTCGGCGGCCGGGAAGAACAACCGGGCGCTGCTGGAGGGCCGGTTCGGGACGACGGTCACCCAGAAGCTCAAGCACACCCCGCACGCGCTGCGCAGAAGCGTCCTCGCCGAGATCGAGCGCGAGTTCCCCGGCCCGTACCGCACCACCATGGCCAGCCGGGTGCGCAGCGTCTCGGACATCTCGCTGCCCTCCGCGCTCCACCACTACTACGCCTTCCTGACCGGCCGGGCCGTCCCCGCGCCGCTGCGCTACGACTACTTCGACCTGGCCCAGCCCGGTATCCCGGCCCGGCTGGCCCGGCTGCTGCGGTCCCGGCACCGCCAGGCGTTCTGCCTCAACGACACGGTCTCGTGCGAGCGGGATCTCGCGGACCAGCTGGCGCTGCTCCGCCCCTTCCTCGACGCCTACTTCCCGGTCCCCAGCCCGCTGGAGCGGGCCATCGCCCGTCAGGAGGCCCGTCAGCCATGCCCCTCGCCATCACCCTCCCGCTGAATCCGGACGTCATCGCCGCCGAGGGCCCCTATCCGCGGGCGCTGAACGTGCTCAGCCGCAAACAGACGGCGGTGCAGCGGCAGTTGCGCCGGGCGGGGCTCGCCGGATACGAGCCGACCACACAGGCCACCCTGCTGGCCCTGGCCCAGCGGGCGCCGACGGGCAGCGCGGTGTACGACATCGGCGCGCATATCGGGCTGTACTCGGCGCTGATCAGCGCGGTCTACGGGCGCGGCAGGCTGTGGACGTACGCGTTCGAACCGACGCCGGACACCGCAGGGCTCTGCCGCCGCATCCGCGCGTCCAACCGGCTGTCCTACGAGGTGGTGGAGTCCGCGGTCTCCTCGGCGCCCGGGACCGCCGAGCTGTATCTGTCAGAGAAGACGGAGTCCTCGAACTCGCTGAACAGCGCGCACCGCAGACACAGCGGCTCGGTACGCGTCCCGGTCACCACCGTCGACGCCTTCACGGCGGAGCGGGACGCCGCCCCGTACCTCGTCAAGATCGACGTGGAGACCTTCGAGGCGGCCGTGCTGGAGGGCGCGCTGCGCACCGTCGACCGCCACCGCCCCTGGATCGTCTGCGAACTGCTGCCCAGCGCCGACCACGACGCCCTGCGCCGCGCCCTGACCCCGCTGGTCGCGCGCGGATACGGACTGCACCCCATCACCCCCGAGGCGCCCTGGCTCCGCTACGACGAGAGCGGCTACCGGCGCGCCGTCAGCGGCCAGTGCCGCGACTGGCTGCTCGCCCCGGCCCCGCTGACCCCGGACTTCCACCGGGCCGTACGGCGGTGGCTGATCGCGATCCTGGCCTGCGACGAGACGACGAACCTCCTCACCCCCGGCGGCTCCCCCTTCCCCGACGCCTGGAAC
>NZ_MUNE01000095.1 GCF_002154605.1 Streptomyces milbemycinicus | reverse complement strand
GGGATCGAGCGGATCCGCTCGCCTCGGCGCGGCTTGACCGGAAGATCATCAAGGACCGGGCCTACCGGCGGTTCTGCAAGCGCCGCGCCGTCGCCGAACACACCCTCGCACGCCTCAAGGACCACCAGGTTCTCCGCCAGTGCCGCCGCAAAGGAGAAGGGATCAACCACGCCGTCGCCGGCATCGCCGCCCTGCACAACCTGAAACTGGAGATCAACGGCTGACCACAGACCCGCGACTGCCCACAGGAAAACACGTTTGACCTGGCATTACGGGATATCTCTCAGGCGGGACAGCTCGTCGATGGCGCGCCCGGACGTGCCTGGCGCTCGGGGACCGGTGGAGGGATCCTGGGGTTCAGGAACGGGGCGGGGGCTCCGGATTCCTCCGGGTGCGCCCCGGCTCTCGTGCGTTTCCCCGGGATGGGGGAGGTCATGGATGTTGGATTCCTGAAGCCGCTGTTCGACAGCCCGGGTCCCTGGGCCTGCGTCTATCTGGACACCTCGCGCGCGACCGAGGACGCGCCCACCCGGCGCAGGCTGCGCGAGCGGTTCGTATGCGACCAGCTCGCCCGGCAGGGCGCCGACGCCGCCACGCGCGAGGCGCTGGTCCAGCGGCTGGCGGGCGAGCGGACGGCGCGGCCGTCCGCGGG
>NZ_MUNE01000949.1:1461-1671 GCF_002154605.1 Streptomyces milbemycinicus | reverse complement strand
CGGCGTGTCCGTGTCTCATGTTCACCGCAAAGTCACGCCGCGATCCGCAGTACGTGTGCCGTCGAGCGGCGTTCGCGTTCGCCCGGGGCCCCGTCGCACTGGTCGGCGTAACGGGCCAGGAGCCGGACCGCGTCCAGGTCCTCCACCGCCGCGAAGCCCGCCTCCCGCAGGTCCGCCGCCAGTTGCTCGGGCGCGAAGTAGCTCAGGAAG
>NZ_MUNE01000949.1:1007-1436 GCF_002154605.1 Streptomyces milbemycinicus | reverse complement strand
CGCGCCGCCGGGGAGGCCCGCGAGGTAGCCGAGCGTGCCGAACACCGCCTCACGGGTCAGATACGGCACCACGCCCAGCCAGCTGAAGAACGCCGGTCGCGCCGGGTCGAATCCGGCCGCCGCCAGGCCCTCGCCCAGACTCTCCCGTTCGAAGTCGACCGGTGCGAAGGTCAGCGACGGCGGCAGCGGGATGCCGGCGCCGGACAGGCGCTCGCGCTTCCACTCCTGGGTGGCCGGGTGGTCCACCTCGAAGACCGCGAGACCGGCGGCCTCGTGCGGATTGCGGTAGGCGAAGGTGTCCAGTCCGGCCCCGAGGACCACGAGTTGGCGTACGCCGCGTGCGACGGCGGCGGCCAGACGGTCCTCGGCGAAGCGCGAGCGGGCGGCGATGAACAGCCGGAAGCGCCGGCGCCCGGGCGCGGTGCGGGC
>NZ_MUNE01000949.1:371-958 GCF_002154605.1 Streptomyces milbemycinicus | reverse complement strand
CGGCGGTGCGGCTGGGGCTGCGCGGCTGCATCTCGGGCCTCCTGGGCCTCGATCGGGAAGGTGGTTGCCTGAAGCTACTATAACTGGGGTTCTGTATGCAGCCTGACCGCCTTTGACCGGTGAGGAGGCTTCTCCGGGCACGAAATGATCAAGGTTTGCTCCGGCATCTCGTGCGACCATCCCGATTTCGTAATCTAAGAATTCGCGAGTGCGCGGCAACCTAAGCTGGGGTTGGCGGCAACTACAGCTTGGAATGGGTCGGACCAGGATCCCCCGGCCCGTTCCCTCGACGCAGAACAGGAGTTGCCATGGGGCTGAGGCGCAAGCGCGGTCGCCACCGCCGACGGAAGGACCGTACGCTGCCGCTGGGCAGCGCCGTCATCGTGGCATCGGCCGTGGCGGGCGTCTATCTGACGGCGGCGCCCGAAGGCGCGAGCGCGGTGGCGTCGACCGTGTATGTGTCCCCCCGGGGCGACGACAGCGCTTCGGGCTCGCTCGAATCCCCGTACCGCACGCTGGAGAAGGCCTTCTCGGTCGCGAAGGCGGGCACCGTCATCGAGGTGCGTGGCGGCACCTACTACCCCGCC
>NZ_MUNE01000949.1:0-366 GCF_002154605.1 Streptomyces milbemycinicus | reverse complement strand
GGTCCGGGTCGACGGCTCGCGGCTCTCCACCGGCTCCTCGCTGCTCTCGCTCCGCGCCGACTACTGGACCGTCTCGGGCATGGAATTCCGCAACGCCCCCGGCGGCGGCCTGGTCTGCAACTCCTGCGCGCGCACCGTCTTCGACAACCTCTCCACCCACGGCAACGGCGACACCGGGCTCACGCTGCGCGGCAAGGGCAGCGACAACAACGTCATCCGCAACCTGGACTCGTACGACAACCACGACGACGCCACCGGCGGCAAGCAGGCGGACGGCATAGCCATCACCCACGGCTCCGGCGACGGCAATGTGATCAGCGGAGTCCGGGCGTTCAACAACAGCGACGACGGCGTGGACCTGTGGAG
>NZ_MUNE01000948.1 GCF_002154605.1 Streptomyces milbemycinicus | reverse complement strand
CCCGGCCCCGGCCCAGCGCACCGCTGGTGACGTGGCCAGGCCCGGTCCGCCCGCCGGTGCGGTCAAGCCCGCGCCGCCCGTCTCTTCCGCGAAGCCTGCCGGTCCGCAGCTCCAGCTGATCCCCGCCTCGCCGGAGGGGGCCCTGGACGCGGCGGACGAGGCCGTCGACCTGCTGCTGGACTCCGGCCGGGCGCCCGGCGAAATCCTGGTGCTGACCACCGGGGAACAGCATCCGTGGGCGGCGCATGAGCTGTCCTTCGGCGAGGCGTCCTACTGGGCGCAGCAGGACGCCGGTGACGATGTCTTCTACGCCGCCACCGCTGCCCGTCGCGTCACGGCCCGCCCGGTCGTGGTCGTCGCGGTCAACGGGGGAGGCGACGACACCGTCGCCGGCGCACTGCCCGAGGCGATGCGCCGGGCCGGAACGCTGCTGATCGTCTGCGGCGACTCCGAGCGGATCAACACCTTCATGACCGCGGGCGTCTGATCGCGCACCGCGGGCGTCGGACCGCGCGGCCGCTCACACGGCTGCGGAGCGGCGCAGCGCCTCGCGCGCTTCACCGTGGGGGTGTGGTACCGCCGCCGTGACGCTGTCGGCGGTGGTGGTGCCGAAGCCGAGGCCGCTGTGGCGGGAGGCGGAGTGCGGCCGACGGCCGCCCCGCCCTTCGCCCAGCACCTGCCAGCCCGCCCGGGTCAGCGTGATGTAGGCGCCGCAGCGCAGCCCGTGCAGGGTGCAGGCATCGCGCAGGCCCCACATCCAGGCGCCGTCCTCCTCCGTCCACTGGCTCTCGCCGTCCCGGCAGTAGAGCAGCACGGCGGTACGGACCGGTGTGCGGCGCCGCAGATCGTGCGGAATGACCCGGCGGAGCTGGGCCAGCAGCGCGTTTCGGAACTCCCAGCCGTCGGCGGCCCAGGAGCGGCGCCGGGTGAACGAGGCGCTGGCCGCCAGCCGCTCCTCCGGATCGAGGACCGCGACCACGGCCGTCGAGGGTGTGGGCAGATGGCGGCTGTGCAGGCCGGTGACGACCTCACGCGGATTGCGCAGCAGCGGAATGCCGGCGGCGGCCCACTCTGCGGGCTCGAGCAGCCGGCCCAGCCCGGAAACGTGATCGGTGGCCGGCGACGGAGCGAAGCCGAAGGTCACGGTCCTCCCTTCGTCTGCGCGCCCACGGTCCGTGCGACGGTCGGGCATGGGCGCACACCACGACACGGCTCCGGCGCACCACAGGTGGCCCGGAAGCAGGGAACTGCTTCAATTCTTGCGGTCGTACTGGCGCGCGGCAACGAGCAATTGGCACACCCGACCGATTTGGGTCGGTCCGCCGCCAATATTCCGCGAGCCGCCCTCACCTGCGGCTGCGGTCATCCCTGCACCGCGAGGACCAGCGGAAAGACCGCCTCCGCCCCGGCCCGGCGGAGCAGCCGGGCGGCCACCGCCAGCGTCCAGCCGGTGTCCGCCAGATCGTCGACGAGGAGCACCGGCCCCGAGGCCTGCCCGAGCGCCTCGGCCAGTGCGGGCGGCACCGTCAGCGCGCCGTGCAGCGCCCGCAGCCGCTGGGCGCTGTTGGTGCGCGGCACTCGGGTGTCGGCCCCGGCATCGAGGTAGGAGACCGCACCGAGCAGGGGCATCCGGCCGACGGAGGCGATCCGCTCGCCCAGGGTCTGGATCAGCCGCGGCCGGGTGCGCGAGGCCACCGTGACCACGCCGACCGGACGGGCCGGAGCGTCCGGCGCCCCCGAAGCCCAGCCGCCGGGCCCCTTGGCCCAGTCGGCGAGCACCGTCACCACGGCGTCGGCCACATCGTCCGGAACCGGCTCGTCCGGGTTTTGCGGGGCGAGCAGCGGCCGCAGCCGGTTTCCCCAGCCGATGTCGGAGAGGCGGCCGAGCGCCCGCCCGGGGGCCGCCTGCTCACCCGCCGGGATACGGCCCTTGAGCTCGACGCCGACCGCGGGCAGTCCGGTCGGCCACATACGGCGCGGCTCCACCTCGACGCCGGGGCGCCCCAACTCGCCACGCGCCACCTCCAGTGACGCCGCGGACACCTCGGCGGTGAACCGGGCCTCGGCACAGTTGTCGCAGCGCCCGCACGGCGCCGCCGCCTCGTCGTCCAGCTGTCGCCGCAGGAACTCCATACGGCAGCCGGGCGCCGAGGCGTAGTCCCGCATCGCCTGCTGCTCGGACTCCCGCTGCCGCGCCACCCATGCGTAGCGCTCCGCGTCGTACGCCCAGGGCTGCCCCGTCGCGGTCCAGCCACCGCGCACCCGACGGACCGCGCCATCCACGTCCAGCACCTTGAGCATGATCTCCAGGCGCGAGCGGCGCAGGTCGACCTGCGGCTCGAGCGCGGGCAGGGACACCGGCCGGTCCGCCGCCACCAGCACCTCGAGCGTGCGGCGCACCTGCTCCTCGGAGGGGAAGGCGAGCGAGGCGAAATAACGCCAGATGGCCTCGTCCTCACGGCCCGGCAGCAGCAGCACCTCGGCGTGCTCCACGCCACGCCCGGCCCGCCCGACCTGCTGGTAGTAGGCGATGGGGGAGGAGGGCGAGCCCAGGTGCACCACAAAGCCCAGATCCGGCTTGTCGAAGCCCATCCCCAGCGCGGAGGTGGCCACCAGGGCCTTGACCCGGTTTCCCAGCAGATCCTCCTCGGCCTGCTGACGGTCGGCGTTCTCCGTCTTGCCGGTGTAGGAGGCGACGGTATGGCCGCGCTGCCGCAGGAACGCGGTCACCTCCTCGGCCGCGGCGACCGTGAGGGTGTAAATGATCCCCGAGCCCGGGAGCTCGGGGAGATGGTCGGCGAGCCAGGCCAGCCGGTGTGCCGCGTCCGGCAGCCGCAGCACACCCAGGCTCAGGCTCTCCCGGTCCAGCGGCCCGCGCAGCACCAGCGCCCTCGAGCCGTCCGCGCCGGAGCCGTCCGCCGCCGGCGGCCCGCCCGTGCCCAGCTGGTCGGCGACGTCCGCGGTCACCCGCGCGTTGGCAGTCGCGGTCGTGGCCAGCACGGGCACGCCCGGCGGCAGGTCGGCGAGCATGGTGCGCAGCCTGCGGTAGTCGGGGCGGAAGTCATGGCCCCAGTCGGAGATGCAGTGTGCCTCGTCGACGACCAGCAGGCCGGTGGCCGCGGCGAGCTTGGGCAGCACCTGATCCCGGAAGTCGGGATTGTTCAGCCGCTCGGGGCTGACGAGCAGCACATCCACCTCACCGGCGGCCACCTCGGCCTGGATGGTGTCCCACTCCTCGGTGTTGGCGGAATTGATCGTGCGCGCGCGGATGCCGGCCCGCGAGGCGGCCTCGACCTGGTTGCGCATCAGCGCCAGCAGCGGGGAGACGATCACCGTCGGGCCGCTGCCGCGCTCGCGCAGCAGGGAGGTGGCGACGAAATACACCGCGGACTTGCCCCATCCCGTGCGCTGCACGACCAGCGCCCGGCGGCGGTGGGAGACCAGCGCCTCGATCGCCCGCCACTGGTCCTCCCGCAGGCGGGCGGAGCCGGAGGGATCCCCGACGAGGCGGGCCAGGACGCGGTCAGCCGCGATGCGCAGGTCTTCGTCGCTCATGCCCCCATGCAACCCGATCCCACCGTCATCGCGCGAACCAGGCCCCCGGCCTGTGGATAACGTTATCCACAGGCCTGGCGGGCCGGGCCCGGCTGGGAGACCGTCGGGTCATGACTCGACACAACGAAGCGGCCGGCCTGTCCGGCGATGACCAGATCACGCTCCGCAGCCCGGCCGAGCTCGCCGACGCCCTGCCCTACGTCCTCGGGTTCCACCCGGACGACAGCATCGTGATGATCGCACTGCACGGGCCACGCGGCCGCTTCGGCGGTCGCCTCAGGCTCGGCATTCCCCGGACGAGCGAGGAGTGGCCGGAGGTCTGCGACCAGCTCGCCGAGTGCCTGGTAACGGGCAGCGAGCGGCGGGCGGGCCGGCCCGACGGGACGGTGCTGTTCCTGTGCCAGGAGCCGGCCGAGGGCGAGTCGGGGCAGGACGTGATGGAGCGCCTGCGGCCGCTCGCCCAGCGGCTGCGCACCGCGTGCGGCGGGCTGGAGGTGCCGGTCTTCGAAGCGCTGTGCATCTCCGACGGCCGGTTCTGGTCGTATGTCTGCCCCGACCGGCGCTGCTGCCCGCCGGAAGGCGTCCCGCTCACCCTGCCCGGCACCTCCGTGATGGCGGCTGCGGCGACCTACGCGGGCATCCATGTGCGCGGGTCGCTGCGCGAGATGGAGGCCAGGCTCGCGCCGCTCGCCCCGCCCCGGGCCGAGGAGCAGGAGCGGGCGCTGGACGCGGCGGGCAGTGAGCTCGTGCCCAGGATCCTGGGCGGCACGGACTGCGCGACGGTGCGCGAGGAGACACTCGTCCTCGTCGGAGGCATGCTGACCCGGCTCCGCGCCGCACCGCCGATCGCCGACTCGGTCGCGGCCGACGTCCGCGACGACGGGCTGATCGGCGACGAGGAAGCGGCCGCGGTCATCATCGGGCTGCAGGACCGGCTGGCGCGCGACCGGGCCGCGCAGTGGATGGAAGGGCCGGAGGCGGAAGCGGCGCTGCGGCTGTGGCGTGCCCTGGCCCGCCGCTGCGTCGGATCGTACGGAGAGCACGCCGCGGCACCGCTCACCCTCGCGGGCTGGGTCGCCTGGTCGCTCGGGGACGAGCCGGCGGCGCGCGTCGCGCTCGGCCGCGCGCTGTGCGTCGACCCCCATTACCTGTTCGCCAGGCTGCTGCACCAGGCGTGCAACGAAGGGCTCGATCCGGAGCTGCTGCGCCGCTCGCTGCGCCAGGAGCGGGTCGACAGGGCCCTGCAGACCGCGGTGCGCGGGGAGTTGGAGCGCCTTGGCGCCGCTGCGGCCACGGCGTCCGACGGAGCGTCCGGCGGGTCGTCGGGGTCCGCCGGGCCCGGGCGGCCGCGCGGTGTCCGGGCCAAGAGCCCGGGTGCGCAGGCGGCCGGGCCGCGTCCGGCGGGGCGGATGCGGGTGCGGCGCAGGCCCGGCCAGCGGGGGGCCCGCAGCCGCCACTGAGCCCGGGCGAGGTCGCCGTGGCGGGAGCGCTTCCAGCAGCATCGACGATCATTCTGAAGGGACTGATTATCGTCAGGAAGACGACTATGATCGCCACATGCCCTACGATCCAGCGGCCTTCCCGCCGTTCGCCGTCACCGTGGATCTGGTCGTACTGACGGTCCGGCGGCACGCGCTGTGCGCGCTGGCCGTCCGCCGTGGCGAGCCGCCCTTCCAGGGGCGCTGGGCTCTGCCGGGCGGTTTCGTGCGGGCCGACGAGGACCTGACCGCGGCGGCCGCCAGGGAACTGGCCGAGGAGACCGGGCTGCTCGCCCACGACCCAGCGGTCCCGGCTCCTCCCAACGCCGCCCATCTCGAACAACTCGCCACCTACGGAGACCCCAAGCGCGACCCCAGGATGCGGGTGGTGAGCGTCGCCCACCTCGCCCTCGCACCGGACCTCCCCGCGCCGCGGCCCGGAGGCGATGCGCACAGCGTGCGCTGGGCGCCGGTCGAATCCCTGCTCGACCAGGACGGGACCTTCAGCCGCGACGCGGAGCAGGCCGCCCCGCTCGCCTTCGACCACGCCCGCATCCTCGCGGACGGCGTGGAGCGCGCCCGCTCCAAGATCGAGTACTCCTCGCTGGCCACCGCTTTCTGCCCCCAGGAGTTCACGGTCGGCGAGCTGCGCAGGGTGTACGAGGCGGTGTGGGGAGTGGCCCTCGACCCGCGCAACTTCCATCGGAAGGTCACCGGGACGCCCGGATTCCTGGTGCCCACGGGCGGTACGACGACCCGTCAGGGTGGCCGTCCCGCACAGCTGTTCCGGGCCGGGGGTGCGACGCTGCTCAACCCGCCCATGCTTCGTCCCGAGGTGTGACGGCCCATGACACGACGACTCGACAGGGGGTGTAGGTGCCGACGAAATAGGACATAGCGGGTTACCGTGCTCCGGTACGTCACCAGTCCCCACGTGCCACGAGCGGTTCCACGCCCCGCGGGAGAAGCCATGATCCAGGCCACCGGGCTGACCAGCACCCCCCGCCGTAACCATCGGCCCGCCGTCGACGATCTCACCTTCGAGGCTCCACCGGGCCGCGTGACCGCCTTGTTCGGCGCCCCCGGCGCGGGCAAGACCAGCGCGCTGAGGCTTCTGCTCCAGCTCGACCGGGGCCATGGCGCCGCCTTCTTCCGGGGCCGCCCGCTCCACCGCATCCGGCGCCCGGCCCGGGAGATCGGGGTCCTTCTGGACGATGTCCCCGGCCACCCCGGCCGCACCGCACGCGGCCACCTCAGGATGCTCGGAGCCGCCGTCGGGGTGCCCGCCGCCCGCGCGGACGTGGTGCTGGACGTGGTCGGCCTCACCGAACTGGCCGATGAGCGCATCGGCGACCTGGCGGCCGGAATGGAGCGCCGCCTCGGCCTCGCCACGGCTCTCCTCGGAGACCCGCACACCCTCGTCCTCGACGCCCCCACGCGCGGTCTGTCCGCCCGAGAGACCGTCTGGATGCACGGCCTGCTGCGGCAGTTCGCCGGGCAGGGCGGTGCCGTACTCGTCACCGAACAGGACCCGGAGAGCGTCACCCGCCTCGCCGATCAGGTCCTCACCCTGGACGGCGGCCGACTGATCGCGGACCAGCCGGTCGACGAGTTCGCGCGTACCCGGCTGCGCCCCCGCGTCGCCGTGCTCTCGCCGCTGGCCGGGCGGCTGGCCGCCGTGCT
>NZ_MUNE01000947.1 GCF_002154605.1 Streptomyces milbemycinicus | reverse complement strand
ACCGCGGGGGGACGCTTCCGGGGCGGTCGGGCCCAGGGGCGGGCCCTCGCGATCGCCCCTGGGCCCCGGCGGGGTTGGTCCGCGTTCAGCCCGTCAGTAGCGGACCGCCCCGTAGTCGATCGGCTCTGCGGGGTATGTCGCGGCGCGCCGTCCGAGACCGCGCATCCGTTCCCTCATCTCGTCGGCGGGGAGGTGATGCAGATCGCCGTGGCCCGGCAGTACCCACTCGAAGGTCAGCTCCTCGGCCCCGCGGGCCACCGACTCGGCGAGCGTCTTGATCGAGTCGTAGACGACGCTGTGAGCCACTTCCAGCGTCTGCTGGGAGTTCGACCAGAAGAACGCGTCGCCGGTGAAGCAGTACTTCTCGTCCGCGATGAAGAGCGTGCTGCCCTCGGTATGCCCGGGGAACGGGTGGGCGATGACGCCCGGGCCGATCTCGACCGGGTCCGTGCCGCGGATGACATGGTCGGCCGAAGGGAGTGAATGCAGGTCCCCCTCGTGGATCCACAGCCGG
>NZ_MUNE01000946.1 GCF_002154605.1 Streptomyces milbemycinicus | reverse complement strand
GGCCGAGGGCGCGTGCGTCCCCGACCGGCGCGGTACGCTGCCCGGTCGGGGTGCTTATGTGCATCCCACACGGGTCTGCCTCGACCTGGCGGTCCGCCGCCGGGCCTTTCCCCGGGCCTTCAGGGGGCCGGGGCCGCTCGACACCACGGCACTGCGCCGCTATGTCGAGCACGCCGAGCAGGCAGCGGCGCAGTGCCGTGGTGTCGAGCGGCCCCGGCCCCCTGAAGGCCCGGGGAAAGGCCCGGCGGCGGACCGCCAGGTCGAGGCAGACCCGTGTGGGATGCACATAAGCACCCCGACCGGGCAGCGTACCGCGCCGGTCGGGGACGCACGCGCCCTCGGCCGTCACGATCCGCAGTAGATCGTCCTTGGCCGCCCGCTCCCGGCACCCCACACAGGTTCTCTCAGGGCATGCGCAAGCACGCGTGCGGCCAGACACTGGTTAAGTCTACCTCCCTGAGCCGACCTCACCCCTTGGGGGATGTGATCGGACAGCCAGATGTTTTCGGCTGAATCCCGGACGGCCGTCCTGTGAATCAGCCTTGCTCGGCGGGCTGTTCCGTATCGGGCCGGATATCGATCCTCCAGCCCGTCAGCCGGGCAGCCAGCCGGGCGTTCTGCCCTTCCTTCCCGATCGCGAGGGAGAGCTGGTAGTCCGGCACGGTGACGCGCGCGGAGCGCGCCCCCATGTCCACCACCTCGACCTTGCTCACCCGGGCCGGTGACAGCGCGTTCGCCACCAGCTCGGCCGGGTCGTCGGACCAGTCCACGATGTCGATCTTCTCGCCGTGCAGCTCGGCCATCACGCTGCGGACCCGGCCGCCCATCGGGCCGATGCACGCACCCTTGGCATTCAGCCCCGAACGAGTGGAACGAACGGCGATCTTGGTGCGGTGACCCGCCTCGCGCGCGATCGCCGCGATCTCCACGGAGCCGTCCGCGATCTCCGGCACCTCGAGCGCGAAGAGCTTCTTCACCAGGTTCGGGTGGGTGCGCGACAGGGTGACGGACGGGCCGCGCACGCCCTTGACGACGCGCACGACATACGAGCGCAGCCGGGTGCCGTGCGCGTAGTCCTCGCCCGGGACCTGCTCCTGCACCGGCAGGATCGCCTCGAGCCTGCCGATGTCCACCAGGACGTTCTTCGGGTCCTTGCCCTGCTGGACGACGCCCGTGACGACATCGCCCTCCCGCCCCGCGTACTCGCCGAAGGTGATCTCCTCCTCGGCGTCCCGCAGCCGCTGCAGGATGACCTGCTTGGCGGTCATCGCGGCGATCCGGCCGAAACCGGAGGGGGTGTCGTCGAACTCCCTGGGCTCCTCGCCCTCCGCCAGGTCCTCGGCGTCCTCCCTGGCCCACACCGTCACATGGCCGGTCGCCCGGTCCAGCTCCACACGGGCCCGGCGGCGGCTGCCCTCCGTGCGGTGGTAGGCGATGAGGAGGGCCGACTCGATCGCCTCGACCAGCAGGTCGAACGAGATCTCCTTCTCCCGAACCAGACCCCGCAGGGCACTCATGTCGATGTCCACGGCTACGCCTCCTCCTTGCTCTCGTCGCTCGCGCCCGCGGCCTTCTCGGCGGTCTCGGCGGGCTCAGCGGGCTTACGGTTGAACTCGATCTCCACGCGCGCCTTGGAGATCTCCTTGAAGGCCAGCCGTCGGGCGGTGGGCCTGCGCCCCTTCACACCCGGCACCTCCACGTCGAGCCCCTCGTCGTCGACCGCGGTGATCCGCGCGACCAGCTCGCCGCCCTCCGCCAGCCGCGCCTTCATCAGACGGCCGGCGGCCCGGCGGTAGTGGCGCGGCTCGGTCAGGGGCCGGTCGGCGCCGGGAGAGGTGACTTCCAGAACGTACGGGTGCCGGCCCATCGCGTCGGTGTCGTCGAGCGTCTGCGAGATCGCCCGGCTCAGCTCCGCACACGCGTCCAGCTGTACGCCGTCGTCGGAGTCCACCACGATACGGAGCACGCGCCGCTTCCCGGCCGGCGTCACCTCGACCTCTTCCAGATCCAGGTCCCGCGCGCTGACGAGCGGTTCCAGCAGTCCGCGCAGCCTCTCGCTCTGGGTGGTGCTCATCCGGGTGACTCCTCGGCCGCGTGTGCTGTTGTGGGAAGGTCGCGTGTCAGCTCAAAGCCTATCCGTTCCGGCGGCCGACTGACGATTCGGTGCCTGGTGCCCGGCGGTCGCCCCGCGCGAGGGTACGCTCGCCTGCTGTGATCACCAACGGCGGCCGTGAGCGGCCGCAGCCCGGAAAGAGGAACGTGCCGATCACGACTCCCCCACCGCCCCCGCGCCC
>NZ_MUNE01000945.1 GCF_002154605.1 Streptomyces milbemycinicus | reverse complement strand
CCGCCGGGGCGGGCGGGGAGACCGCCGCGGAGACCGCCGCAGGGGCGGCTGCGGCCGTGGGCCGGGCCGTGACGGGGAAGCGGACGGGCAGCGCCGTGAGCGCGCGGTGGAAGGGACCGGTGCGCCAGGCCAACTGGTCGACCGGAACGGCCAGTTCCATGTCCGGGAGCCGGTCGAGCAGCTTCTCGATGGCCACCGAGGCGATCACCCGCGCCGGGCTCTCGGCCGGGCAGCGGTGGGCACCGATGCTCCAGGCGAGGTGGGCGCGGTTGCCGAACCGGCCGTCGGAGATCAGCTCGGGGTCGGTGTTGGCGGCGGCGTAGCTGGTGAGGATCGGCTCGCCCTGGCGGATCCGCAAGCCCGCCAGGTCCAGGTCGTGGCGGGCGAACCGGGTCCCGAAGTTGGCCAGTGGCGGATCGGTCCACAGGACCTCGTCGATGGCGTCCTGGACGGGCAGGCTGCCCCCGGAGAGCTCACCGGCGAACCGGTCGTCGGAGAGCAGCAGCCGCAGCGCG
>NZ_MUNE01000944.1 GCF_002154605.1 Streptomyces milbemycinicus | reverse complement strand
GCCGCCGTGGCGATGGCGGCGGTCCCGGCCCTGGTCGCCCCGGCCAAGGCCCTGGTCGACCGCCCCGGCCCGCCCGGCCCGCTCGCGGACGGCTCCGGCTTCTACCCCTCGGGCCACGCCGCCACCGCCGCGGTCGCCTACGGCGCGGCCGTCCTGCTGCTGTGCCCGTATCTGCGGCATCTGCCGACGCGTCGCGCGCTCGTCGGGGCGGTGGCGCTGCTGAACCTCGCCGTGGGCATCGGGCTCGTACGGCGCGGCTACCACTGGCCGCTGGACGTGTTCGGGAGCTGGTGTCTGTCCGGCTGTCTGCTGTGGGCTGTGTGGGGGCTCCTGCGGAGAAACCGGAGCCGCTGAGAAGCCAGAGCCCGCGTCAGCTCCTCCTGCGGCGGCTCCCGGCAAGCTGGACGGGATCCTCGAGGTCACCGTGGGTGGCGCGGCGCATGAGCTGCGGGCGGGGGACTGGGCGTGAAGTCCGGCCGGAAGTGCGGCAGCCGCTCGACGCCCACGTTGAGGAAGAGGGTGGCCGGCGAGGCGGCCATGACGACCTCGGGCATGGCCAGCGGCAGAAAGACCAGGCTGCCCACCGCGCCGCGCGCCCGGAAGCGGTGGCGGGCGCGCACGAAGGCAATCAGCGTGCCCAGGACGGTGGCGCCGAGCGTCGCCCACACCGCGAGCTGGAGGCTCAGCACGAGGGAGCCGCACAAGCCGGCGACGCCGCACGGGTCCGTCCAGGCGTCAGTGGAGAACCGCTGCCAGGTGTAGTTGAAGCGGCCGTTGGGCTTGTTGAAGGAGAAGGCCGGCACGACCACGTTGGGCAGGATGAGGTACGCGAGGGTGGCCAGGCCCGCGATCACGACGAGGTTCCGCTATAAGCGCGCCCGCGCCACCGGCACGCAGCAGCGACCGGCGGGTCAGGGTCATACGGCCGCTCGTCAAGCTGCGCCGTATCGCGGCGATCTGGGGTGGCGACAGCTTCTCGGGCTCGTGCCGTGCGTCCATCCGCTGTGCTCTTACGGGGGTGTCGGCCGGCGGTCGGCCGGTCCTGCTGCCGCCGCCTCGCGGACGGCGGGCGATGTCAGCGATGTCGGCGATGTCACCGCGCGCCGTCGCCTGACCGCCCCGTCACGGCGAAGCGCTGATCCGTCGGGGCGGTGCCGGCACCACCGATTCCGGCCCCTTGGACCGGTTTGATGACCGGGCCGAACGAAGGGGCTGAAAGATCGGACTGAACGAACGGGCTAGAAGACGGAGTCGATCGCGGCGTCGAGCGCCATCAGGTAGATGGCCGGGATGACCATGCCGAGGATTCCGCAGACCAGGCCCGCGGTGGCCGAGCCGCCGTTGTTGGCCTCGCCGCGGCCCACCTTGCCCTTTCCGACCGCGCCGAAGATGATCGCGAGGATGCCCAGGATGATGGCGAAGACCCACAGGAAGTAGGTGATCCCGCACACCAGCCCGATGATGCCGCACACCAGCGCGGCGGTCCCCATGCCGTTGCTCTGCTGCATGGGCATCCCGGTGGCCCCCGGGTAGACGGGCGGCGCGGCGGGGTGGCCCGGGGCCGGGTAGCCGGCGGGGTACTGCGGGGGCTGGTTGGGCGGCTGGGGCGTGCCGTACTGGTTCGGGTCGTACGGGCCGGGCTGTGGGTTGGTAGCGGACATGGATTGTCTCCCCTCCTGATGAAGTGCCGTGCAATGTTATGGGCTGACCGGTCCTCGGGCCCACCCATGGCGGCGGCTCTCTCTCCGCGCTGTCAGTGGCGGATGCGAAAATCCGAGTATGGAGACGAACGGGGAGACGGTTTCGGTTTCGACGGACGGCGGGCCGCGTTCGGTGGTGGAGCTGACCGAGCGGGCGGCGAACGGCGAGCGCTTCAAGTACGTGTGGTTCTGGGGCCACCGCGCGCCGCACGGCGGTGGTGTGGGCCCCGGGTGCTTCAGCCAGTGGTGGCCTTCGGAGTTCGTGGTCGACGGTGTCCGTTATGCGACGGCCGAGCATTGGATGATGGCGGGCAAGGCCCGGCTGTTCGGCGACGCGGACGCCGAGCGGCGGGCGCTGGAGGCGGCCCGTCCCAAGCAGGCCAAGGACGCGGGCCGTTCGGTGCGCGGCTTCGACCAGGCGGAGTGGGAGCGGCACCGCTTCGAGCTGGTGGTGCAGGGCAGCGTGCACAAGTTCGGCGCGGATCCGCGCTTGCGCGAGTATCTGTTGGGGACGGGGGCGCGGGTGTTGGTGGAGGCCAGCCCGATGGACCGCATATGGGGCATCGGGCTGGCGGCGGACGACGAGCGGGCTCAGGACCCGGCTCGCTGGCGCGGGCTGAATCTGCTGGGCTTCGCGCTGATGGAGGCCCGTCAGCGGCTGTTGTCCGGGGCGTCCACGACCACGACGGCGGCACCGCTGTAGCCGGGTCCGCGGGCGTACGGGTCGTACGGGTCGTCGTCGTCCTCGTCCTGCGCGATGTAGACGAAGATCATCACGACGCTCGCGACCACGGCGATCACCCCGAGGACGAGTCCGGCCAGGGCCTGTCCCCCGTTGTCGGCCTCGCCTCGCTGGGCCTTTGAGCGGCCGAGCACCCCGAAGACGATCGCGAGCACGCCGAGGATGACGCCGAAGACGATGCTGAAGAAGAGGACGGTGCCGACGATGCCCAGCACCAGGGCGGCGGTGCCGTTGCCGTTGTCGGGGGTGAAGGCGACGGGCCCATAGGCCGGGCCCGGGTAGCCGGAGCCCGGATAGCCGTAGGCGGGCTGCGCTCCGTACGGCGGCTGGCCGTACCCGGTCTGACCGTAGCCGGGCTGCGCGTAGCCGGGCTGGCCGTACCCGGTCTGGCCGTATCCGGTCTGACCATAGCCGGTGGGCGCGTACGGCCCCGCCCCGTACGGCCCGGGCGGGGGCTGGTAAGCGCTCGGTGTGCCGGGGCCGGTCGGCGCCTGAGGCGGCGGGGGCACCGCGCCCGGCCCCATCGCCGGGCCGGGCCCAGGCACCGGGGGCGGCGGCGGGACGAGGGGCGCGCCCGGTATCGGCGGCGCGCCGACCGCCGGGGCGGCGGCCTGGGGGACAGCCGCCGGCGGCTCGGTCGCCGCGGGCCCCGCGGCCGGCTTGTCCAGCGGCACCCGCTGCTCCGGCGGGGCCCACGGATCGCTCTCGCGCGGCTCGGGCAGCTTTGGCTGTGCGGGCCGAGCAGGCTGGTCGGACTGCTCGGGCGGTACGGAACGCTCAGGCTGGTCGGACTGCTCGGGCTGGTCGGCCATGCTCTCCCCCAGGTGATGTCCGCCCATGCTACGGCCTGTGCCCAACCCCTACCGGCGGCCTGTGCCCAGGCCCGGTCACGGCCCGTGCCGTCCCCTCCCCGACACCCGATTACGATGACCGGAGCCCGTCGCAGCCGGCCGCCTCCCGGAGGATCCGTTGACCGATCTCACCACCTTCATCGCCGGCCTTCCCAAGGCGGAGCTGCATGTGCACCACGTCGGCTCGGCATCCCCGCGCATCGTGGCCGAGCTCGCCGCCCGCCACCCCGACTCCAAGGTCCCCGCCGACCCCGAAGCCCTCGCCGACTACTTCGTCTTCCGCGACTTCGCGCACTTCATCGAGGTCTACCTCTCCGTCGTCGACCTGATCCGCGACGCCGACGACGTGCGGCTGCTCACCTATGAGATAGCGCGCGACATGGCCCGGCAGAACATCCGTTACGCCGAGCTGACCGTCACCCCGTACAGCTCCACGCGGCGCGGCATCCCCGATGTCGCCTTCGTCGAGGCGATCGAGGACGCCCGTAAGGCGGCGGAGGCCGAGCTGGGCACCGTGCTGCGCTGGTGCTTCGACATCCCCGGCGAGGCGGGTCTGAACTCCGCCGAGGAGACCGCCCGCATCGCCTGTGACCTGGGCCCGGCGGGTCTGGTCAGCTTCGGCCTCGGCGGACCTGAGATCGGCGTGCCGCGCCCCCAGTTCAAGCCGTACTTCGACCGCGCCATCGCGGCCGGGCTGCACAGCGTCCCGCACGCGGGCGAGACCACCGGCCCCGAGACCATCTGGGACGCGCTCACCGAGCTGCGCGCGGAGCGTATCGGCCACGGCACCAGCGCCACCCGCGACCCGAAGCTGCTCGCACACCTCGCCGAGCACCGGATCCCGCTCGAGGTCTGCCCCACCTCCAACATCGCCACCCGCGCGGTCGCCACGCTGGACGAGCACCCGCTGCGGGAGATGGTCGAGGCCGGGGTGCTGGTGACCATCAACAGCGACGACCCGCCGATGTTCGGCACGGACCTCAACACCGAGTACGCGGTGGCGGCCCGGCTGCTGGACCTGGACGCGGCGGGCGTCGCGGCGCTCGCGAAGAACGCGGTCGAGGCGTCTTTCCTGGACCCGGCGGGCAAGGCGCGGCTGTCGGCCGAGATCGACGCCTACACGGCGGCCGCGGGCCGATGACCGCGCCGGCCACGGCGTGCACGGCGGTCGCCCACCGCGGCGACCCGTATGTGTGCCGCGAGAACACCCTCGCCTCGGTGCGCTCCGCGGTGCTCGCGGGGGCCGGTGCGGTGGAGATCGATGTGCGGCTGACCGGGGACGGCGTCCCCATGCTGCTCCATGACGCAACCCTCAAGCGGCTGTGGGGACACGACCGCCCCCTCGCCGCGCTGACCGGCAACGAGGTACGGGGGCTGACCGGCGGCGGCGTGCCCACGCTGCGCGACGCCCTCGCCGCGGCCGACTCGACCCGCATCATGATCGACCTCCCCGACGCCTCGGCCACGCACTGCGCCGTGACCGAGGTGCACGAGTCCGGGGCGGCCGGCCGCGTCTACTACAGCGGCGGTCCGGCGGCCATGTACGCCGTGCGCGGCGAGGACCCGGACGCCGAGCTCGCCCTGACCTGGACCACGCTGACCCCGCCCCGCCCCACGCTGCTCGCCGATCTGCGCCCACGCTGGCTCAACTACCGCTTCGGGCTGGTCTCCCCGGAGCTGGTCGCCCGCAATCACGCCGACGGGCTGCTGGTCTCCGCCTGGACCGCGGACACCCGGCGGTCCATGGCGCGGCTGCTGCGCGCGGGGGTGGACTCGATCACGACGAACCGGATCGGGGCGCTGTGCGCGCTGCTGGGGGTCAGTCGTGAGGGAAGTGCTCGGTCGAGATGACCAGGTCGACGACTGTACCGGTGAGGTCGATCGGTTCTCCGAAGTCGACCGTCCGCTGGGTGCGGTACTCATCGGCCTTCGGCTCCGTGAAGACATGGCACTGCCGCTGGTAGGGATCGGCGATCAGATAGACCGGGACACCCGCCATGGCGTACGTGTCCCGCTTCGGGCCGTAGTCGTTCCTGCCCGTCCCCCGGGAGATGACCTCCAGCACGAACTCGACGTCGCGATAGGACCATCTGTCGTCCTCGTCCGGCTCCGCTCCCTCGGCCACCTTCGCCAAGTCCGGGCAGAAGCCGTTGAGGTAGCCAGGGAAGTCGATACGCACGTCCGAGGTGATCTCGGCGTCCTCGCCGAAGCGGTCCTCCAGCTGCCGCAGCACCCTGCGAATGATGTTCCAGTGCGTCGTGCGCTGCGGCGTCATGCAGATGGCCCCTTCGACGACCTCGGCCCGGTATCCCTCGGGGAGCATCCGCTCCAAGAGCTCGAACATGTCGTCCAAGCGAGCCTTGCCGCTCTCGGCCATCTCGATCCGTTCGGTCAACTCGACGGTCATCGTGCCGCTCCTCCCCTGTCGCGCGTATGTACGCGCAGCCGCACAGTTCAACGATACGGACGACCCCGGGACACAGGGGAGGGCGTGCCCCGAGGCCGCCGGGCGTCAGCCCAGCGAGGTCATCACGTGCTTGATCCGTGTGTAGTCCTCGAAGCCGTACGCGGACAGGTCCTTGCCGTAGCCGGACTTCTTGAAGCCGCCGTGCGGCATCTCGGCGACCAGCGGGATGTGGGTGTTGATCCAGACGCAGCCGAAGTCCAGGGCCTTGGACATCCGCATGGCGCGCGCGTGGTCCTTGGTCCATACCGACGACGCCAGGGCGTATTCCACGCCGTTGGCGTAGGAGAGGGCCTGGACCTCGTCGGTGAAGGACTGGACGGTGATGACCGGGCCGAAGACCTCCTGCTGGATGATCTCGTCCTCCTGTTTGAGCCCCGAGACGACGGTGGGGGCGTAGAAGAAGCCCTTCTCGCCGACGCGGTGGCCGCCCGCCTCGACCTTGG
>NZ_MUNE01000943.1 GCF_002154605.1 Streptomyces milbemycinicus | reverse complement strand
GGGGCGTACGGAGGCGCGTCGGACGAGGGCTGGCCGGACAGCGGCGGGTCATGCGGAGGCGGGCCGGACGAAGGCGGGCCGGACGGAGTCAGGTCGTGCGGAGTCAGGCCGGACGAAGGCGGGTCATGCGGCGGCGGGTCGTGCGGCTCCGGGCCATGCGGAGGCGGGCCATACGGAGGTGGGTCGGACGGGGGCGCGTCGTGCGGGGGCCGGTCGGACGGCGGACGTGCGGTCACGGGGGTGTCCTCCCAGGGGGCTGGGTGCGTCGTATCAGGTGCGGGTCGCGGCCAGGCGGCGGATGGCGGACATCGGGACGGGCAGCCACTCGGGGCGGTGGCGGGCCTCGTAGACCACCTCGTACACCGCCTTGTCGGTCTCGTGGGCCCGCAGCAGCTCCGGGTCGTCGCGCGGGTCGGTCCCGGACGCCTCCGCGTAGCCGGCGCAGTACGCGGCACGGGAGTGGCCGGCCCAGTCCTGCGGGCTGTCGTGGCCGCCCACGGCCGCCGCGTAGTCGAACGAGCGGAGCATGCCCGCGATATCGCGCACCGCCGGCTGGGGGCGACGGCGCTCGTCGAGGGGGCGCGAGGGCTCGCCCTCGAAGTCGATGAGGGACCAGCGCGCCGCGCCCTCGACCGTCCGCCGCAGCACCTGGCCCAGGTGCAGATCGCCGTGGATGCGCTGGGCGGTCCAGGTGCGCCCGGCGCGGCCGAGCGCGGCCAGGTCCTCGTACGCGGAGTGCAGTGCGGCACGGTACGGGTGGAGGGCGGGCACGGCCGCGGCGGCCGAGTCCAGGCGCTCGGACATGGCGGCGGCGAGGTGCTCGATCTGCGGGCGGCGCAGATGGGAGGTGGGCAGCGCGCGGGCCATGGCCAGATGGACCTCGGCGGTGGCCTGC
>NZ_MUNE01000942.1:467-660 GCF_002154605.1 Streptomyces milbemycinicus | reverse complement strand
GCGCTCCGTACGGAGAGCCCCAGCTCCCGGCGCAGCCGCCCCGGTGAGTGGGTCGAGTTCAGTCCGACGTTCACGATCGCGCTCTTCGTACTGGGCCTGTGGTATCTGGTCCGCCACTTCACCCAGGCCAAGGGCAATGCGCTCAACGCGCTCGATCTGAACACCGTCAACCTGATTCTGATCCTGCTGGCCC
>NZ_MUNE01000942.1:0-428 GCF_002154605.1 Streptomyces milbemycinicus | reverse complement strand
ACCGGACTGCACCAGACCATCGCCGACTGGCTGGTGTCGGTGTCGAACGAATACCTCTACCCGGCCCTCATCGGTGTTTACAGCTGTGTGCTCGGGGTGTTCGTACCCAGCGGCGGTGGCAAGTGGGTGGTCGAGGCGCCCTACGTACTCGGGGCGGCCAACGAACTCCACGTCAACCAGGGGTGGATGGTCGTGGTGTACGACCTCGGCGAGGCCAGCGCCAATCTGCTCCAGCCGTTCTGGATGCTTCCCACCCTCGCCATCCTCGGTCTGAAGGCGCGCGACATCATGGGCTACACCTTCGCCATGTTCCTTGCGCTGTTCCCCACGGTGCTCGTCCTCGTGACGCTGCTCGCCCAGACCCTGACCTTTCCCTGACGGACCAGCGCGATCGGCGGGGTCGCGCGCCGGCGCCAAGTGGCCGGTCT
>NZ_MUNE01000941.1 GCF_002154605.1 Streptomyces milbemycinicus | reverse complement strand
CGGAATCGACGACAACTTCTTTGCGCTGGGCGGGCATTCGCTTCTCGCGACTCGGCTGATCAGTCGCATTCGCAGCGCCCTGGGTGTGGAATTGAGCATCCGTGCTCTCTTCGAGTCGCCGACCGTGGCCGGCCTGGACGCGCATCTGGATCAGGGCGCGGATCTGGTGCGGCTGCCGTTGACCGCAAGGGTGCGGCCCGAGGTGGTGCCGGTGTCGTTCGCGCAGCGCCGACTGTGGTTTCTGGGGCAGATGGAAGGGCCCTCGGGCACGTACAACACTCCGCNNGCGGCATGAGAGCCTGCGGACGATCTTTCCGGAGGCCGACGGCCAGCCCCATCAGCACATCGTTGATGCCGGTGCGTCCGTACCGTCGCTCGTGGTGATTGAGGCCGCTGAAGAGGAGCTGGCCGAGGCGCTGGTCAGGGAGGTCGGCGCTGGATTTGACCTCTCAAACGATCTACCGGTGCGCGTGCGGCTGTTTGTGTTGGGGCCGGATGAGTTCGTGCTGCTGGCCGTGGTGCATCAC
>NZ_MUNE01000940.1 GCF_002154605.1 Streptomyces milbemycinicus | reverse complement strand
GTTCGTCGGTGTCCGCGGCGGGAGGCCTCCCGACCGGCTGCTACGGGCGGGCCGACGGGCTCCAGCTCCTCTGCCTCGGCGGAAGCCGGCACAGCGACCACCGCCGCGGACACCGACGAACCGCCCCGCTCGGAGGCCGACCGTGCGGCAGCCGCATCGGAGGACGCCGAGTCCGCGCCCGGCGCGACCGCTGCTGCCGAGGACGCCGGTGAGCCTGACGCGCCCGCTGAGCCCGATGCACCCCACACAAACACCGACACAAACACCGACGACCCGGCGGGAGGCACCGCGTGAACGACGTCCTCGACGTCGCACTGCGACTGCTCGCGCTGTTGGTCGCCTTCCTCGTACTGCCTCTCGTCGTAGGACAGACCGAGCACAAGGTCATGGCCCATATGCAGGGTCGGCTCGGGCCGATGTACGCGGGTGGGTTCCACGGGTGGGCACAGCTGGTCGCGGACGGCGTGAAGTTCGCGCAGAAGGAAGACGTCGTACCGGCGGGGGCCGACCGGCGGATCTTCCAGCTCGCGCCCGCTGTCGCGCTGCTGCCGTATCTGCTGGTCCTGGTCGCGATCCCGGTCGGGCCCGGCACCGTCGGCCGGTTCATCGACGCCGGTATCTTCTTTGTGCTCGCCGTGATGGGCGTCGGCGTGCTGGGCTCGCTCATGGCGGGCTGGGCGTCGGCCAACAAGTTCTCCCTGCTCGGGGGGTTGCGTACGGCCGCGCAGCTGATGGCGTACGAGCTGCCGATGCTGCTCGCCGCCGCGTCCGTGGCGATGGCCGCCGGTACGGTCTCGCTGCCCGGCATCCTCGACGCGTTCGAGTGGTGGTGGGTGCCGTGGCAGATCGTGGGCGGGGTGGTGTTCTTCACGGCCGGGCTCGCCGAGCTGCAGCGGCCGCCCTTTGACGCGCCCATCGCCGACTCCGAGATCATCTTCGGCGCGTACACCGAGTACACCGGGTTGCGCTTCGCGCTGTTCCTGCTGGCCGAGTACGCGGGCATCGTCATCCTCTGCGGGCTGACCACCGTGCTGTTCCTGGGCGGCTGGCACGGTCCGTTCGCCCATGACCTGGGCTGGGTGTGGACGCTGCTGAAGACGGCCGTGCTCGCTTTCGTGGTGATCTGGCTGCGGGTGAGCTATCCGCGGCTGCGCGAGGACCAGCTGCAGAAGCTCGCCTGGACCGGCCTCATCCCGCTCGCCCTGGTCCAGATCGCCCTCACCGGCGTCGTCAAGGTGGTGATCTCCTGATGGGCATCCCCGGTTCCGGCCTGGCCAAGGGTCTGGCCGTCACCCTGCGCACGATGACCCGGAAGGCGCACACCGCGCAGTACCCGGACGTCCAGCCCGAGCTGCCGCCCCGGACGCGCGGCGTCATCGGTCTGTTCGAGGAGAACTGCACGGTCTGCATGCTGTGCGCGCGCGAGTGCCCGGACTGGTGCATCTATATCGACTCCCATAAGGAGACGGTGCCGCCGGCCGCGCCCGGAGGGCGTGAGCGCAGCCGCAACGTGCTGGATCGGTTCGCCATCGACTTCGCCCTGTGCATGTACTGCGGTATCTGCATCGAGGTGTGTCCTTTCGACGCGCTGTTCTGGTCGCCGGAGTTCGAGTACGCGGAGGAGGACATCCGCGACCTCACCCATGAGCGCGACAAGCTCCGCGAGTGGATGTGGACGGTGCCCGCACCGCCCGCGCTCGACCCCAGTGCCGAGGAGCCCAAGGAGATCGCCGCCGCCCGCAAGGCTGCCGACAAGATCGCCGCGGCCGAGGCAGCACAGGCAGCACAGGCCGCGCAGGCCAAGGACGCGGCGGAGGGCGATGGCCCCACCGGCTCCTCCGGCCGGGACGGAGCGGCGTCATGACTGCCGCGGCGCAGCTCGCGGCCGCCGGCCACGGTTTTCTGTCACCGACCGGTGTGGAGATCACCTTCCTTCTGGTCGCGGTGGTGACCCTGGGCGGGGCCGTCGTCACCGTCACCACCAAGCAGCTGGTGCACGCCGCGCTGTGGCTGGTGGTCACGCTCGGCGGGCTCGCGGTCGAATTCCTGCTCCTCACGGCGGAATTCATCGCCTGGGTGCAGGTGCTGATCTACGTCGGCTCCGTCGTCGTCCTCATCCTGTTCGGGCTGATGCTGACCAAGGCGCCCATCGGGCGGTCGCCTGACGCCGATTCGGGCAACCGCCCGGCCGCCCTCGCGGTGGCCGTGGCCTCCGCGGCCGCCCTGGTCTGGGTGGTCGTGGACGCCTTCCGGGCCACCTGGATCGACCTCGGAGAGGTGCAGGGCTCCACCAAGGTCACCGGCGTAAGCCTCTTCCGGCACTGGGTGCTGCCGTTCGAGGCGCTGTCGGTGCTGCTGCTCGCCGCGCTCGTCGGAGCGATCGTGCTCTCCCGGCTGCGCTCCTCCCAGCGGACCCCGGGCGCCAACGGCCCCCGCGCCAACGGGTCCTCCCGCCCCAACGGCCCCAGCACAAAAGGCCCCCGCGCCAACGGCTCCCGCGCCAACGGCTCCCGCACCGCCGGCTCCCGCACCGCCGGCCCCCGCACCGCCGCCGACGCCGCCGAAAAGGAGGGCTGATGCACCTCGCCTACCCCGCCGTGCTCGCCGTCCTCCTCTTCTGCACCGGCCTGTACGGCGTCCTCGCCCGCCGCAACGCGATCCTGGTGCTGATGTCCGTCGAGCTGATGCTCGGCGCCGTCAACCTCAACCTCGTCGCCTTCGACGTCTGGCTCCGCGACACCCTGCACGCGGGCCAGGCCCTCACGCTCTTCGTCATCGCCATCGCCGCCGCCGAGATCGGCATCGGGCTGGCCATCGTCCTCCTCGTCCACCGCGACCGCGGCACCGCCGACATCGACAAGCTCCGGGGCCTCGCCGAGCCCCCGCCCACCGATGACAGCGTGCCAGGCACCACTGACAACGGCGCCGACAGCGACGCCGACACCAGCGCTGACCAGGGAACCCCCGCCCGGAGGCAGACCGCGTGACGACCACGACCGCCGCCGTCCTCGTCCCCCTCCTGCCCTTCCTCGGCGCCCTCGCCGGACTGCTGCTCGGCCGCCGCGCCCCCGGCTTCGTACGCCCCCTCGCCGTGCTGCCGACCGTCGCCGCGGCCGCCCTCGCCGTCCTCGTCGCCGTACGGCAGGGCGGGGGATCGGGCGGCGGCAAGGGGGCGCTGGACGCCGCGACCCGGCTCACCGACACCGGCTCGCTCCCCATCGATCTCGCGCTGCACATCGACGGCTTCGCCGCCCTGGTAGCGGTCCTCGTCGGCGTCGTCGCGTGCTGTGTGCAGATCTACTCGACCGGCTATCTGCGCGACGACCCGCGCTACCCGTCCTACGCCGCGCTCGTCTCCCTCTTCACCGCCGCGATGCTGCTGGTCGTCTACTCCGACGACCTGATCGTGCTGCTGGTCGGCTGGGAGATCATGGGCATCTGCTCGTACTTCCTGGTCGGCCACTACTGGGAGACCTCGGCCGCGCGCTCCGCCTCCCTCAAGGCGTTCCTGGTCACCAAGCTCGGCGATGTGCCGTTCCTCTTCGGGATCTTCGCGCTCGGCGCCGACGCCGGTACGTTCCGCATCAGCCGCATCTACACCCAGCTGACCTCCTCCGCCGCGCACTTCCAACTCGACCATCCCACCCTGATCGCGCTGTTGCTGCTGGCCGGGGTCGCGGGCAAGTCGGCGCAGTTCCCGCTGCACACCTGGCTGCCCGACGCGATGGCCGGTCCCACCCCGGTCTCCGCGCTGATCCACGCCGCCACCATGGTCGCCGCCGGCGTCTACTTCATCGCCCGGCTGCTGCCCGTCTTCGCGTCCTCCGCCGCCGCCCTCGCCGTGCTCGCGGTCATGGCGGCGGTCACCATGGTCGGCTCGGCGCTCGCGGCTCTGGCCCAGGACGACATCAAACGCGTACTCGCCTACTCGACCGTCGGTCAGCTCGGCTACATGACCGGCGCGCTCGCCGTCGACAACCGCGGCGCCGCCGTCTTCCACCTGCTGGCCCACGGTGCGTTCAAGGCCCTGCTCTTCCTCGGCGCGGGCGTGATCATCCACGCGGCCGGGACGAACTCGCTGGCCGCGATGTCGCGCATGAGCGGCCTGGCGGGGCGCATCCCCGACGCCTACTGGACGATGACGGTCGCCCTGCTCGCGCTCGCCGCCATCCCGCCGTTCGCGGGCTTCTTCTCCAAAGAGGCCGTCCTCGGCGCGGCCGAGCACGCGGCCACCGGGCACGCCCCGGCCGTCCCGGCGGCCGTCGGCTGGACCGTCCTGGTCGCCGGGCTGCTCACCGCCCTCCTCACCGCCGGCTACGCGGTCAGGCTGTGGCTGCTCGCCTTCCGCGGCAAGGGCACCGAAGCCCCCGACCACGGTCGCCAGCCCGCCGTCATGAACGCCGTCCTATGGGTGCTCTTCATCCCCGCCGCCGCGTTCGGCCTCGCCTTCGGCGCCCTCCCGGACTGGTTCGACGGCGGGTCCCTCGCCCCGACCCTCACCACCTCCGTACTGGGCACCGGGCTCGCCCTCGTCGGCGTCCTCGTCACATACGGAGCCTGGCGGCACACCACGGCGCTGGCCGCCCGCATCCCGATGGGCGCCGTGGCCGCCCACCCGGACGCCGAACCCGCGCTCTCCGAGGCCGAGGCCATCGCCACCCACGAGCCCGCGTACGGCGATATCGCCGCGGCCCACGACCCGGCGGACCCCGGCCGCCTCCTCCTCGGCCCGCTCCACCGGCACGCCGCGGCGGGCTTCCACCTCGACGCCCTGTACGCCGCGGTGTTCATCCGCCCGGTGCGCGCCGCCGCCCGGCTCGTCGGCTTCCTCGACCGGGAGGTCGTGGAGACCTATGTGCGCGGCGCGGGCGGCGTACCCCGTCTGCTCGGCGCGGCCGTACGGCGCGCCCAGACCGGCAATGTGCAGACCTACCTCGGCGCGCTGCTCGCGGGCTCGCTCGTCCTGGCCGTCGCCGTCCTCGTCGCAGCGGGAGCCTGAGCCGTGAACCACACCGTCCTGCAGTCGCTCCTCGCGGCCCTGATCGTCCTGCCCCTCCTCGGCTCGGCCGCCGCGCTCCTCCCCGCCCCGCCCGGGCTGCGCGGCCGCGGCCCCGACCAGGCCGTGCTGCGCCACGGCGTCACGGTCACCGGGGCCGTCCTGGCCGTCGCCATCGCGCTCGCCGTGGGCTTCGACCACGACCGCCCGGCCGCCATGCAGGCGCAGACCGACATCAGCTGGATCCCGGCGCTGGACATCCGGATCCACCTCGGCGTGGACGGCGTCTCGCTCCCCCTCCTCGTGCTGACCGCGCTGCTGACCTTCCTGTGCGCCCTCTACGGCTACTTCAACATGCCCGCCGGGCCCTCCCCGAAGGCGTTCGTCGCGCTGCTGCTGCTCCTGGAGTCCGGCACCCTGGCTTCCTTCGCCGTCCTCGACCTGATGCTGTTCTTCCTGGCGTTCGAGACGGTGCTCATCCCGATGTACTTCCTCATCAACCGATGGGGCGGCGCCGGGCGCGAGCGCGCCGCCTGGAGGTTCATCCTCTACACGCTGCTCGGCTCCGTGATCATGCTGCTCGGCCTCCTCCTCGTCGGGCTCAAGGGCGGCACCTTCGACATGGTGGCACTCGCCTCCGACAATGGCGCCAAGCTCAGCCACACCACCCAGCTGATCGCGGCCCTCTCCATCGGCGTCGGCCTCGCCGTCAAGGCCCCCATGTGGCCCCTGCACAGCTGGCTCCCGGATGCCCACACCGCCGCGCCCACCGTCGGCTCCGTCCTCCTCGCGGGCGTACTGCTCAAGATGGGCACGTACGGGCTGGTGCGCATCGTGCTGCCCATCGCACCCGAAGGGGCCCACACCTTCGCGCCCTACCTGGCCGCCTTCGCCGCCGTCGGCATCATCTACGGCTCCCTCGCCTGCCTCGCCCTGGCCCGCACCGGGGCCAAGGGCGACCTCAAGAGGCTGATCGCGTACTCCTCCGTCGGCCATATGGGCTTCGTCCTGCTCGGCATCGCCACGCTCACCCCCACCGGGGTCAACGGCGCGCTGTTCGCCAACATCGCGCACGGCCTGATCACCGGCCTGCTCTTCTTCCTCGTCGGCGCCCTCAAGGACCGCTGCGGCACCACCGACCTCGACCAGCTCTCCGGCACCGGCGGAGCGGCCCTGTACGGCCGGGCGCCGCGCCTGGGCGGACTGGTCGCCTTCGCCGCCGTCGCCTCCCTGGGGCTGCCGGGGCTCGCCGGGTTCTGGGGCGAGATGCTCGCCATGTTCGGCGCGTTCGAGCCCGCCGACGGGCTCAGCCGCCCCGCTTTCCTCACCTTCATGGCGCTCGCGGGCCTGGGCACCCTGCTGACCGCCGCCTACCTGCTCGTCGTCGTACGCCGTGTCTGCATGGGCGAGCACCCGGAGGCCGAGATGGGCGGAACGCTCACCGGCGCACCCGCGGGCGTCCCCGCCGGCGGGGCCACGGATAGGGCCACCGGCGGGCCCGGCGAGGCCGCGGGGGCAACCGGAGCCACCGGAGCCGCAGGGGCTGCCGGAGGAACCGGGGGAGCCGGAGCCGCCGGGGCACCCGCCGGGCCGCTCCGCCCCGCCCTGGCGGACGTACGCGGCTACGAATTCGCCGCCTGGACCCCACTGGTCGCCCTCACCGTCCTCGGCGGACTGTGGCCCGCGGCCCTCCTCGGCCTCACCGACCCGGCCGTGCAGCAACTCCTCGCGGGAGGCCACTGATGACCGCGCTCGCCGGAGGCTACGTCCAGTCCGTCGACTGGCTCGCGATCGCCCCGCCCACCATCGCCGCTGTTGCCGCCCTGGCCGTCCTGGTCGCCGACCTCTTCCTCGCCGAGCGGAATAAACCCCTCCTGGGCTGGTTCGCGACCGCGGGCCTGGCCCTGGCCGCGCTCCTCCTGCTGCCGCTCCGCGCCGGGGACCGCAGCACCTTCTGTCTGACCTCCGACCCGGACGTATGCAGCTATAGGGCCGACGAATTCGCCGTCGTCATCCAATTCCTGGTGCTCGGCGGAGCCCTTCTGACGGCCCTGCTGTCCATGAGCACGGTCCACAACCGCGGCTCCAAGGACGCCGGAGACGGCGACACCGGGGCCGCCGGGGACGCCGACGCCGGGGCCGCCGCAGAGGGCGGCAAACTTCCCGCCGGCGAATTCTGGTTCCTGCTGCTGTCCTCCGCCGCGGGCGCGGCCCTCCTGCCCGCCTCCCGCGACCTCGCCACCCTCGTCGTCGCCCTGGAGGTCGCCTCCCTGCCGGCCTTCGCGCTCGTGGGGCTGCGCCGCGGCGACCGCCTCTCCTCCGAGGCCGCCCTCAAGTTCTTCCTCTCCTCGGTCACCGCGACCGCGGTCATGCTGATGGGCGTCAGCTTCGTCTACGCCGCCACCGGCAGTCTCCACCTGTCCCGGATCGCCGCCGCCCTCGGCCACGTCGACCCGCGGCTGGACACGCTCGCCCAGGCCGGAGTCGTGCTCACCCTGGTGGGCTTCGCCTTCAAGACCGCCGCCGTGCCGTTCCACTTCTGGGTCCCCGACACCTACGTCGGCGCCCCCATCCCGGTGGCCGCGTACCTCTCCGTCATCGGCAAGGCGGTCGGCTTCTCCGGCCTCATCCTGGTCACCGTCCTCGCCTTCCCCGCGTACGCCGACGTATGGGGCCCGGCCGTCGCCGTGCTGGCCGCGCTCACCATGACCGCGGGCAACGTCGCCGCGCTGCGCCAGCGCCCCGAGCGCGCGCACAGCGCCGTACGCCTGCTGGCCTGGTCCTCCGTCGGCCAGGCGGGCTATCTGCTGGTCCCCATCGCCGCGGCCGGGTACGCCGACTCCTCCGGCGACGCGGCCCACGCCATCGGCTCCACGGTCGCGTACGCCCTGATGTACGCCGCCGTGAACCTAGGCGCCTTCGCGGTCGTCGCCCTGGTGTCGCGCACCCACCCCACGGGCCGCCTCAGCGACTACCGCGGCCTGTACGCCTCCCGCCCCCTGGCCGCCCTCGCGCTCGGCTTCTTCCTGCTCTGCCTGGCCGGCCTGCCGCCCGGCGTCATCGGCCTGTTCGCCAAGGTCACCGTCTTCTCGGCGGCCGTGGACGCGGGGTTGGGCTGGCTCGCCGTCGTCATGGCCGTGAACGTCGTGATCGCGCTCTACTACTACCTCCAGTGGACGGCCGTCCTCTTCCGCGCACCCGCCGGAGCCCGCGCACCCGCCGGAGCCCCCGCGCCCGCCGCCGAGCCGACGCCCCC
>NZ_MUNE01000094.1 GCF_002154605.1 Streptomyces milbemycinicus | reverse complement strand
AAGGGTGTCTTTATTGCCGTATGGTGGTTGACCTGGGGCTTTGCGATCGCCCAAGTGTGGGCATGATCAGTGATCGTGGGTCTGCGACTGCTTTACCTGATCTTCTGTCGACTACTGGGCTGCTTCCTGTTGCTGGGCCGCTCGACCGCCGCGAACAACGCCGAGATCCTTGCCCTTCGTCATGAGGTCGCTGTGCTTCGTCGGCAGGTACAGCGGCCGCGGCTCTCATGGGCTGATCGTGCCGTGCTCTCCGCTCTCGCACGGCATCTGCCACCCGTCTTACGTCGCCATCGACTGGTCACCCCGGGCACACTGCTGACCTGGCACCGCCGTCTGGTGCGCTGGAAGTGGCGCCAGACGGCGGTCAGATCCGGTCGTCCACCATTGCCGGAAGAGACGGTCGCGCTCATCCAGCGCCTGGCGCGAGAGAACCCGACCTGGGGGTACGTCAGGATCCAAGGGGAGTTGCGTCGGCTTGGTCATCGGGTCGCCGCTGCGACTATCCGACGCGTTCTGCGCCGCTCCGGTCTACCCCCCGCACCGCAGCGCGCATCCCAGCAGACCTGGCGCTCCTTCCTCCGAGCCCAAGCCCACACGCTGCTCACTTGCGATTTCATGCACGTAGAGACCGTCTTCCTCAGACGTCTCTATGTCTACTTCGTCATGGAGATCAAGACCCGGCGCGTTCACGTCCTGGGTGTCACCGCCCACCCGACCGGCGCATGGGTCACCCAGCTCGCCCGCAACCTGCTCATGGATCTCGAGGAGAGGGCTGAGTGCTTCCGGTTCCTCATCCGTGACCGGGACAGCAAGTTCACCACCGCGTTCGACGCCGTCTTCGCCGGCAACGGCACAGCCGTCATCCCGACCCCGCCGCAAAGCCCACGGTCCAACGCATTCGCCGAACGATGGATACGCACAGCCCGCACCGAATGCACCGACCGACTCCTCATCACTGGCGAACGACACCTGCGCACGGTCCTCACTACGTACGCGGAGCACTACAACGGGGGACGAGCCCACCGCAGCCTCGGCCTACGAGCACCCGACGACGACCCGAACGTCATCCCCCTGTCCTCTGCCAGGGTCAGGCGCCAGCAGGTACTTGGTGGACTGCTCAACGAGTACCACACCATGCCACCTCGGCTGCCGCATCCTCCACAGGAAACGCCCAGCTCAGCAGCCTGATTGGAATAAGAGGCCGTTGTCTTTCCGGATGCGAGCAATGAGTTTCCGCTGTTCAGGCATGTTCTCGGTGTCGCCGCGGGAGAGTTCGGGCGATCAGTTCGTTCTCGGTGATGTGGAGATGACCGATGCCGTCGGTGATGGGGTTGCTGGAGGAGCGGGAAGCGGCTGCCCGGGTGCGGGCGCAGGAGCTTCGCGCGGACATGGAGCGGATGACGGTTGAACTCGCTGACGCCGAGGCTGTGTTGGAGCGGCGGGTGATCGCCCGGGTGGAACTCGCCGAGGCCCTGGCTGCTGGGGGCGAACAGGCGCAGGCATCCGATGCTGGTGTGCGCGAGGCGCCGGCCGTTTCCGGGAAAGCTCCGGCTCCGGTTGTGGGGTCCGTCGTGCCGCGCTGGCATGAGGCGGCGAGGGCGGACGCGCTCTCGGTGGACTACCGGCGGATCGTCGAGCTGGTGGAATCCGGTGCGGGGGGAGGCGAGGGGTTCTCGGCGAAGCAGCTCACCGCCGGGCTTGGGCTGGAGTTGGTGCCCGGGAAGATTGAGGGGGTGCGGTGCAAGGCGAGGCGGCTGGCGGAGCGGGGCTGGCTTGCGGCGTCGCCGTCGGGCCGGTTCACGCGGCGGCTGCCCACCGGCCCTGCTCGGCCCGGCGCCCACAAGCGCGTCGGGCGAGACGGCGGCTGAGGAGCATGGCCTGCGAGAAGTAGATGAACGCCTCGCTGGAGGCGGGCAGTGTCTCGAAGTCCCGCACCAGGCGGCGCGAGCACATCAGCCATCCCAAAGTCCTCTCCACTACCCACCGTCTGGGCAGCACCACGAACCCTGACATGTCGTCCGAGCGTTTCACGATCTCCAGGGTGAGCTGCAGTTTCTCCTTCGCCCAAGCGACGAGTCGGCCGCGGTAGCCGCTGTCGGCCCACACCAGCGTGATCGCGGCGAACCGCTCGCGCAGGCGGGGCAGCATCATGTGGGCGGCCTGGCGGTCGGTGACGTTGGCGGCCGTCACCAGCACCATCAGCAGCAGGCCCAGACAGTCCGTGATGACGTGCCGGCGCCTGCCGTTGATTTTCTTGCCGCCGTCGTAGCCTCGCGAGACCGCGGGCACCGAGGCCGCCGCCTTGATGGACTGCGAGTCGATGACCGCCGCCGTCGGCTGTGCCCGGCGCCCTTCGGCCTGGCGGACCTTCTCCCGCAGCCGGCCATGGAACTCCTGGGCCAGCCCCTTCGTACGCCACCTGCGGAAGAATGCGTAGACCCGGTCCCACGCGGGGAAGTCCGCCGGAAGCGCGCGCCATTTCACTCCGTTGTCGGTGACGTACCGCACGGCATCCAGCATCTGGCGGTGGCAGTAGCCCTCCGGCTGTCCGCCCCGGCCCTCCAGCCAGGTCGGGACCGGCATCACCTCGCGCACCACCCGCCACTCCGCGTCCGTCATGTCGGAGGGATACCGCCGCACCCGCTCAGGGCGGTCGGCCGCGTTCCCGAACCGGTGAGCGAGACAATCGCACGCCGACACACGCGAGTTGGACGGGACCGGGACCGGGACGCAAGACTGGGACAACAGGACCTCCCTGCACTCGAGCTGGCTTCGCAACCCTCGTGCTGCACCGGAGGTCCTGCCTTCATGCACCGACCCGGCCAAGACCACCCGACCAGGGATCCCGTTCGATCAAAACCGTCCTCATGATCGATAGGACAACGGCCTCTAAAGACACCCTTCAGGGGTGGGTGGCTGGCATGTCAGATCCTGGGGCTCGGTGGAGCGGGTGTGGGAGTGTGCGGTCAGGCGGTGGCCGGCTGAACGGACTTGTGCGCGTCCTTGGCCAGGGGCACGCCCAGGCGGAGGTCTTCGATGCGGACCGGGGCGCCAGTGCGCATCGATTCGTTGGCTGCAGCGCCTACGGCGACGGCGCGCGCGCCGTCGAGGTAGTCGGCCGCGCGGCCCAGCGGGTCGGGGTGCACGCGCAGGTCACGGCGGAACACGTCCATGAGCAGGATGGCGTCGCCGCCGCCGTGCCCGCCGATACCGTCGGGGATGACGACTTCCTCGGCGCGACGCCAGTGCTTTTGCACGATGAGACGGTGCTCGGCGGGGCGCACGGGGTCCACCGCGGCGGCGGAGCCGGTGGCGGAGGGGTCGAGGGCGATGTCGCCGTCGTCGGCGAGCTGAATGTGTCCGCGCTCGACGACAGTGAGTTCGGCGCGGCCTTGGGTGCCGTTGACGGATACCCGGTAGCCCTCCCACGGGCTGTGGGCGTTGAGCGAGTAGGTCAGGGTGGCACCGCGGGAGTAGTCGACCAGGACGGACATGTTGTCCTCGATGGTGACTCCGGGTGCGAACGGATCCTGGTCACGGCGGTATCCGTCGTGTTGCTCGGCATCCAGGTAGAGCGCCTGAAGGCGGGGGTCGTCGCGCAGGTCGAGGGAGAAGGGGTCGGCGCCAGCGCCGGTGCCCCGCTCGGGGCGGGGGCCCATAGCGCGTGCTGTGGCGTTGGCGTCGCCGTAGAAGCGCAGGGCGCCGGAGGCGTAGACGCGCTCGGGTACGTCGTCGATCCACCAGTTGACGAGGTCGAAGTGGTGGCTGGCCTTGTGGACAAGGAGGCCGCCGGAGTTGGGCTTGTCGCGGTGCCAGCGGCGGAAGTAGTCGGCACCGTGCATGGTGTCCAGGACCCACTCGAAGTGGACGCTGGTGACCTCGCCGATCGTTCCAGCAGCGATGACCTGGCGCAGGGTCGAATTGCGGGGGGCGTAGCGGTAGTTGAAGGTCATCACGACGTCGTTGCCGGTGTCGGCGACGGCTTGGGTGATACGGCGGCAGCCGGCGGCGTCGGTGGTCAGGGGCTTCTCCACGACAACGTCGGCGCCGGCGCGCAGGCTGCGGTCGACCATCTCGGCGTGCGTGCGGTCGAGGCTGGTGACGATCACTGTCTCGACGCGCTGCTCGGCGATCATCTGCTCGAGGGCGTCGGGAGCGTAGCGGGGCAGATGCGCGGCGGCGTTGCGGCCCAGCGCCTGTCCGACCTGCTGGTCGTAGTAGTCGATCCGGGCGGGGTTGGGGTCCAGCCACGCGACGATCTCGCCGACGTCGGCGTGGTCGCCGGTGAGGGCGGCGACATACATGCCGGCCCGGTGTCCGGTGCCCAGCACGGCGTAGCGGCGCCGCGGCCGGCTCGCTGGCGGCGGGGCGAACTCGCCCACCACGTCGGGGCCGGGGTCGGTGCTCGTGCTGGAGGCCGGGAGAGGCGCGGTCGGGTTCTGGTCCACAGGGCTGTGCTGGTTCACGGTCTTCCTTGCCTTCGGTGTTGGTGCTGCTGTGCGGTGGGGCTAGTCGTTGAGGGTGGAGGGTGGTGTGCCCAGTTCGGACAGGGTGGTCCAGAACGCTTCGGGAACGGTCAGGTGTTGCAGGTGTTGCAGCTCGGCGATGCGCTCGGGGCTACTGACGCCGACGACGGTGGAATCGATGCAGGGGTTGCGCACGGAGAAGTGCAGTGCGGCGGCCGCGAGGGGGATTTCCCAGCGGTTGCAGAGGTCGGTGAGGCGGGTGACCCACTGCAACAGTGGCTTGGGGCTCTCCCGGTAGGCGTAGCGGGTTCCGGGCTGGCCTGCCAGGATGCCGCCGCCGAAGGGGGCGGCGTTGAAGACACCCATGCCCCGCTGGGCCGCTTCGCTGATCAGGGGTTCGGCGCGCCGGTCGATGAGGGTGTACCGGTTGTGGGTGAGCAGTGCGTCGAAGATTCCGCTGGTGACGTAGCGGGTCATCAGAGAGAGGGGGCCGGCGGCGATGCCGATGGCGTCGACCAGGCCCTGTTCGCGTAGTTCGATCATCCCCTGAACCGCGCCGTGGCGGGCGAAGGCTGCCTCGACCGTGACGGAGTAGGGGTCGTGCAGGTGCAGCAGGGGGATGCGGTCCAGTCCCAGGCGGGCTTTGCTCTCTTCGAAGGATCGCCAGACGCGGTCGCGGTCGAAGGCCTGGGTGGAGGGGTCGGCATCGGCCTTGGTGATCAGGATGTGGCCTGGTTCGAGGCCGCCGTTCTCGGCGATGGCCTGCCCCAGGAGCGTCTCGCTGTGTCCGCCGGCGTAGTTGTTGGAGGTGTCTGTCGCCATGCCGGCCGACGTGATCATTGCTCTGGCTGTCGCCATCGACCGTGCCGGGCGGGTGTGGTCGCGTCCAAGGCTGGATGCGCCGAGCGTGAGGGGGCTGATCGAGATCGCAGTACTTCCGAGTGGTCTCGGCGTGAGCGTGGCCGGGGCGTCGAAAGCCACGGGCGGAGTCCTTCGGGTCGGGTCCGCCCCGGCCCTGGGCCGGGGCGGACAGTTGAGGCGCGGGGTTGATGTCAGGAGCTGGGAAGGCTGGCGCGCAGCAGTTTGATTTCGTGGGTGAGGGCCTGGTTGGCGGTTGCGCTGATCCGCCCGCTCCGAGCGTCCAGGCCAACGGCGGCGCACGAGGTAAGTGCTGCGGCGGCAGCCCGGAACTTGCCGTTGCGGACGTCGCTGTCGCCGTTGCGCAGGAGCAGGCGCAGGGCGGCGGCCGTGACCGGGGCGATGTCCTTGGTGTCCTGGTAGGCGCGGATCTGGTCGCGCAGCCCGTCGAAGCTGCCCGGAGCCCAGTAGCGCGGGAGGGGGACCTTGGCCCAGTCGGTGTCGGAGGCGAGGTAGAAGCTGGTGTAGGAGGGCTGGTTGTAGGCGGTCTGCTGGCGCGCGACCTCGGCCCGGTACTGCGGGTCGTGCAGGAGGGTGTAGAGCTTGTGGTGGGTGACGTCGGTGCTCTCGTAGATACGGATGGCGCTGCTGTCTGTGGTGCGCATCAGCAGTTCTTCGCGCCAGTCGCCGAACACGTCGGCGACCAGGCTCGGGTTGCCCTTGGTGGAGTTGTTGGCCAGGGTTCCGTCCGCGGTGAGCACCGTGCCACGCTTCCAGTCCGAGATGACCGGGGTGCTGTCGCCGGAGCCGCGGACCGTCTGGGTGGTCATGTCCGCGGCCCACTTGATGGACTGGTTGGTGCCGGGGATGTCGTCGGAGATCTTCTGGCCCTGTGCCGTGTAGAGGCCCAGGGGCGACCACACCTCAAGGCCGGGTTGTTCGGGGAGGATGTCGCCGACCATGGCGCGGCCGATGTCCTTGCCGGCGAACTTGCCGAATAGGGCAGTGCCGTCTTCGGCCTTGCGCAGGGCCATGCCGTAGGGCGCGCCGGTATTCTCGTGTGCGGTGTAGATCTCGAGGCCCGGTCGGGCGGGATCGATGTCGGTGACGTGCAGGGCGTCGCCGTGGCCCAGGGGCTTGGTTTCTCCGGGTGCGCTGCTGCCCGGCGGCATGACGTCGGAGGACGAGTACAGCAGGGAGCCATCGTCGTCGAGAGTGGCTGATCCGTAGACGATTTCCTGCTTGCCGTCGCCGTCGACGTCCGCGGCGCTCATGGAGTGGAAGCCCTGTCCGGCCAGAGTGCCCATGGTGGGATCGCTGCCGAAGCGATCCATCTGGGCGAAGGGATTGGTCGAGGGGGTCCAGCCGCTGTCGGCCATCCACCGCTTGGTGAGGTGCTTGCCGTCCCAGTCGTAGCTGACGACGGTGGAGCGGGTGTAGTAGCCGCGGGCGAAGACGGCGGAGGGGTGGGTGCCGTCGAGGTAGGCCACGCCTGCGAGGGCACGGTCGACACGGTTGCCAGGCTCGATCTTCGCAGCGGCGTAGTCGCCCCAGCGCAGGCCGTCGTCGGTGCGGCCGGGCTGGTAGGGAACGGTCTGCAGTTCCTTGCCCGTGTCGCCCGCGAACACCGTCAGGTACTCAGGGCCGGACAGAACAAAGCCCTCAAAGGTGCGCAGCTTGTTGTTGCTGTTGCGGGAGGGCGCGTAGACGTCGATGAAGTAGTCGGCCAGGGCGCGTGCGTCAGCCTCGGACAGCGGGTAGGTATAGCGCTTGTCGATCCCGAAGGCCTCTTCGAGCGTGGCGGGCCATTGCCCGGACTTGACCTCCGGCTGGCTGTCCCAGCGGCGGAACATGTCGACGACGTGGTCGTAGTAGCCCTGCGGGGACAGGCGGTAGTCGTCGTCATGGGAGTAGCCGGCCTTGAGGTCTGCCCGAGGCATGGTGATGTAGTGCTGGCCGGTGGGCCTGTTGTTGCGGTAGCTGAGGGTGCGGGTGCCGGGAGCCGTCTTCATCATGATTTCTGACCGGCCGTCGCCGTCGAAGTCGTAGACGAGGAACTGGGTGTAGTGGGCGCCGGCCCGGATGTTCTTGCCGAGGTCGATGCGGTACTTGAGGGCGCCGTCGAGCTCATAGGTGTCGAGGTAGACCTGGCCCGTGTACCCGATCTGCGAGTTGTCCTTCTGGTTGGTGGGGTCCCACTTCACGACGTACTCGAGGGCGCCGTCCCCGTCCACGTCACCGACGCTCATGTCGTTGGCGCGGTAGGAGTACGCCTGGCCGGCAGGGGTGACACCGTCGGCAGGCTTCTGTAGCGGCAGGTCGGTGTACGCCTTGTCCCACGGTGTGACGGTGTCTCCGGCGCCGACCGGCTTGCCGTCGACGAGGGGGACGACGCGGTAGGTGGAGCTCTTGTCGCCGTCCCTGTCCAGGTAGTTGGTGCTGTCGGTCACCGTGGCCAGGCGCTTGCCGTCGCGGTAGACCGCGAAGTCGGTGCCGGTCAGGCCGGTGTCGGAGTGCCCAGTCGCTTCATTGCCCAGCAGGCGCCAGCTCAGGAACACGCCCTGCTCGGTCGTGGCGGCCGTCAGCCCGCGGTCCAGCCGCTCGAGCTGCGTTCTCGCCGTCGGCGCGGGCTGGGCCGTTGCGGTCGCCTGCGCGGTGGCGTCCCGTGGTGCTGCGGAGGTCTGTGTCAGACCGGCCGGGCCCGCCGCCAGCAGCAGGGCCAGGGTGCCGGTGAACAGAGTGGAGCGTGCGCCGGATATCCACCAGGACATCGGGGCTTCCCTTCTTCGTCCCGTCATGGTTCGCGGCGTCGTTGTCTTCGGCTCGCCACCGCGGGGGAAATCGCTTGCCGCGCAACTTACGCGGTACCTCGACGAGTTGTCGAGGGCTTGCGCACACCAACCAACACAATCGAACACCTCTGATGATCGTGCTGCCATGACCTCGACGAGCTCACCGCGGCTCGCCGCGGCGTCCGTAACCGATCTTTTCGTCATCTAACGGCACACCTTCCACCTGGCATGCCGAGGGCGACCGGCATCAGGCTCGATGCACGTCTCATCACCTCATCGCGATGACCCAAGACTGAGGGAAATCGCTTGCCTATGAGCTCACAAGACGCCGCGGACACGTGGCAGCCCGCCCGTACGAACTGAGCCCGGCCTGCATCCCTCTACTCCTCCGCCGCCGGCCCCTCCCCCAGCGCCTGCTTGAGGACTGCCACCCTGCGCGGCCCCAAAGCGATCCGGCCGTTCTCCATCACCCCGTGCACCAGCTCGTCGCGGACGTCCTGCACGGCCACTGCTTCGTCGCTCCGGTTGATCAGGAAGAGGTAGCGATGCTCGGCGGCCCGGCGCACAACATGCTCCACCAGCCCCCTCACGTCCGCCGGGAGTTCGCTGGTCACCCCGGCCGGTGCGAGCAGGCCGGGCAGCAGCGCGGCGAGGCCGTCGACGCCGAGGCGTGTGGAGACGTACGCCGCCGAGCCCCGGCCCGTGCGCCGGGTGACCGCGGGGCGGGAGGCGTACGTGCCGGTGCGGTATCTCGCCAGGACCTCGACATTCGCGCCGGTGACGGAGATCCGGTCGGTCCACAGGCTGCCGGTGCAGTCGTTGCCCAGGCCGACGGTGTCACCGTCGAGCAGCGGCCCGAACTCCTCGATGCGGATGCCGAGGAGGTCACTCAGGGCGCCCGGGTAGCCGCCGGGCCAGACGTGGTCGTTCTCGTCGACAATTCCAGAGAAATACGTGGTCACGAGGTGACCGCCGCCTTCAATATACCGGGCCAGCTGCTCGACGAGGGTCTGCGGCACGACGTGCAGGACGGGAGCGATAACAAGGCCGTAGGCGGAAAGATCCGTACGGTGCGCGGGCACGACGTCGGCGCGGATGCCGAGGCGCAGGAGCGCCGAGTACCAGTCGAGGGCCTCGCGGTGATAGTCGAGGCGCGAGATGGGGTGCGAGTCCTGCTCGCTCGCCCACCACGAGTCCCAGTCGAAGAGGATCGCCACCGATGCGGGTTCACGCTCGCTGCCCGCGATCGAAGCCAGCGCTTCGAGGGTGCATCCCAATTCGGCTACATCACCGAAGAGTTCGCTGTCGGTACCGGCGTGCGGGACCATCGCCGAGTGATACTTCTCGGCGCCCGCCACCGACTGGCGCCACTGGAAGAAGCAGACGGCGTCGGCGCCGTGCGCCACGTGCAGCAACGCATCCCGCGCCAACTCCCCGGCCGCTTGGCCAGGTTGACCGGCCGCCAGTTCACCGCACTGGTGGGGTGTTCCATCAGGTACCAGGGCCGGCGGCCCGCGACGCCACTGGTGAGGTTGGCGGAGAAGGACAGCTCGTCGCGGTCCTGCGGGCTGGGGACGACGTAGTGGTCGTTGGCGACGAAGTCCACCTCGCCCGCCCAGTCCGCATAGTCCATGCCCTTGACGCTCTGGGCCACCATAAAGTTGGTGGTGACGGGCACGCCGGGGGTGAGCTCGCGCAGGATCTCGCGCTCGGCCAGCAGATGGTCCTTGAGCACGTCGGAGGAGAAGCGCTTGAAGTCGAGCTGCTGCGTCGGGTTCGGGTGCGAGGCGGCAAGCCGGGGCGGCAGGAGCTGGTCCCAGTCGCTGTAGCGCTGGGACCAGAACGCCGTGCCCCAGTTGAGGGCGTCGAGCGTGGTGTAGCGGCGGCGCAGCCAGACCCGGAAGGCGCGGGCGGCGTCGTCGGAGTAGTCGTAGGCGTTGTGGCAGCCCAGCTCGTTGTTGAAGTGCCAGGCGACCAGCGCCGGATGGTCGGCGTACCGGATGGTTATCTTGCGGACGAGGGTCAGCGCGTGCTCGCGGAAGACGGGTGAGGTGGGCCGCCAGTGCTGGCGGGCGCCGGGCCACAGCGTCTCGCCGCTCGCGGTGACCGGCAGGATCTCCGGGTATGCGGTGGTCAGCCACGGCGGCGGTGACGCGGTGGCGGTGGCCAGGTCGACGCCGATGCCGCCAGCGTGCAGCAGGCCCGTGATCTCGTCGAGCCAGTCGAAGTCCCAGGTGTCGGCGGTGGGCTGGAGCCTGGCCCAGGAGAAGATGGCGAGGGAGACGACGTTCACCCCGGCCTGGCGCATCAGCCGGACGTCGTCCGCCCACACCTCCCGCGGCCACTGCTCGGGGTTGTAGTCGGCGCCGTAGCCGAGGCGCCGGACGCCGTCCGAGCCCTTCGCGTACGGGAAATGGGAGATGAAGAAGATGCTCATGCGGTCTCTCAGATTCACATAACTGTGCGTGGATTCATGTTGATTGCTGTGCAGGAGGTACCTGCAGGCCGTACAGCGGCGGCTTGGGCCCCGGGCCCCTGTCTCAGCGCGAGCGGGCGTGCCATTCGGGCTGCCTGTCGCGGTGGATCCCCCGGCCGCGAAGCTCCCGGCACCGGGGCGACACATCCTCGATCGTCAGCTCGACCACTCTGGGCGGTTGCGACGAGCCGTCCGCGAGGTGACGCCGTGCCCGGCCAGAATCTGTCGGGAGGCGATCCCGCCAGCTCTGCCAGGAACGGCCCTCCGCCATGCCCGCTCTTCACCTTCGGCATCCAGCATCGAGAAGCAGGGAAATCGATTGCCTGCAACCTACGTGGCGCGGCGAGGGGCTGTCGAGGGTGTGACACCAGCAACTGGTCTTCGCCTTGCCTCTAGCGGCTTCAAGTTGGAGAGTTTCGGGAAATCGATTGCTAGACGATGGATGAATCTTCCAGGGAAAGGACTGTTCGTTGACCCACATGCCCCGGGTGCTACTCGCCGGAGACTCAACAGTCGCCATCTGCCCCGCCCACGAGACCCCGATGTCCGGATGGGGTCCGCACTTGGGTGCTCCCTTGAACACCCGGTTGCAGGCCGCTCTTCCTGCGGCTGGAACGGTCGCCGTGCTCAACACGGCCAAGGGCGGCGCCACGACCCGCAGTCACCGAGAGGAAGGACTATGGTCAGCTCTGCTCCGTGAGGCAGCACCCGGAGACGTCGTGCTGCTGCAGTTCGGCCACAATGACCGCAAGCACAGCGACTTGGGAGCGAGCGACGGCTACTCTCGCTACCTGGAGCAGGCGGTAGATGACGCCCTGGCCGACGGCATCCAGCCCGTCCTTTGCACACCCGTGGCGGAGCGCGCCTTCGAAGACGGCGTGTTGGTCCCCACGCATGGCGCCTATCCGCAGGCCGTGCGGGATCTCGCCAGCCGTCGGGGTGTTCCATTGATCGACCTGACGCGGACGACCAGTTCGCTGCTCAGCGAACTGGGCGAGTCCGCATCACGCGCCCTGTTCACTCACTTCGCACCCGGCGAGCACCCGCTCTACCCGGACGGTTGCGCCGACGATACGCATTTCTCCTTCACGGGCGCTGTCGCCGTAGCAGACCAGGTAGCCAAGGCGCTGGTGACCATGTGGGGCACATACGGCTGGCCGACCGCCGGGGTCGTGGACCGCGAAACTGTCGTATAGCAGTGCTGTTCACTCGAGCCGGGCTGGCCGTCACCCGATCACGCCGCAGCTTTCCCGAACGATGAGCCGACCGCCGAGAACGGTGCGCCTGGGGATGTCATCGAGGTCGCCCGATGTCGCCAAACGCACCGCCTCGCGTCCCACGCTGGCGAAGGGGAACGCAATGGTGGTCAGGGCTGGAGTAAGGTCCTGGGCGAGCGGGATGTCGTCGACGCCGGTCAGTGCAACGTCTCCAGGCACCTCGAAGCCAGCTTCCTGCAGCGCGTGCAGAGCCCCGGTAGCGACACGGTCGTTCACAGCGAGTACTGCGTCAGGACGGCTGCGGCCCAGCTCGTCGGTGAGGGCCCGCGCGACAGCACTAGGCGAGGTGGGACAGTGCACGACACGCAGGTCTGTCACGTTCGCTGCGGAGAGTCCCTCACGGAAGCCGCCCAAGCGGTCCCGGTAGGCGTCGTGATGCGCTGGGCCGCCGAGGAGGACAACCGAACGCGGCGCGCGCCGAGCGATGTGCTGGGCGACCTCGAGTCCGGCGCCGTAGTCGTCAAAGCCGATGGTCGGGTATCGCGTATGCGGTCGGCCGATCATGACGACGCGGCTGTCGCCGTCTCGCTCGTAGGCATTGAGTGCGTGCTTCAGCTCAGCCTGGATCTGTGGCGCCACCAACCACGTACCGGTGAGGATCAAGGCCTTCGGACGCAGCGCGCGGACGGTGTTCAGCAACTGCAGTTGCCGGTCGGGGTCGCCTCCGGCGGCCGACACCGTGGCCGCCAGATCCAGCCGGTGCGCCGCCTGCTCCAGCGCTGTCACCATGGCACCTACGGCTTCGGAGCCGACATCGTCAGCGAGCAGCGCGAGGACGTCGCGCCGGCCGCGCAAGGCCTGGGCAGCCTTGTCCGGGACATAGCCCAGATCGCGCGCTGCGCTGAAAACACGGTCCGTGAGCGCCTTGCTCACCGCTTTGCCGCCGTGCAGTACCCGCGACGCGGTGGCCGTGCTGACACCAGCGGTAGTCGCAACTTCGGCGAGTGTCGGCGAGCGGGCGATGTGCGCTTGGGAGCCGGCTGCGTCATGTGGAAGGGGGGCCATGCTTAGGGAGGTTAGAGTACGCCCATGACGGGGGGACCGACGGAGAGCACTAAGCCGGAGCGGGTAACGCTCTCGGATATCGCCCGCGCAGCAGGGGTTTCCGTCGCCACCGCGTCCCGGACCCTGAATGGCAGCACCCGCACGGTGAGGCCCGAGACACGTGAACGTGTCCTGGAGGCCGTCAGCCGCCTCGGCTATGAGGCCAACGTGACCGCCCAGGCGGTGGGCCGCAGGCTGTCACCCACGGTTGCGCTGGTCGTGCGCGACATTCGGGAACGGTACTTCGCTCGCATTGCCCATGGGGTGATCGCCGAAGCTGCTGCGTCTGGCATAGCGGTGACGGTCACGGCAATCGACTCCTACCCGGATGCGGAATTCGATCGGTTGCGGAGCCTGCGCGGTCAGCGGCCGGGAGGGCTCATCGTGGTGGACCCTGCGGTGGGCGATGAGAACAAGCGGCTGCGGTTCCTGAAGGAACTGGAGGCCTACACGCTGGCGGGGATCCCGGTGGTGGTGATCGGCACTGACACGCTGGACTCCCCCAGCGTGATGTTCTCCGAGTTTCAGGGCGCACACGCCCTTGGCCGGCTGCTGGTTCGCCGAGGCTACCGAAACCCGCTGCTCCTGAGCGGGGAGCCTCACTGGCCAGCAATCACCCGGCGTGTGGACGGCGTTGAGTCCGCGTTGGCCGAGGCAGGGGTGGCATTGCACCGGACCGCGGCCTTGGACCTCACGCGGGACGCCGGCTACGGCGCCGTCATGGCACTCACAGATACTGACCTGCACGGCAGCGACGTACTCGTCTGCGCCAGCGATGCCGTGGCCTTCGGTGCTGCCACGGCCCTGCGTCGGCGTGGGGTGTCTGTGGGATCTGACATTGCGATTAGTGGCTTCGAAGATGGGCCGGGGGCCACTGATGTGCGGCCGGCTCTGACCACCGTGCGTTTGCCGTTGATCGAAGCAGGCGCGCAGGCGTTTCGGATGGCCTCCTCCCCGACTCGAGTGCGGCAGGTCCTGCTGGACGCTGAGCTCGTGGTCCGCGCCAGCACGCCGGATCGCACCGCAGCGTAGGGCCGCTGCAGTTGAGGCTCATCACCCCGCCTGGCATGGAAAACAGGAAGACAGATGACGCTCTTCCGAAGCGCGGTCTGCGCTGGCGGAAGGCCCTGCAAACGCCCATCGTCAGCTGCCCGGCCGACCGCGGCGCGGCCGTGCCCCCATGCGTCGGGTGGTCCGCCCCGGGCACGAGCGTGCGGTGCGCCGGAACGGCTGTCCTCGCGCGCCGTGCCCGGCCGGCTCTTGTGCGATGCCTCACCGATTGAGTGGGCGAGGTGCGGGATCAGACGGGAGCGCTGTGGACTCATGCGGCACAAGTTGGCATTCGATGATGATGGGGCCCTTCTTGACCTCTTCCCCGCGTAGGGCTCTGACCATCTGTGCCGCCGCGGCCCTCCCGACCTCCGAGAGGCTCAGGTCGATGGTCGACAGTCGCGGACGGTTCCCCTCTACCATCACCTTCCAGTTGTCGAAGCCGATGACGCCGATCTCTTCGGGGACCGCGATGTCGAGAGCCTGGAGCGCACTCGTGGCACCACGGGCGATCACGTCGTTACCGCAGACGATGCCGTCGACGCTGACGCCGCTATGGATCAGCTGGAGCGCGGCCTGCCGCCCCCATTGTTCACTCCAATCGCCATAGAACGGCTCAGCCACCAGCTTGAGCCCGTTCTCGGCCAAGGCCTTGCGAGTCGCCGACGTCTTGAGCTTTGCGGCGTCTTCTCGGCGTGGGCCGAAGATGCAGGCGATGCGACGGCGACCGGTGGAGACCAGGTGACGAACGGCGAGTTCGGCGCCCCCCTGGTTGTCAGGGATCACCGATACGTCGTCCGGGTCGGTGGATGACGTCATCATGTACACCACGGGAATGCCTTCGACTCCTCGCAGCGGGGGGCGGGAGAAGCTCCCGCTGCCGCCGCCGGCCACGAGGATACCGTCGACACGGCGACGCTTGAGGGACTCCACGAAGTGCTGCTCACGGATGGCATCGCCGCGGCCGTCGCACACGAGGAAGGCGATGTCGTGCTCCGTGAAGGTCTCGAGCACCCCGAGAAGCACGGGTGACGTGCGCCGGTCGAACGGATCTCGGGTCACGAGCCCGACCGTCAGATCCCTTGCGGTTTCGAGGCTGTGCAGTCCAAGGCCGCGCGCGGCCTCAACGATGCGTTCGCGGGTGTCCGGGTGCACGGACCCCTTCCCTGACAACGCCTTGGAGACCGTGCCGGGCGACACCCCTGCCACTGCGGCCACGTCCCGGGCGGTGACTCGCTTCTTCTCCGTCATGGCCGTGATGCTACACATGTTTCCGAATGTTTCTGAATCCACGGATCCTAACTCAGGCCATTGACCGCATGTTTGTAACGGTCTAGTTTCCTGCCGAAGGCAACAGAAGGAAGTGTTTCCATACGTTGTCTGGAGCGTAGAGCTCGAAGTACCTTCCCGAAGAGGTGGACGACCCATGAGCGACGTGCGCGTGCTCCCCCCGTCTGCCCAGGCAGAGTTGCCTGCCCAGCACTGGACAGTTCGACTTCATGACCTGTGCACGGTGGTCTTCTTGATGGTCCAGCTGAATCTGCTGTGGCTTGTGTTCACGCTGCTTGGCGGAGTCGTCCTGGGCACCGCCCCGGCCACCATTGCTGCCGCCCACTGCGTGCGAGAGCACGGCGAGGGTCGGCTGAACCGCCCTGTGGCAACGTTCATCCGGACCTGGCGCTCCGAGTTCTACGGCGCCAACCTGGCCCTCCTGCCCCTGGCAGGGATGCTCACGGTGCTGGGATGGAACTACCTCGTGTACTCCGCCGCCGGCCCCGACGCATCCTTGCCTCGGCTGGCCACTCTTGCCGCACTCATCGTCGGGGGCACTGTGTGCACCTGGCTTCCCGGCCTGTACGTCCACTACGACGTGCCCCGGTCCCGCTTTCTACTGACCGGCCTGCGGCTGACGCTGGGAAAGCCGGTGTTCTCTGTGCTGCAACTCCTCATGGTCACAGCTGCTGTCTACGCGTCGAGCAAGATCACCCTGCTGCCGCTCGTCGTCGCCGTCGGCACCTGGCTATACCTGTCTACCTGGCTCACCCTGCGCTGCTTCGCCCAGAACGAAGCCTTCCTCGCTGCCTGAGCCCTCTCCCCCACCCCCAGACTCCTCGTCTTCTCCTGCGCCCACAACCCACGGAGGCCAACATGACCAGCACGCAAAGGCAGTTCATCGGACCAACAGGGAGCCGGCGCGCCTTCCTCGCCGGCTCCGTGGGCCTCGGGCTGGCCCTCGCCGGGTGCAGCAGCAACGAGGGCGGCGGGGCAAGCGACGGAGCGCTCAGCGTCATGCTGCCCCTGTTCGGGACGGCACCCAGCGCGAAGGGGAAAGCGCAGAAGGCACTGGAGAAGTTCATCGGCCGGCGCCTGAACGTGACGTGGGTCCCTGCAGCCGACTACCCCGACAAGGTCACCGTCACGTTGGCCTCGGACAAGCTGCCGCAGATCATGACGATGCTCAAGAAGGACGCCACGTTCGTCCGGTCGGCGCAGGCCGGTGCCTTCTGGGACCTCATCGACAAGCTGCGCAAGTACCCGAACCTGGTGGGGGACGCCAAGATCACCCAGGCTGCGTCCATCAACGGCAGCCAGTACGGCATCTTCCGGTGGCGTGACCCCATGCGTGCGACCGCCCTCTTCCGCGCGGACTGGCTCGACAAGCTCGGCCTGGACGTCCCCGAGTCCGTGGACGACCTTCGCACCGTAGCCGAAGCGTTCGTGAAAGAACGCCCGGGCGGCCAGAAGAACGCCGGGCTGCTGCTCTCGGAATGGGGCGGAACCTACGGCCTCGACAGCCCCTACGAGTTCCTAGAGACGTGGTTCGGTGCCCCGAACGGCTGGGGGGAGCGCGGCGGCAAACTCGTTCCGGCGTTCGACACCGAGGAGTTCTTCGAGGCCCAGCGGTTCCTGCGCTCGATGCGGCAGGACGGGCTTCTCAACGCGGACTTCGCCACGCTTGCGACGGTCGATCTCGACAAGAGATTCTTCACCGGCAAGGGCGGAATCACTGTGGTCACCGACGACGCGGCGCTCACCTACAGCACGGCATTCGACAACAAGGATCCCGGCAAGGGGGCCTCCTACATCGCCAACGCCGGCAACCTCGTCGGACCGGACGGGGCCCGGCATTCCTTCCCCACTCCGGGCTACAGCGGCTTCCTGGCCATCTCGCGCCAGAGCGTGCGCACTGAGCAGGAACTCGACGACGTCCTGCGCATCCTCAACAAGCTGAACAGCACCAAGGGGCAAGAACTCCTCTCCCTCGGGGTCGAGGGAACGAACTACGAGATGGACGGGGAGTACTACGTCCCGATCAAGGGCGCCGAGGTGGGAGCCAATGGCACCTACAGCCCGCTGAACCAGCTGGTCGCCGCCTGCAAGGGGCTGACCGTCCCGATGATCAAGCCGTCCTCGCCCGGGTTCAAGAAGCTGTCCGCTCGTCGGGACGAGCTGCGCGAGCGCGACCTTAAGACTGCGGTTCACAACGCAGCGGCCGGACTGGTCTCCAAGACCGAAATCGCCCAGGGCGCGGTGCTCAACCAGATCATCGGCGACGCCCGCGTGAAGTTCATCGCCGGCGAGATCGACGAGAAGGGGTACCGCGCGGAGATCAAGCGATGGCACACGGCCGGCGGCGACAAGATCGTCTCTGAGATCAACGACCTCTCCCAGAAGCAGTGAGCACCATGACAGGGACGAGCGTCAGCTCCACGCAGATCGCACCACCCGAGACCCCTCCGCCCACGGCCAAGGCACCGTTGCGGGCGCGGGCACGGCGCTACCGCTGGCTGTACCTGCTGCTGCTACCGGGAGTGCTCTACTTCCTCATCTTCCGGTACCTGCCCATGTTCGGGCTGGTCATCGCCTTCCAGGACTACCTTCCCTTCCTGGGCATCTCAGGCAGTCCCTGGGTAGGGTTCCAGCACTTCGAAGAACTGTTCTCCAGCCCGGATTTCCCCAGAATCATGGGAAACACCCTCTTCCTGGCAGCCCTCAACATCCTGATCGTCTTCCCTGCACCCATCATCGTGGCGCTGATGCTCAACGAGCTGCGGGTCCAGGTCGTCAAACGTTCGATCCAGTCCCTGATCTACATTCCGCACTTCCTGTCGTGGACCATCGTCGCGTCGCTGACCTACCTGCTCTTCGCCCTGGACATCGGCGCGGTCACCTCCTTCGTCAATGACCTCACCGGCGGGAACGTCGCCTTTCTCACCGACCCTGACTGGTTCCGGCCGCTGATCATCCTGCAGTCGCTGTGGAAGGCGACCGGCTGGGGAACGATCATCTACCTGGCAGCCCTGACCTCTGTCGACCCGAACCTCTATGAGGCGGCCAAGCTGGATGGCGCCAACCGATGGCAGCAGATGTGGCATGTCACTCTGCCTGCCATCGCAAGCACGGTCGTGGTCATGGCCATCCTCTCGATGGGCAACTTTCTCGACACCGGCTTCGAGCAGATCTATCTGATGATTAACAGTCTCAACCGGCCTGTGGCCGAGGTGTTCGACACCTACGTCTACTCCCTCGGCATCGAACAGGGCTCTTTCAGCTACTCGACCGCGGTCGGGATGTTCAAGGCTGTCATCGGCGTTGCTCTCGTCTTCGGTTCCAACTGGATTGCGCGCCGCTTCGGTCAGCGCGGCCTCTTCTGAGGAGGGCGGAGTCGTGAGCAAGCTCGATATCCCCGACAGGCAGCAGCACTCAATGTCACAGACTTCGCAGGCAACGTCCGTACTACGGGAAGTCAAGAGAGGCAGGCGCCCCTCTCCGGGATCCAGTGGCCAAAAGACGCTCGGCTCCCGGATCTTCGACACGGCCAACGTCGTGGTGCTGATCGGGCTGGCCGTCGTCACGGTCCTGCCGTTCCTCTACGTGATCGCCGGGTCCTTCGCAGGAGAATCAGAACTGGCCTCCCGCCCGTTCTTCCTGTGGCCCCATGACATCGACCTGTCCTCGTACCGCTACATCTTCTCGACCGGCACCTTCCTGCGCAGCCTCCTGGTGACGATCGGCGTCACGATCGTCGGCACCTTGGTCCAGCTCGCCCTGACGACCACCATGGCCTACCCGCTGGCCCATCGCCGGCTGCCAGGGCGCAATCTCATCCTCAGCTTGATCGTCTTCACGATGGTGTTTAGCGGGGGGATGATTCCGACCTTCCTCGTGGTGAGGCAACTTGGTCTGCTCGACTCGTACTGGGCACTGATCCTGCCGATGGCGATCAGCCCGTTCTACCTCGTGATCATCAAGAACTTCTTCCAGGAGCTCCCTGCGGAGCTTCAGGAGGCGGCGCGGATCGACGGGTGCACCGAGATCGGGGTGTTCCTCCGGATCGTGCTGCCCCTGTCCAAGCCAATCCTGGCGACCTTCGCCCTGTTCTATGCCGTGGCGATCTGGAACGACTTCACGTCACCGCTGCTCTACCTCAGCGACACGGACAAGTGGACCCTGCAGATGTTCGTCCGCCAAGTCACCGTCTCGACCGACCTGGCAAGCACCGTGGGCCAGTTGGACTCCAGCTACGTCCCGCCGGAGCAGGGCGTCAGGTTCGCCACGGTCGTCGTCGGCACCCTGCCGATCCTGATGGTCTACCCGTTCCTGCAGAAGCACTTTGCCAAGGGCATGCTGATCGGCTCGGTCAAGGGCTGACAGCCCGCGCCCCCTCGTTGCCGTGGCTCCTGCGCCGCGGCCCTGCCGACGCTCTGACAACCCGAGCGCGCCCTGGCGCCCGGCTAAGGGAAGTGCACGTCAAGCGCAACAGACCGTACATCCACTCATCCGCAACAACGCCGCGCAGCAGCAGTGGCGTGCGCTACCCACGCACCACACCACATCTGGAGTTCACCAGTGACCAGCGACAACATGCTCCGCTTTCGCGAACGGCTGAACGGGGTGGTGTTCGGCGGCGACTACAACCCCGAACAGTGGCCCCGCGACGTCTGGGACGAGGACATACGGCTGATGAAGGAGGCCGGCTTGGGCATGGTCACCATCGGGGTCTTCTCGTGGTCGGCTCTCGAGCCGGCCGACGGGGTCTTCGAGATGGACTGGCTCGATGACGTGGTGGACCGACTGCATGCCGGCGGCATCGCCGTGGATCTCGCCACCCCCAACGCCGCCCCGCCGCCGTGGATGGCCGAGGAACACCCCGAGGCCATGATGGTGGACCGGCACGGCAAGCGGATAGGAATTGGCAGCCGGGGGCATTTCTGCCCGTCCTCGCCCGTCTACCGGGACCGAAGCCTGCGCATGGCACGGAAGCTCGCCGAGCGGTACGGCGACCACCCAGCCCTGGCGATGTGGCACGTCGGCAACGAGTACCACGCCGAGTGCTTCTGCAAGCAGTGCGACGAACGCTTCCGGTACTGGCTTCAGGAGAAGTACGGCAGCATCGACGAACTCAACAGCCGCTGGGGCACCGTCATGTGGAGCCAGCGCTACAGCGACTGGGGCCAAGTGCACCTTCCCCGTCCCGTCCGAGGGCACGTCAACCCGGCACGGCAGCTCGACTACTCCCGCTTCAACTCCGACGTGCAGCTCGATCTGTTCCGCCACGAGCGGGACCTGCTGCACGAGATCACCCCGGCAATCCCCGTGACGACCAACTTCTTTCAGAACGTCTCACTCAACGATTACCACCGCTGGGGCAGTGAGGTGGACGTTGTCGCGTTCGACAGCTACCCGGATCCGGGACGCGCGGATGCCTCGGCACGAGCAGCTTTGCACTATGACCTGATGCGCTCCGTCGGTGGCGGCGAGCCGTGGCTGGTCCTGGAACAGGCTGCCGGCGCGGTCTCCCAGTGGCCGCGCAACTACGTCAAGCAGCCTGGACGGATGCGTCTGGGCTCCTATCAGACCATGGCCCGCGGTGCGGACGCCGTGATGTTCTTCCAGTGGCGCGCATCCCGGACTGGTCAGGAAAAGTTCCACTCAGCGATGCTGCCGCACAGTGGCACCGCCAGCCGCACCTGGCGCGAAGTCAGCGAGCTCGGCCGCGAGTTGCCCAGGACGGCGACGGTGGTGGGCGCCCGGTCCGAGGCCGATGTCGCCATCGTCTGGGACTGGGACAACTGGTGGGCAGTGGAGGGATGCTTCCACCCCGTCAACGACTTCTCCTACGCCGACACGCTTCTTGAGCACTACACGCCGCTGTGGGAACAGAACGTCGCCGTGGACGTCGTCACCCTGTCCACGGACCTGTCGCGCTACCGGGTGCTCGTCATTCCCAACCAGTACCTCATCACGGCAGAGCAGCGCGTCGCGCTTGAGGAGTTCATCGAAGGCGGCGGCCACGTTCTGGTGTCCTACTTCAGCGGAATCGTTGACGGCGACGACCAGATCATCACCGGCGGCTACCCCGGCGGACTCCGCGACGTCATCGGCGCGCATGTCCTTGAGTTCTGCCCCATGCTGCCCGAGACATCCGTCGCCGTACGCGCCGTCGAAGGACAGGACCTTCTGCCGGCCGGCTTTTCGGGGCGCGCCCTGCGCTGGCAGGACGACCTCGTAAGTGAGGGCGCCCAGGTCGTCGCCGAATACACCGACAGCCACCTCAGGTCCAAACCCGCTGTGCTGGATCGCCGCTCCGGAGACGGCTCGTGCGTGTATCTCGGCACCACCCTGGACACGGCGTCTTACACCGCCGTCCTGCGCAGCCTGCTGCAGAGGGCCGGTGTCGCCCCGGTCCTCGATGCGCCGACCGGGGTCGAAGTCACGGAGCGGGTGGGGCAGACCCAGCGCTTCCTCTTCCTGCTCAACCACGGTGCACCCACCTCTGTGTGCCTCGACCGAGATGGAATCGACCTGCTGACGGGTGAGCAGCACCGTGCGGGCGAGACCGTCGCTCTGGCGAGCTCCGGCGTCTGCATTATTGAGAGTGACCGATGACGCGCCCTCAGCGGCCGGACGTCTCCCGGCGTTCCCCCGGTCCGGGCCCTGACGCTGACACCGCCCAAGGGCACGGCGCCCTGGCCGCGGTGCCGAAGACTGCCGTGCACTGGCTTGAGGGCACCCCCTCCGCCCTGGCGGGCGGGGTGACCTGGGGCGTTCCGTGGCCACGCGGCATCGTGCACGCCGGCACGCCCTTCGCCCTGCGCACCACGGGTGGTGAAGAGGTGCCCGTGCAGTCGTGGACGACCGCCACCTGGCCGGACGGCTCCGTCAAGTGGAGCGCGCACAGCGCGGCGCCGGACACGCTGGACGCCCGTGGGTACGAGCTGGTGGGGGGCGTCGAGAGCGCGGCCGGCCCCCGCGTCGCAGTCCAGAGCACCTCTGCGGGCATCACGGTCGACACCGGCGTGCTTCGCGCCGTCATTCCGTCCAGCGGACGGGTGCTTGTTGCCTCGCTCGAGCGCGGCGGCAACGTGATCGCTCACCGGGGCCGGCTGGTGAGCGAACTCGCGAGTGACCCGGAGGGACGCCACCGCACAGAGTTCGAGGGGCACGTCGAGTCGGTGCAGGTGGAGCAGGCCGGCCCGGTGCGCGCGGTCGTGCTGGTCACCGGCAGCCACACCGACGGGGATCGCACGTGGCTGCCCTTCCGCGTCCGCCTGTACTTCCATGCCGGGTCCGACCAGATTCGTGCGGTGCACAGCTTTGTGTGGGACGGCGACGCCGAGAACGACTTCCTGAGTGCGCTCGGCATCAGCTTCGAGCTCCCGATGGACGCCCCCTTGCACGACCGGCACGTGCGGATCGCCGGCTCAAGCGGCTTCCTCACCGAATCCGTGCGCCCGCTCACCGGCCTGTGGCGCGACCCCGGCGCTGGCGTCCGGGCGGCGCAGGTCGAGGGGCGGGCCACCCCCCCGCCCGCCACCTGGGTGTCTGCTGACGAGCCTGCGACCGAGTGGGACAGCGCGTTGTCGCACGTGCCGGTGTGGAATGACTGGACGCTCGCCCAGCTGAGCGCCGACGGGTACACCCTGCGCAAGAGGACCGGAGCCAAGCACGGCTGGGTGACGGTGCCTTCCGGCACCCGGTCGCGGGGCTATGCCTACGTCGGCAGCCCGAACGGGGGGCTGGAAATGGGACTGCGCGGATTCTGGCAGTCCCACCCCACACAGATCGATGTCCGTAATGCCGCTACCGACAACGCCTCCTTGACCATCTGGATGTGGTCCCCGGAGGCGCGTCCGATGGACGTGCGCTTCTACCATGCCGGCGAGAACGAACAGACGTGGGAGGGACAGCTCGCGGCAGTAGAGATCACCTACGAGGACTACAAACCGGGCTTCGGTGACGCTCACGGAGTCGCCCGCACCCACGAACTGCTCCTACGCGTCGTCGACGCCACTGCCAGTCATGCATCCCTTGACGCTGGTGCGGCCGCCTGCGAGGCCCCGCCACAGCTGGTCTGCTCTCCCGAACGACTTCGCGCGGCAGGCGTCTTCGGCGACTGGGCCCTGCCCGACCGCAGTACCCCGACCGCCCGCGCCATCGAGGACCGCCTCGATCTCTTGGTCGACTACTACGCTGACCAGGTTGAGCAGCGCCGCTGGTACGGCTTTTGGGATTATGGCGACGTCATGCACTCCTACGACAGTGACCGTCACCAATGGCGTTACGACATTGGCGGCTATGCCTGGGACAACTCGGAACTCTCGACGGATCTGTGGTTTTGGTACCACTTCCTGCGCACCGGCGACGCAACGACTTTTCGGCTCGCCGAGGCCATGACTCGACATACCGGCGAGGTTGATGTGTACCACGCCGGTCCCTTCGCCGGGTTCGGCACCCGGCACAACGTCCAGCACTGGGGGTGTTCCTGCAAGCAGTTGCGCGTCTCCAGCGCCGTCTACCGGCGGCACTACTTCTACCTCACCGCCGACGAGCGTGTCGGCGATCTCCTGGACGAGGTTGTAGCGACCGACGAGACCTTCCACCGGCTCGACCACAACAGAGCAGTCGGTGCGCGACAGGGGCGCCTGCAGGCCGATCCGCGGGGTGCCGAGGTCGACCTCGGCATCGACTACGGTGCCATGCTGGCGGGCTGGTTGACCCGGTGGGAACGAACCGGAGACCAGACGGCCAGCAAACGGATCATCGACACGCTGACCGACATCGGGAAGCTGCCCAGGGGCTATCTCACGGGGATCGCGCACTACGACACGGCGACAGGGCACTTCGACACCACCGCGGACCGGCAGGTCCTCTCGCACCTCAGCGCCGTCTTCGGCATCGTGGAGGTGATCACTGAGATTCTCGACCTGCTGGATCTGCCCGAGTTCGAGGCAGCGTGGCTGCAGTACTGTCGGCTGTACCTGGCACCGCCGGACCACCAGCGCGCGGAGACAGGACAGGAGTGGGACGGCAGTCTTAAACTTGCGCACACACGCCTGCTCGCCTGGGCCGCACGTCGTCTCGACGACACGTCGCTGGCCGAACGCGCTTGGACCATCTTCTTGTCCGGTACCGCGGATCGATACAACCTCAACCAGCTCGCGGACGAGCCGGCAGTCAGCCACGTGGGGCCGCATGTTTCCGAGCCGGTGACCGAGATTCCGGGCGTTACCACGAATGACGCCGCCCAGTACGGCCTCGCCGCAATCCAGAACCTGGCTCTGATCGGGGATGTGCTCGAAGAGCTCGACAGCCGCCTCGACGCAGAACAGGCGCGCTGCGACGGCTGACCGGGGAATGCACGGCCAACACGTGGCCTGCGCCGGCGGAGCCATGGTTCTGAGTGCCGACGAGTCGGTCTCGTGCGTGAGGCGGACCGGTGGGCCGTGAGCGAGGTGAGCAACCAGCCCAACGGGTACTGCCCCGACATCGACTCCTGGTCGGCAGTCGCTCGTGCTTTGGACGACGTAGGGCTCGAACGGCCCTCCGGCTTCACCCACGAGGTGGTGTTCCGGCGGTGTCCTGGCTGCGAGGAGCACAACATCGTGCGCGAGGACGGAGGTTAGCCCTTGATCGTGGACACCCTGATCATTGGATCGTGATGATCCATAGGACAGGAGTTCCCGTTGGGGACGTCGAAGTATTCGTCTGAGTTCCGGGCCGATGCCGTCGCGTTGTACCGGGCCACCCCGGGTGGGACGTACGCGTCGGTAGCCAAGGACCTGGGTGTCAACCACGAGACGCTGCGCACGTGAGTGCGGGCTGCAGAGGAGGCTGCCCGGCCTGGGGCCGGTGAGGCCAGCGCGATGGAGAAGGAGAATCGGCAGCTGCGGGCGCGGGTGAAGGAACTCGAGCTCGAGCGGGAGATCCTGCGGAGGGCCGCGAAGTATTTTGCGGGCGAGACCAGCTGGTGAGTCGCTTCCAGTTCGTTGACGATCACCGTGGCGCCTTCGGCGTCAAGCGGCTGTGCCGGATACTTGAGGTTGTGGGGGCCGGGAATTATGTCACCCGGGCTGACCTGCTGCTTCGGATCTGCCCAGATCTCAAGAGCGGCGAGCCGTTTTGAGGCAGCGTGCTGGTCGTGGTCATACGGCTGATCTACCTGCTCGCCTGCCAAGCCTTCCGATGGCTTGCCCTGCTCGCCCGCTCGAATGCCTCGAAGAACGCAGAGATCTTGATGCTCCGGCATCAACTCGCCATCGCACGCCGTGCCCAGCCACGGCCCCGCTTCTCCTGGAGCGACAGAGCCGTCATGGCGGCACTGCTCCGGCTCGTCACCAAGCAGCAGCGTACCCAGGTGGCCTTGCTGGTCACTCCGCGATCGGTCCTTCGCTGGCACGCTGCCCTTGCCAGAAACCTCATCCGCCCTGGTAGGGGCCGGTGAATCGGGTTTCCCGAAATCTGGCCGCGGTCGTCTGAGCCGACGCTCTCGCGCAGCTGCCGTCAGCACGCCATGATGATCGATCGTGCTGCTGCGACTGGCTTACTTGGGTGTGTCGAACGCGTTTGCGATGCTTCGCCTGCTGCCGATGACCGACCGGGACAAGGACGCTGAGATCCTCGCTCTGCGCCACCAGATCACCGTGCTGGAACGCCAACTTGGCAAGGAGAAGATCCGGTTCACCCCGAGCGACCGGGCATTCCTGGCAGCGCTCCTACACCGGCTGCCACGGCACGTCCTGCGAAGGTCACGGCTGCTCGTACGCCCCGACACGGTACTGCGTTGGCACCGCAACCTCGTCGCACGCCGCCATGCCGCCTCCTGCCGGCACAAACGCCCGGGATGACCCCCTACAGTGCGCTCGATCCGCGTCCTGGTGCTGCGCCTGGCGAAGGAGAACCCGAGCTGGGGGTACCGGCGCCTGCACGGCGAGCTCCTCGTACTGGGGGTGAAGGTGGGCGCGTCCACCGTCTGGGAAATCCTGAAGGAGGCCGGTATCGACCCAGCACCCGAGCGGAACTCCAGCACCTGGGCCACCTTCCTTCGCACCCAGGCTGACGCCCTGCTGGCCTGCGACTTCATGGAAACAGTCACCCTGTCGGGCATGCGGATGTATGCGCTCGTAGTGATCGAACACAGCAGTCGCAGGATCCGCGTCCTGGGCGCCACCACGCATCCGACCGCCTCCTGGGTAGCCCAAGCGGCGAAAAACCTCGTCATGGACCTCGAAGACCTCGGCTGCCGGGCACGGTTCATGATCAGGGACAGGGACGGGAAGTTCCCCGAACTGTTCGATGCCGTCCTCAAGGACGCGGGGATCGAGGTCGTGCTCAGCGGCATCCAGATGCCGAGGATGAACTCGATCACGGAAAGGTGGATACAGACCTGTCGCCGCGAGCTCCTGGACCGGACGTTGATCTGGAACCAACGACATCTGCTCGCCACCCTGCGCGAGTTCGAGCAGTTCTACAACGGACACCGACCACACCAGGGCATCGCGAACGCCAGGCCGCTGCACCCATTGCCCCCGCCGATCGACGATCCGGACACGTTAGCCCACCTCAAGATACGTCGACACGATCGCCTCGGCGGAATCCTCCACGAGTACCGGCATGCGGCGTGACCTGCATGGATGACGTTTCCGGCAAGGGCAGGCTGGAGGATTTCTATGGACCGTATGCTCTTGATGCGCAGCTTCGTCACCGTCGCGCAGCTCGGCAGCTTCAGCGGAGCGGCCCGGACGCTGGGCTCATCGGGCTCCCTCGTCTCCCGCCATGTCGCGGAGCTGGAGCGGCAGCTCGGTGTCCGGCTCGTCAACCGCACGTCTCGTTCCGTCAGCCTTACCGAACCCGGTCTGCGCTACTCCGAGTTCGCCGCCCGCATCCTCGCCGAGGTCGAAGCGGAAGAAGCCGAGATCGCGCACCTGCACGACCGGGCGGAAGGTCTCCTGAGCGTCATCTGCCCCAAGTGGATCGGGAGTCTCGACGTCGGGGACGCGATCGCCGCCTTCGCCGCGGCATATCCGAAGATCGCTGTCCGGTTCGAACTGGGAGGGCTGTCGGAGCGCACCTACGACTTCCTGGACAGCGGATTCGACGTCGCCCTGCACACGCGGGACCTGCGGGACTCCAGGGTGCGTCTCAAGAAGATCGCGTCTCTCCCCTTCACCCTGTGCGCCTCCGAGGAGTACGTCAGACAGCACGGCCCCCTCACCCGCCCCAACGATCTGGCCGCACATGACTGCCTGGTGCACGTCAACGAACCTGTCTGGCGTCTCGGGCACGGGCCCACCTCCACCCAGCACAAGGTCCGCAACGTGGTCTTCTCCTCGAACTCCTACATCGCCCTCCAGAAGGCCGCTGTCCAGGGCCGCGGCATCGCCCTGCTCCCCCAGCGGTCGGCCTACGAGGATCTCGTGTCCGGCGCCCTGCGGGTCCAGCTCCCCGAGGTCCCCGTTCCCGACCGACCGCTGTACGCGATCTATGGCCCGGGCCAGACCGCGCCGCGAAAGATCGGCGCCCTGCTCGAATTCCTCACCCGCTGGTTCAAGGAGCATCCGATTCCCGTGCTCGGAACATGAAGGCGGGACCCCGGCGGGACCCTGATGCCCCGCCCGCCAACCGCGCGGCGCGGGCGCCATGCGCATGAACTTCGCCCTGGGCGCGACACACATCCGCCCGCGCGTGACCAGATGGACAGGGCCGGCGCCACCTTGCTGTTCGGGGCCGGCCGAACCGCGGGAGCAGCGCCTGATCCGCTGCCTCGGGATGAGCGAGGTCCCGGACGCCCGGCTCCACCAGGCAAGCAGATCGCAACCGTCCACAACCTCTGCAACCTGGCGGATCGACATGGTGACGCACTGGTCGACTGGTGCGTGGTTCCGCGCATCCCCCGCACAAGGGCGCGGACACGCCACCTTAGGTTGCGTGACGGACTCTCCCTTCTTGTGCGCAGCGGTGTGCAGCATTCCGCCCAGTGATGACGGCTGCAGCACGCGGCGCGAGGAGTAAGCGGGTCGGGGTCCCGCAGTGCCCGTCCTCGTCACGACCTGCCCACCGCAGAGGAGCCGCCTGCCATGTGCCGAACCACAGATAGTGAGCCGTCGATCCGGGGCCTGCCGGCGACCCCGCCGTTGGGAAAGGCAGGGCGCACATCCCGCAGAGCGGTCCTGGGCTCCATGGCTTCCTCCGCCGTGGTCACCATCCCGCTGCTGGGGACGACACAGGCCGCGGCAGCGACGCTGGCGGACACCTCCGGCGCGGCCCTGTCCCTCTTCCTCCTGGTCACCAACAGCGGTCCACCGCCGTTGGCGAACCGGTACGGCATCTCGTCCGCTCTGGTCGTCAATGGCAGGACCTACGTCGTCGACCGCGGCCGCGGAGCGGTGACCCAGTACATGCGTGCAGGACTGTCGATGCCGTCGCTGGCCGGCATCTTCCTGACCCACTTCCACGCCGACCACGTCGTCGACTACTACTCGTTCCCGCTGCTGGCCGCCGGGGCCTCCGGAGATCAAGGATTCCGGAAACCGGTAGCCGTGTACGGCCCCGGCCCCGCAGGCATCCCCTCCACCGCGGCAGGCGCCCCCGGTCCGCTGGCCGGGCAGGCATACGCCGCCTCCCTCACCTTCTTCATGGCCGAACACGCCGGCATCGACCCGGCCACACTGCTGGACGTCCACGATGTCCTGCCACCGGCCGCAACCGCCGCCTCTGCGACGAACACCGCGCCCGCCATGCGGCCTTTCACCATCATGGAGGACGACGACGTCAAGGTCACCGCTGTCCTCGTCCCACACGGCGCCGTGTTCCCCGCCTACGCCTATCGCTTCGACACCGACCACGGCAGCGTCGTCTGCTCCGGCGACACGGCCCCCTCCCTCAATGTCATCACGTTGGCCCAGAACGCGGACGTACTGGTGCATGGGGCCCTCTACCCCGAAGGGCTGGCCGGCCTGGGCCTGCCACGAGGGCGGGCCAGAGCGGCGATCAGGTTGACCTGCGACAGGAACCAAGGGGCGGGTCTGGAACAGAGGCGGCCGGCGAGGCGTCCATGTTCGACGTGGATGCCCGCGCCTGATCCGTCACGAGCGTGCCGCCAACGCGCTGCGCCGGTAGCGGCCGGGTGCGATGCCGTGTTCTCGGGAGAAGGCCCGGGAGAAGGCGAACTCGGAGCTGTAGCCGACTGCTTGGGCGATCTCGCCGACCGAGTCGCCGGTGTCGCGCAGCAGGCGGGCGGCCAGGTCGATGCGTACGCGGGACAGGTATGCCAGGGGGGTGAGGCCGACCACGGCCTTGAACTGGCGGGCGAATGCCGGACGGGACATCGCGGCGGTGTGGGCCAGGCTCTCCACCGTCCAGTCGCGGTGCGGCTCCTCGTGCATCAGCGACAGGGCGGTGCCGATGCGCGGGTCGCGCAGGGCCGTCAGCCACGACGGCTCCGTCTCGTCGGCGCTGTCGGCCCGTTCGAGCCAGGCGCGGACCGTCAGCACGAAGAGCACCTCGGTCAGGCGCGTGGCCACAGCCCGCGATCCGGGCTGCCCGTTCCTCGTCTCGGCGGCCAGGATCCGGATGACGCCCTGCAACTGCGGGTCTGCACTCATATGGGGCACGTGGATGACCTCGGGCAGCGCCGAAAGGACCGGATGACTGTCGGTGCTGCCGACGTAGTGGAACTCTCCGCACACCACCCGGACGACCGGCCCGTTGCCGCCGAGGTCGACCACGCCCGCGCGGTTCGGCGGATGGGCGGCCTCCAGCTCCGCGTAGGGCAGGGCATCCTCGTCGGGCGCCCCGATGAGCTGGTGCGGTTTGCCGCGCGGCAGCAGCACCACGTCTCCGGACACCAGCTGCTTCGGCGGTGCCTCGGCGGTCCGCAGCCAGCAGGCCCCCTCGGCGATCAGGTGGAAGCCCGCGGTGTCGAGCTGGCCAATGGCGCAGCCCCAGCCGGAGCCGGAAGAACGCAGCTGCGTGAGCAGCACGCCCTTGAAGCCGGTAGCGGCCAGTACGTCAGCGAGCACATCCATACTCACACCCTACCGGGGCCGAATATCCGTGAGGAATGAGACTTTAAGGTAAATTTCTGAGCTTTCCTGTCATGGATACCCTCGGGATCGCTGCATAGAGTCGACGGCGAACTACGACCTCAGAACGGCGCGCAGCCGCCGGTCGGCCAGGAGAAAGCCATGAAGCTCGGCATCGCCATGTTCCCCGCGGACTTCGCAATCCGCCCCGACGAACTGGCCGTAGCGGTCGAGGAGCGCGGGTTCGAGTCGCTCTTCCTTCCAGAGCACACCCACCTGCCCGCCACCGAGCGCACCCGCGCCGAGGTGGGCGAGCTGCCCGCTCACTTCTCGCACACCTACGACCTGTTCGTGGCCCTCACCTACGCCGCGGCCGCCACCCGCAGCCTGATGGTCGGCACCGGCATCGCCCTTGTGGCCCAACGCGATCCGATCGTCACCGCCAAGGCGCTGGCCAGTTTGGACGTCCTGTCGGGCGGACGGGTGCTGTTCGGCGTGGGCGCCGGATGGATCAACGAGGAGATCGCCAACCATGGCACCGACCCCGCGCGCCGCTGGAGCGTACTGACCGAGCGGGTGAAGGCGATGCGCGAGATCTGGGAGAAGGACATCGCCGAGTTCCACGGCGATCACGTGCGGTTCGGACCGCTGTGGTCCTGGCCCAAGCCGCACCGGCCGTCCGGACCGCCGGTACTGGTGGGCGGCTCCGGCCCCCGCGCGGCCGACCGCGTACTCGACTTCGGCGACGAATGGATGCCGCACGCCGGCCTGCCCGTGGCCGAGCTGGCCGACCGCATCACCAAGCTGCGCGAGGCGGCATACGAGGCCGGACGGACCGACGAAGTGCCGGTGACCGTCTTCGGCACCGCACCCGACGCCGCGCACCTGGCCCAGCTGCAGGAGATCGGCGTGAACCGCGCGGTGCTGTACGCGCCCCCGACCGACGCCGAGACCGTACGCCGCTTCCTGGACGAGATCGCACCGCTGGTCAGCACCTTCCAGGACTGACCACACAGCCGTCCGGAATCCCGCCCAGCTTTCCCGCCGGGCTCTTGAAAGTCAGCACCATCAAAAACGGAGCAACACCATGAGCAAGATCTGGTTCGTCACCGGCGCGTCCCGCGGCTTCGGCCGCCGCTTCGTCGAGGCCGCGCTCTCTCGGGGCGACAAGGTCGCCGCCACCGCGCGCAACGCCGGCTCGCTGACCGACCTCGTCACGACCCACGGCGACGCGGTGCTGCCGCTGGAGCTGGACGTGACCGACAGGGCCGCGGTCTTCGCGAGCGTACAGCAGGCCAAGGAGCACTTCGGTCGCCTCGACGTGGTCGTCAACAATGCGGGTTACGGCCTGTTCGGCGCAGTGGAGGAGCTGAGCGAGCAGCAGCTGCGCGACCAGATGGAGACCAACCTCTTCGGTGCCCTGTGGGTCACCCAGGCGGCGCTGCCCTTTCTTCGTGAACAGGGCTCGGGCCACATCGTCCAGATCTCCTCCACCGGCGGCGTCGCCGCCTGGCCGCTGCTCGGCGGCTACCACGCCTCGAAGTGGGCCCTGGAGGGACTGACCGAATCGCTGGCCCAGGAAGTCGCCGGCCTCGGCATCAAGGTCACGCTGGTCGAGCCCGGCGGCTACGCCACCGACTGGGGCGGCTCGTCCGCCGTCCAGGCCGACACCATCTCCGCCTACGACGGCGTTCGTGAGGGCCTAGCGGCATTCATGGAGACCGTGGACTTCGGCGACCCCGCCGCCGCGGGCCAGGCCCTCCTGGAGGTCGTCGACTCCGACAACCCGCCGCTGCGCGTTTTTTTCGGCACCCAGGGCAACGAGATGCTTCCGCAGGTGTACGCCGGCCGGCTGAAGACCTGGGCCGACTGGTCCGACCTGGCTGTTCGGGCACAGGGCGGACAGGCCGCCGCCTGAGCGAAACGGGCCCCGAGATGCCTACGGCGATCTGTCACTACCCGGTTGTTCCGCGGACGGGGGTCCGCCATGTGCGAAGCGCCTTGCCTTTCCGCCCTCCGGGTCATGCCGCTGATCAGTCAGCTGATGGCCGGCTGGTCACTTCGGGGTGGTGGTTCCGGCGACCACGTCGACGGCGAGACGGCGATGCGTGGCGAACAGCCTGAGGGCGGTGTCGGTGTCGCGGGCGCGCAGGACGGCGACGAGCTCGCGGTGCTCCTCCGGGATGCGCGTGATGTAGCCCTCGGTGCTGTGGGTGATCCGGGTCAGCAGGAACAGGTGAACCTGGCAGCGGATGGCCTCCCACGCATCCTGCAGGCGCAGATGCCCGGCGGCAGCGAAGACCGCGTCATGGAAGGCGATGTCCAGGCGCACCATTTCGTGCTCGTCCGTGGCGCGTTCCATGAGGCCCGCCGTCTTCTCGACGGCCGCCAGGTCCTCGTCCGAGGCGTGGGCGATCACCTGCCGCACGGCGAGCTCTTCCAGCGCGCCGCGCAGGCTGTCGAGCTCCGCGACGTCCTCGGGGGACAGTGTCGTCACCGTGGTGCCACGGTGCCACGCACAGTGGACCAGGCCTTCGCGCTCCAGCAGCCGCAGCGCCTCGCGCACCGGACCGCGGCTGACATCCAGCGTGCCCGACAACTCCACCTCACGCAGCTGCGCACCGGGGGCATAGGCCCCGCTGAAGATGGCCTCCCGGATGCGGTCCGCGACCTCGTCGGCCAGGCCCCTGCGCCGCGCGGGGGCCACCCCGCCCTGGCTTCTCATGATTTCTACCTCCTCGATGCTCTAATGTTAACATTCAGTCGTTGGCCCAATGTCAACATTGAGACAAGTGCTCCAGAGCCCAGAAGACCTAAGTCCAGAAGGTCCGAGTCCAGAAGAGAGGTGGTCCCTCATGAAGGTGTTCCAGATCGGCGCCGCCGGTGGCGTCGGGAGCAGGCTCACTCGCCTGCTCACCGACCGCGGTGACGCGGTCACCGGTATGCACCGCAACCCCGCCCAGGTCGACACCGTGCGCGCCACCGGCGCGACCCCTCTCCTCGGGGACCTCATCGAGGACTCCGTGGAGGAGCTGGCGCAGAAGTTCGGCGGTCACGATGCCGTGGTGTTCTCGGCCGGCGCCCACGGCACCGGCCGGGAGCAGACGACCCTGATTGACGGCAAGGGCTTGGAGAAGGCCGCCGACGCGGCTATCCGTGCGGGGGTCTCGCGGTTCGTGCTCGTCTCCGTGTTCCCGGACGCCCTGCGGGGCGGTGAGGCCGGCGAGGGCTTCGAGCACTACATGCGGGTGAAGAAGACCGCCGACGTGTACCTGACCCGTACCGGCCTCGACTGGGTCATCGTCCGTCCCGGCACACTCCTCGACACCCCCGGCACCGGCCGCGTCACCGCCGGTCCCGCGATCGAGTACGGCGACGTGCACCGCGAGGACGTCGCGGCGTTCATCGACGCCGCTCTCCACGAGCCCGCCCTGAACCACGTCATCGTCGAGCTCACCAGCGGCGAGACCTCCGTTGCCGACGCGGTCGCCGAGCTCGTGGCCTCAACGACGAGCCGACGCGCTTCCTGAACCCCGGGTGTCCACACGGCCCGGTTTCCCCACCCGATCACCCACACCAAGAGGAGAAACATCATGGCAACCCTGCAGTCCTTCAGCTTCGACGTCCCCGCGGAGCAGGTCTTCGGTTACTCCCAGGCGGTCAAGGTCGGCGAGACGATCTACGTCGCCGGCCAGCTCTCGCACGACGAGGACGGCAACTTCCTCCACGCCGATGACTTCGAGGCCCAGGCCAAGCAGACCTTCGCCAACCTCGACAAGGTCCTGGCCCACTTCGGCGCCACCCGCAAGCAGATCGTGCAGGACACCGTCTTCGTCGTGAACCTGAGCGAGCACGTCGACGCCCTCGCCGCCTCGCACGTGGAGTACTTCGGCGACCACCGCCCCGCCACCACCGGCCTGAGCGTCGACGGCCTGGTCTTCCCCGGCCAGCTCTTCGAGATCAACGTCGTCGTCGACATGCGTCTCGACGCCTGACGGCAGGCGAGGGCCAGGAGGAGCCGGACACATGCGTGTCGTCATGGCCGGAGGGCACAGCAGGATCGCCCTCATCCTGGAAAGACTCCTGTCCACGCGTGGGGATTCCGTCGCGGGTCTGATCCGTAACCCGGCTCAGGCCACGAGCCCGGCGGTGGCGGGTGCCGAAGCCCTGGTCGTGGACCTGGAGAGGGCCTCGGTCGAGGAGGTCGCGAAGCACCTGGACGGCGCGGACGCCGTGGTGTTCGCGGCGGGAGCCGGAGCGGGCAGCGGAGCCGCGCGCAAGGAGAGCGTCGACCGCGACGCAGCGATCCTGCTGGCGGACGCCGCCGAGGCCGCCGGGGTCGGCCGCTACCTGCTGATCTCCGCCATGGGCGCCGATTTGCGGGCGCGGGACGACACCCTCGACCCGGTCTTCCGCGCCTACCTGCGTGCCAAGGCCGCGGCCGAGGAGGCGGTGCGCGCCCGCACCGCGCTGGGCGTGACGGTCGTACGACCCGGTCTGCTCACGGATGCCGAGGCCACCGGCCGGTGACGCTCGCCGATGTCACCGACTCCGGCGGCATCACTCGCGAGGACGTGGCCGCCGTACTGCTCGCCCTGCTCGACGCACCCGGCAGCGAGGGCCGGACGCTCGAGGCCATCGCGGGAGACACGCTGATCGCGGACGCCGTGAGGGCTCTCGCCCCGCGCTGAACCAGCCGCCCGCCGCGCGCATGGCCCGCTCGCGGTGGGTGGAAGCCCACAGCGGCAGGGCCGACACCCCTCGGCACATCCGACGGCCGAACGCAGAACGTCGCACACAACCCCCCATACCACCCGAAGTTCAGGCCACTGTCCCGTGGCCGACCAAGCCCCCCACCCTGAGGAGAACCACCGTGAGTGCCCTGTTCACCCCGCTGACCCTGCGGTCGCTCGAGATACCCAACCGGGTCTGGATGTCACCGATGTGCATGTACTCCGCCGCCCCCGACGGGCCGGATACGGGTGCACCGACCGACTTCCACCTCACTCACCTCGCCTCGCGGGCGGCCGGCGGCGCCGGTCTGGTCATGGCCGAGGCCACCGGTGTCCGTCCCGACGGGCGCATCAGCCCCTGGGACCTGGGCCTGTGGAACGACCGCCAGCAGGAGGCGTTCGCCCGCGTCACCGCGGCCATCAAGGCCCACGGCTCGGTCCCGGCCATCCAGCTCGCCCACGCCGGTCGCAAGGCGTCCGTCGACAAGCCCTGGCTCACCGACCGGTACGTGCCCGAGGCGGAGGGCGGCTACCGGGCCGTGGCGCCCAGCGCGGTCGCCTTCGCCGGGCTGCCCGTTCCGCACGAGCTGACCGTCGACGAAATCCAGCAGCTGGTACGGGACTTCGCCGCCTCGGCCGAGCGCGCGCTGGCCGCCGGTTTCCAGGTGGCCGAGGTGCACGGCGCCCACGGCTATCTGATCAACTCCTTCCTCTCCCCGGCCTCCAACCACCGCACCGACGCCTACGGCGGCAGCTTCGAGAACCGGCTGCGTTTCGCGCTGGAGGTCGTGGATGCCGTACGGGCGGTGTGGCCCGACGAGCTGCCGGTCTTCTTCCGCACCTCGGCCACCGACTGGCTGACCGAGAATGCCGAGGACGACCGCGAGGGCTGGACCGGTGACGACACCGTTCGCCTCGCCAAGGAGCTCCACGCGCACGGCGTGGACCTGCTCGACGTGTCCTCCGGCGGCATGGTCCCCGACGCCCGCATCCTCACCGGGCCCGGCTACCAGGTCCCCTTCGCCGCCCAGGCCCGCACCGAGACCGGCCTTCCCACCGGCGCCGTGGGCATGATCACCGACCCGCACCACGCCGAGGAGATCGTCGCCGGCGGGCAGGCCGACGCCATCCTGCTCGGCCGCGAACTGCTCCGCCATCCCTACTGGCCGCAGCACGCCGCGCTCGAACTCGGCGCCGAGACCCGCTGGCCGGAGCAGTACGCCTATGTCGTACGGCGCCGCACCAAGCGCTGACCTTCGCCGCCGACCACCCGAAAGACATCTCGCGTGCCTAACAAGTCAAGCCGCTGCGGCCAGGGCTGCTGAGTGACCGGAGGTGAACGCATGCTGCTCGTCGAAGAGCCGCCCGGCCTGCAGGCAGTGGTAAAGCTGGCGGATCATCCGGTTGAACAGGTGCCGCTGAGCCCCGGCGTGCCAGTCTCCGCGCTCGCGTCGCCGCTTGTAGTGGGCATTGGCTCCAGGCGACACCCGCATGGCGGACAAGGCCCAGAGGAAGCCGGCGTCGATGAGGCGGTTGTTCTTGATGTGACGCCGCCCGACGTACCGCTTCTTGCCGGAGGCGCGGGTGACCGGCGCGGAGCCGGAGTAGGCCTTCAGCGCACGGGCGTCGGCGAAGCGGGCGCGGTCGTCCCCGATCTCGGCGAGCACCCGGGAACCCAGCTGGACCCCGAGGCCGGGGAAGCTGAGCAGGATCTCAGCGTCCGGGTGCTGGCGAAAATGGGTCTCCACCGCCTCAGCGAGCTCGTCGGCCGCAAGGCATGCGGCGTCCAACTGGCGTATCAGGGCCGAAAGCTGGTGGCCCATCGCGTCCTCGACGGCGGAGGGCTGGCGGGCGCGGTCGCTACGGAGGATGTCGCGCAGGCGCTCGGCTTCAGTGTCGATGCCTCGCTGTCGGCCGGCCCGTCTGAGAGCGGCCCGCAGCTGGGGGAGGGACAGCCGGGCCGCCCTGGCCGGGGTCGGAGCGGTGGCCAGGACGGTGCGGGCTTCCGCGCGGGCCAGGCCGTGCTGCTTGCCGAGGAAGGCGTCCAGGGCGGCCGGGTAGTACTCGCGCAGGAGCGAGCGGACCTGGTTGACGAGCTGCTGGCGGTTCCAGACGGCGTCCTGCTGGGCGCGGGCGAGCACGGCGATGGCGCGGGCCTGGTCGGAGTCGGCGGGCAGGGGTCTGTGGGCGTGCATGTCGGTGCGCAGGATGTTCGCCAGGACCAGGGCGTCGCCGGGGTCGGACTTCTTGCGGCTCACGCCGTGCCGGTCGCGGTAGCGGGCGGCGGCCAGCGGGTTGATCGCGTAGATCGGCCGTTTGCCGGTCCGCAGGACGGCGACCAGCAGGCCGCGCGAGGTCTCGATGGCCACCGGTATCGGGGCCTCGGAGGTGTCGCCGTACTCGGCGAGCAGACCGAGCAGCAGGCGGTAGCCGTCCGCGTCGTCGCCGATGCGGCGCTTGGCGAGCAGGGTGCCCGTCTCGTCGACCATGGCGACATCGTGGTGGTCCTCGGCCCAGTCGATGCCGCAGAACACTGTCACATCCATCTCCGTTCTGTTGCTGTTCGCGCAGGTGAGAAGCCTGTGCGGGCCACGCGGCGACCTAATCCCAGGACTCGTCGGTCCGCCATCTCGCCAGCCGTTCGTGGCACCAGCGGACCGCAGGGGCCTCTGTCTTGCGAAGAGCTCGGGGCTCGGGAGGAAGGAAGAGGTCGCCCTGCGGAGGGCTCGCACCAAGACGATCAACGAACGCGGGTTCCGGACGGGGTCGTGGTGGCCCGAGGGCGCCGGCTGTCGCCGGTCTCTCGTAAGGCCTCCAAAGGGCCGGGACACACAAAGGGATTCACCCGGCACCCGCGGGCCATCACGACCCCGTCCATCAGCAAGACCAGCCACCCCGCCGGGGCCCGGCTGGAATCCCTACACACGGATTAGGACACCCTTCATGAACCACCTCGACGGCAAGATCGTCGTCATCACCGGCGCCTCCTCCGGCATCGGCGCCGCCTCCGCCAAGGCCCTCGCGGCGCGGGGTGCCAAAATCGTCGCCGCCGCCCGTGACCAGGACGGGCTCGACCGGCTGGTCGCCGACATCCGCCAGGCCGGCGGCACCGTCACGGCCAGGGCCACCGACGTGACGGACGCCGACGCGGTCCAGGAACTGGCCGAATTCGCGGTCGACAACCACGGCGGCATCGACGTCCTGGTCAACAATGCGGGCCTGATGCTGTTCTCGTACTGGAAGGACCGCGCGCTCGACGACTGGAACCGGATGATCGAGGTCAACATCCGGGGCTATCTGAACGCCATCCACGCGGTCCTGCCCGTGATGCTCCGGCAGAACTCCGGCCACATCCTGAACATGGACTCGGTGGCCGGCCACCAGGTCGGCGACGGCGCCGGTGTCTACTGCGCCACGAAGTTCTTCGTCCAGGCCGTCACCGAGAGCATGCGCAAGGAACTCGGGGTCCGTGAGGGCATCAAGGCCAGCACCATCAGCCCCGGCGTCATCGACACCGGCTGGGCCGACAAGGTCACCGACCCCGTGGGCAGGCAGGCCGCCAAGGAACTCAACGAGATCGCCATCACCCCGCAGAGCGTCGCCGACGCCGTCGTCTACGCCCTCGACCAGCCGGCCGATGTCACCGTCAACGACCTGATCATCTCCCCCACCCGCCAGAACTGGTAACCGACCCCCAGCAACAGGAGTAACACCATGACCACCATCGACTCCTTCAGCCACAACGTCTCCGGCGAGGACGAGTTCGGCTTCGCCCAGGCCATCAAGGCCGACGACACCATCTACGTCTCCGGCCAGCTCTCCCACGACGAGAAGGGCGATTTCCTCCACCCGGACGACTTCGACGCCCAGCTCAAGCAGGTCTACGCCAACTTCGAGAAGGTCCTCGCCCACTACGGCGCCACCCGCAACCAGGTCATCTCCGAGACCCAGTTCGTGGTGAACCTGCCCGAGCACAACATGGCCATGGCCGCTGCCAACCTCGCCTACTTCGGCGCCCACCGGCCCACCAGCAGCACGGTGGGCGTCGCTTCGCTGTTCTTCCCGGGCCAGCTCATCGAGATCAGCTTCGTCCTTGATACGCGCCTGCCCGCCTGAGGTTCCACCACCGGGTCTGCGGGCGGCTCACGTTCGGACCGACGGTCCACCCGCAGACCCCGTCCCCCCGCTCTGTCGCTAATTGATCCTGTCCCGAGGAGGAACCATGGCCGAGGCTTACTGGAGTTCCGTGTTCACCAGTTCCGCAGATGAACTGTGGTCCGTCGTACGGCGGTTCAACGGCCTACCCGAATGGCACCCAGCCATCCGGTCCAGCGAAGTCGTAGAAGGCGAGAGCGAGTTCGCGCCGGGCGCGGTGCGCGTCCTCACCGGCACGGACGGCAGCACGTTCCAGGAGCGGCTCGTGGCTCTCGACGACGCGCGGCGCGCTCTGACGTACGAGATCATCGACTCGCCGCTCCCGGTGCGCGGCTACCGCTCAACCATGCAGGTCTGGCCCGTCGCCGACAGCGGTGGAGCCTTCCTCACCTGGTCCGCGACCTTCGACGCCGCCGATGGCCACACCCCTGACGAGGCCGTCGCCGCCATCGCCGAAGCTGCCTACGCCCCCGCGATCGCCGCCCTGCACAAGACCCTGCGCTGACCGCGACCGCCCAGCCACACCCCCCAGCACCATTGGAAAGGACCGGACCGTGACTTCCACCGTCACTGCCTTCGCGGCTGCGGCTGCCGGAGAGCCGCTCACCCGCACCACGATCGAGCGCCGGGACCTCGGCGCCCACGACATCATGGTCGAGATCCACTACAGCGGAATCTGCCACAGCGACATCCACCAGGTCCACGGCGACTGGGGCAAGGGCCTGTTCCCCATGGTCCCCGGCCACGAGATCGCCGGTATCGTCACCGGGACCGGATCCGAGGTCAGCGCCCACCAGGTGGGCGACCGGGTCGGCGTCGGCGTCATCATCAACTCCTGCGGCCGCTGCGACAACTGCGCGGACGGCCGGCAGCAGTACTGCACCGGTGGCGGATCGGTCGAGACCTACGGTGACATCGACCGCTACCGGGGCGACGAGCCCACCCAGGGCGGCTACTCCAGCCACATCGTCGTCGACGAGAACTTCGCTGTCCGCATCCCTGAGGGACTCTCCCTCCAGGAGGCTGCACCGCTGCTGTGCGCGGGCATCACCACCTACTCCCCGCTCAAGCACTGGAACGCGGGCCCCGGCAAGAAGGTCGCCGTCATCGGCCTGGGCGGGCTCGGCCACGTCGCAGTCAAGCTCGCCCACGCAATGGGCGCCGAGGTCACCGTCCTGTCGCAGTCCCTGCGCAAGAAGGACGACGGCCTGAAGCTGGGCGCCGACCACTACTACGCCACCAGCGACCCCACCACCTTCGAAGAACTCGCCGGCACCTTCGACCTCATCATCTGCACGGTCTCCGCCCCGCTGGACGTCGACGCCCACCTGAACCTGCTGACGACCGAGGGCACCATGGTCTACCTCGGGGTTCCCGACCAGCCCATCTCCGCCGGAGTCTTCTCCCTGCTGGCCGGACGCCGTTCCCTGGCCGGATCCCTGATCGGCGGCATCCCGGAGACGCAGGAGATGCTGGACTTCTGTGCCGAGCACGGCATCGGCGCCGAGGTCGAAGTGGTGCGCGCCGACCAGATCAACGATGCCTTCAAGCGCGTCCTCAACAGTGATGTGCGCTACCGCTTCGTCATCGACATCTCCACCCTCAAGCCCGCCGCCTGACTTCTCCCGGGGCGAGGGGGCACAGCGGCAGTTCGACAAAGACTTCGAAGCCGCCTTGAGGGCGATGGCCCACGCGCAGGCGGCCCCCGGCCGAGACGGCGCGCTCGCGCATGCCGATGAGGCCGTATCCGCTGTCCGGGGCAGGAGGGGAAGGCGGTTTTCTGCCTCCCTCGTTGGTGACGGTGATGCCCAGCAGGCCATCGACGTAGACGAGCCGCACCTCGGCCGAACCGGTGGCGGCGTGCTTGGTGACGTTGGTGAATGCCTCCTGCACGATGCGGTACGCCGTGAGATCCGCGCTGGCGGAGAGCGGCCGGGGTTCCCCTCGGTGGTGACCTTGACCGTGAGCCCCGCGCTTTGGAACGAGGCGGTCAGTTCGGGGAGCTGAGCGAGCCCGGGAGCGGGTTCCAGGGGCTCGTCCGTGTCGTCGGCGTGGCGCAGCAGGCCGACGGTGGCCTTGAGTTCGAGCAGGGCCGAGGAGGTCGTGCCGGCGAGTTCGGCGACGGTGCCGGCCTGGGCGTTGGCCAGTGCGAGGTGGTGGGCGACGACGTCGTGCAGCTCACGCGCGATGCGCACGGGCCCAGCGGCTGCCGCCGTTGTTCTCGTCGGCTTCCTTGCTCCTGCCACGCTTGCGGACGGAGCGCGAGAGCACTGCACGCGGCCAGAAGCCAATGAACGCCGGCACCTGGGTGAGGGCGACGAGGACGCCGATGACGACCGCTCGGCGGACAACCTCATCGTGGTCAGCATCGGGACACCGACCACGGAAAGTCCGGCCAGTGCGATGACGACGGTGAGGCCGGCGAAAACAACCGCCGATCCGGCGGTGCCGACAGCCAGACCCGCCGCTTCCTGGGGCTCATGTCCCTTGGCTCGCTCCTCGCGGTAGCGGGAGACGATGAACACCGCGTAGTCGAGGCCGCACGCGAGGCCGAGCATCGTGGCCAGGGTGCCGGTGGTGGAGGACAGGCCCAGGGTGCTGGCCAGGGACATGATGGCGGCCATGCCGACGCCGATGATCTCGGCGGTGACACCGCCCGCCAGCGCGGTGCCGCCGACTTCGACGGTCAGGCCCGACTTCCGGGCCTGACCGATGGCGTGCTCCAGATGCTCCTTGGAGGTGTCGGTGAGATCGTGGGCCGTCACCCCGAAGGTGACGGTGGCGTACGCCGTCGTGCCGTCGCGGCTCGCCCCCTTCGCCTGGAAGGGACTCACGGCACCGGCAACCTGCGACCCGTCGGCCGCCTCGTCCACCAGCTTCTCGATCGCCGCCCGGTTGTCGCCGGCGGTGACCTTCTCCCCCTTTGGCGCCACGAAGACGACCCGGGCGTTCGCCCCGTTGGCGGTGGTGCCGGGGGAATCGCTACTCCATCAGGTCGAATGCCTTGTGGGATTCGATACCCGGCATGGAGTTGTTCTGGTCGGGTGCGTCGGGCGCCGTGGCGGCGCCGAAGCCGACCGCGCCCAGCACCACCACCCACAGCACGGCGACGAACCAGCGCCGCCGGAAGGCCAGCCGGCCCAGTCGGTAAAGGAAAGCAGCCATGGCCGAGGTCTCCACACGTTCTGGCCTCGGGGACCTCGCCAGACTCCCGGAACGGGACTGTGCAGTCGTCGTGTAGCTGCCGACAATCTGGGCTAGTACTTACGCAGTACACAGGTGGCTCACATAATGCGGCCGTAGTCGTTCCCGCCATGGGGCGCCCGAGTGTTCAGTTGCTTTGCACGGTGGCGACGAGACGGTTGAGTCCTTCGCGAAGGTCGTCGATGCCGCAGGCGTAGGAGATGCGCAGGGCGTGCTTCCCACCGTCGGAGTCGAAGGCGGTACCGGGAACGACGGCGACGTGCTGTTCCTCCAGGAGCCGCCAGGCCAGTTCATCGGAAGGGCCGAGGCGCTCGGGGTAGCTCAGGTACAGGTAGAAGGCCCCGCCCGGCTCACCGGGCGAGAGGACGTCCTGCTGGGCCAGCACCTCCAGTGCCACGTTGCGGCGGCGCTCGAACTCCTGTCGCATCGCTTCCCGTTCGGCACCCGCCTCATCGAGTGCGGCAGCACCGCCGAGCTGTGCGAACGTCGTCGGGCAGATGGTGGTGAACTGCCGGATCCGAAGCGCGGGCCGTACGAGTTCCTTGGGCCCGGCGAGCCAGCCCAGCCGCCAGCCGTCCATCGCGTACGCCTTGGCGAAACCGCCGACGACCAGTGTCCGGTGCCGCAGGTCGGCCACCGAAGCGGGGGAGATGTGGCGCTGTCCGCCGTAGACCAACTCGGCGTAGATCTCGTCGGACAGCACCAGCGCCCGGGTGTCCCGGACGACGTCGGCGACACCGGCCAGCCGCTTGGGGTCGGTCACCGCGCCGGTCGGATTGTGCGGGGTGCACAGGACCACCATGCGGGTGCGCTCGGTCATCACGGCCGCCAGGGCGTCGGGGTTGACCTGGTAACCGTCGTCGGCGCTGAGCGGCAGGATCACCGGGGTCGCGCCGGCCAGCCGTACGCAGGCCACGTACGCGGACCAGGCGGGCACTGGTATGACTACCTCGTCGCCCGGGCCACAGAACGCCATGATGGCGAGGAAGACCGCCTCGTTGGCGCCGATGGTCACGAGGACCTCGTCATCCGGGCTGTAGGTGAGGTTGTGCCGCCGGTCCAGGTAGCGCGAGATGGCGGCACGGAGTTCCGGCTGGCCGGCGTTGGGTCCGTAGTGCACCTTGCCGTCCGCGATCGCCTGGGCCGCGCGCTGCTTGGCGACCTCGGGGGTGTCGAAGTCGGGACGGCCGATCTCCAGGTGGATGACGCGTTCTCCGGCGCGTTCCAGCTCGCTCGCGCGGTCGAAGATGGCGCGGATCGGGGAGGGCTTGATGTCGGCCAGCCGGGCTGCCGGTTCGGCGAGATCGAGTGTGGAATTCACCGGAGTTCAGTCTCCTTACGCCTGCCACCGCAGGCGACGTTTCAACGGGCGGCGTACCCGCCCGACTTGCCAGTCGGCCTGTACGGCCCAGTGCGGGCCGCACGGATCTCAGCGCGAGGGGATCTCGTCCTCCTCCACGGCCGGGTGGGCGGGCACCTCCCGGAGGAGAAACCAGGTGACCGCCCACAGCAGTACGCCCAGTCCCAGCAGTACGCCCGCGATCTGGTACTGGCCGGCAGGGCGCCCGGACGACCAGGGCAGGACCAGGTAGAGGCAGACGATCGCCCCAATGACGGGGAGGACGCGGCCTGCCCGGAAATGGCGCACGTCCGCCGTGTCCTTGCGCAGGACCAGAACGGACACGTTCACGATCACGAAGACCGCGAGCAGGAGGAGCGAGGTCGTCCCGCCCAGCAGGGCCACGACCTGGCTGTCCGGGTTGAGCGAGACGAAGGTGATGAGGGCGAAGGCCAGGACGGCAGTGCAGAGGCTCGCCGCCCACGGGGTACGCCGCGTCGGATGCAGCTTCGCCAGGGCGCGCGGCAGCACTCCCTGCCTGCTCATCCCGTAGATCAGCCGACTGGCCATGAGCATGTTGATCAGTGCGGAGTTCGCGACGGCGAACATCGAGATGAACGGCAGCAGATCCGCGATCGGGAAGTTGGGGGCGGCCGTCTGCACCACCGTCACGAGCGGGGTCTCGCTCTCGGCGAGCCGTCCGACCGGGACCACGGCGACGGCGCAGACGGACACCAATACGTAGAAGAGCCCGGCTATCCCCAGCCCGGTGAACATCATGCGCGGGAAGATCCGAACCGGGTCCTTGGTCTCTTCCGCCATGTTGACCGAGTCCTCGAAGCCGACCATGGCGAAGAACGCCAGCGACGTCGCGGTGCTCACCGCCAGGAACACGCTCTTGTCGCCGGAGGTCTCGAAGGCGACCACGCGGGAGAAGTCCGCGTCCCCGCCGGATATGAAGAACAGGCTGATCAGGATAACGAGCAGTAGGCCCGACATCTCGACGGCGGTCAGCACCACGTTGACCTTGATGCTCTCACCGACGCCCCGGAGGTTGACGAGGAGGACAAGGAGCATGAAGCCGAGAGCGATCAGCAGGATGACGCCGTTACCCACGTCGAGGCCGAACCCGGCGACCAGGTTCGCGGCGAAGGCCCGCGAGGCCGCCGACGCGGAGGTGATGCCGGAGCACATGACGGCGAAGCACACCAGGAAGGTCACGAAGTGCTTGCCGAAGGCCTTGTGTGCGTACAGGGCGGCGCCGGCGGCCTGCGGGTATTTCGTGACCAGTTCGAGGTACGAGCACGCGGTGATCAGCGCAACCACGAACGCGACGACGAAGGGCAGCCATGCGGCACCGCCCACCTCGCCGGCAACCTGGCCGGTCAGCGCGTAGATCCCGGTCCCGAGAATGTCGCCGACGATGAACAGCAACAGCAGCCCGGGACCCATCTCTCGCTTCAGGGAGAGCTGTCTGCCGTCGGCAGTCTCGGGTGGGCTCATGGGCTCGCTTCGGGGCATGGCGGGGTCCTTGTCGTGCTGGCCGACGTCGTGGTGGTCGGCCGCGGAAGGGCTACATGGCGAGATGTCGGGCGGTGTTCGGTGAGGGTGGCCGAAGGGGGGGCGCGAGCGCACCGGTCGTTACGGCGCGGTGCGCCTACGCCTGGGCTGTCGTACGGATGTCACACGGAGGCGATCAGTCCGCCGTCGACGCGGATGGTGCTGCCGCTGATGTAGCCGGCCCGGGGGCTGGCGAGGAACGCGATCATGTCCGCGTACTCGGCGGGTGTTCCGTAGCGGCCGACCGGGATGGAGGCAACGCTCTCAGCCGAGACGTCGGCCGCCGTACGTCCCTCGCGCGAGGCCTTGGCCTCGTCGAGCTGGGTGATGCGCCCGGTCGCGATCCGGCCGGGGATGACGATGTTGCTGGTGATGCCGTACGGGCCGACCTCGCGCGCCAGCGTCTTGCTCCAGCCGACGAGGCTGGAGCGGAGAGCGTTGGACAGGCCGAGGTTGGGGATGGGCGCGATCACACCGCTTGAGGTGCTGGTGATGACACGGCCCCAACCGCGCTCGCGCATACCTGGCAGTACGGCATCGGTGATGCCTATGACGGAGAGCACCATCGCGTCGAAGTACCGCGACCAGGTCATACGGTCCTGGCCCGCGACGGGGGTGGGCGGCGGGCCGCCGGTCACGTTCACGAGAACGTCCACCGGGCCCAACTGCTCGCCGATCGCGGCCACATGACCCGGAATCGAGTCGAGGTCGCCGAGGTCCCACTGGACGGCGGCCGTCGCCGTCCGGGCACCTACGCGCTCCTGGACCGCGTCCAGTGCCTCCTTGTTGATGTCGGCGAGGGCGACCTTGGCTCCTTCGGCGGCCAGCGCGTCGGCGATCGCACCGCCGAGGCCGCCTCCGGCGCCGAGGACCAGCGCGACCTTGTTCTGCAGGTTGAGATCCATGAAAAACTCCTGGGAAAGGACGGAACGGTGTTGGTCGGCTTGGCTGTTACGACTCAGCCCGCACTGTCGACTTCAGGTGCCCGATGCCAGGGATGACGGCCTCGACCAGGTCGCCGTCGGCGACCACGATCGCCCCCGGGGTGCCGGTCGAGATGATGTCGCCGGGATACAGCGGCATCATCTGGCTGTGGAAGCTGATCAGTGAGGCCGGCCGGTGGGTCATATTGGCCACGGTGTTGGTCCGGTGCTGGTCACCGTTGACGACGGTGGACACCTCGATGTCCTCCAGCGCTCCGAACCGCTCCAGGACCTCGGCCATGGGGACGAGTTCGGGGCCGAAGCAGAAGAACGTGGGGAAGTTCTTGGCCCGGGTCAGGAAGCGGGGGTTCTGCCGGAGGATGTCCTCGGCTGTCTGGTCCAGAATGGTCGTCACACCCCAGACGTAGTCGAGGGCGTCCGCCTCTGAGACGTTACGGCAGTACCGCCCGATCACGATTCCCAGCTCGGCCTCGACCGTCGTGCGCTCACTCTGCCGCGGAATCACGATCGGCTCGTCGGGGCCGACGATGGTGTGGTCGCCCTTGATGAACGACGCGGGCTGGTCCGGCGCGGTCTCGCTGAGGTCGGCGGCGTGGTCGCGGTAGTTGAGCCCGATGCCCCAGATCTTGTGGGGCCGGCGGTAGGGCGCGGTGAACACCACGTTGTCCGCCGGAGCGAAGACCTCCGAGCTGGCCCGCTCAGCCGAGGCGGTGACCTCGCTCCAGGTCTTCTCGTCCAGCAGCGCCATCGCGTCCGCCGGCAGCTGAGGCGCGAGGTCCTCCACCGCCGCCACGCCACGGTCACCGACGACCGCGGGAACCGGTCGTCCCTCTCGGACAATGCTCGCCAGTCGCATACGCCTGCTCCTTGCATACATCGAGATCCGGTATCTCGCATCTCGTTCTGGCGAGATACGGTATCTCGTATCTCGCACTTGTCAACGGAGGCGAGACGCCGACCACGACCCGCCGGGGCAGAATGCGCCGGAGAACGGCGCCGATGCCACGGTTTCAGCGAAAACTGCTGGTCAGAGCCTCAATGTTGAGGCTGGCGGCACGGGTTTGTTGAGGCTCGGGCAGCACGACCTGCTGCCTCAAGTGGCCCGGCGGCGCGCCGGGGCGCATTCTGCTTCACCGGTGTACGGGAGGGCCCGACTCCTGGGCCGGCGTCTGGAGGGCTGATCCCGGACGCGGATACGACTACCCTTCCCGGCCGGGCCGGGAAGGGTAGTGGTCAGGCGTCTCTGTGGGCGATCGCCTATGCACCCTGCTGCTGGCCCGCGAGGGCGGAAAGAACCCGGTCCATCACGTAGTTGATGTGGCCGTACATCTCTCGGGACGCGACCTCGGCGTCACCCGAGTTGATCGCCTCGGCGATGGCCACGTGGGCCTGCCCGCACAGCTGCGAGTCCCAGCCGGTGAGCACGTCCCGGCGCCGCAGCGTCTGGCACAGCACCAGGGTTTCGTCGATGCGCTGCTGTGCCGTCGCGTTGTTCGACGCGAGCGCCACCGCGTGATGAAACTCCTGGTCGAGCCCGCGAAAGGCCGCGGCATCGTTGTCCCGTGCGGCCTGCAGCGATGCCTCGGCCAGCGGCAGGAGCTGCGCCCGCCGATCGGGGGCGGCCCGTTCGGCGGCGAGGCGCGCTGTCAGCGCCTCCAGTCCCGCCCTGACCTCGTACGCCTCGCGGATCAGGCGCGCCGAAGGGACGACGACATGCGCGTTGCCGTCGATCATCGAGACCAGCCCGATCATGCGGAGCTGGAGCAGCGCCTCGCGCACCGGCGTCTTGCTCACCCCGAGCATCTTGGCGATCTTGGCTTCGCTCAGCCGCTCCCCAGGTGGCAGCCGCTTGCCGACGATCAGCTCGCGCACCTGGTCGAGCACGATGTCGCCCAGCTTCCTGGGCCTCTCCAGCGAGACCTCGACCGAGACGTCGCTCGCCGTGCCGTTGCCCATCAAAGTCCTCTGCCATGTCGGACGGAAAGCCTGCGCAGCTCGCCCCTTCGCCAGCTGAGTCTGCTGATGTCGACCATCGATGCCTGTGCTCCAGAGCCGACGCCACCTGGAATGCAAGATATCGTATCTCGTGTAGGGGAAATGTTCGCCTACAGACGAAGACCGATCGGCGTCCCTCGGCCTGACAGAGTCCTCATCCCTCCGCCAGATAGGCGTCGGCGACACCATCCGGTGGGGATATCCAGGGATGTGCGATTCTTTGTCAAGCAGCGTTCGTGACGGAGGGTATGGGTTCGTAGCACCGTCCGTCGCGCAACAGGGCCCACAGGACGTTGACCCGGCGGCGGGCGAGGACGAGGACGGCTTGGGTGTGCCGCTTGCCTTCGGCGCGTTTGCGGTCGTAGAAGCGGCAGGATTCTTCACAGCAGCGGATGCTGATCAACGCGGAGGTGTAGAAGACGCGCTGGAGTCGCCGACTGTAACGTCTGTACCGTTGCGGATTGCCACTGATCTTGCCCGAGTCACGCGGAGCCGGGGCGACGCCGGCGAACCCGGCGAGGCGGTCCGGACTGACGAGAGCCATCATGTCGCCGCCGGTGGCCGCGAGGAACTCGGCGCCGAGCAGGGGCCCGATGCCGGGCATGCTCGCGATCACCTCAGCGTGTTTGTGCTCGCGAAATCGGGCCTCAATGAGCTTGTCGGTCTCGGCGATCTGCTCGTTGAGGCGCATCACCTCCCTGGCGAGCGTGTGCACGAGCTGGGCCGCCGGCTTCTCCCTGGTCACGGTGGTGTGCTCTGGCTCTCGGCAGCCCCCCAGAGCCGTCGGCGAGCTGAGCAGCACCGCGGACCTTGCGGTTGCTCAGCCAGGTCTCCAGCCTCCTGGCACCGATCCTGCGGATGGCGGCTGGCGTCAGGTAGCCGGTCAGCAGGACCAGCGGGCCGGTGTTCGTGAGATGGCCGGTGACTATCTTGATCTCGGCGACGAGTTCGTCGCCCGGCCGCAAGGGTTGCAGGTCCCGGCGGATCCGGGCCTGGTCGGCGATGATCGCGGCGTCCCTGGCGTCGGTCTTGCCTTCGCCCCCGGTAGCCCTCGGAGGCACGGCTGACGGCTCGGCCCGGGATGTAGAGCGTGTGCTGGCCGTGATTGAGAAGCAGATCGATCAGCAAGGCGGCGCCGCCGTCGGCCAGGTCGATGCCCCAGATGACCTCGTCACCCAGGGCGAGGACATCAACAGGGAGCTTCAACAGTTCCGGCTCGTCGTTTGCCACTCGCCGCGACAGCAGCCGCTTCCCGGTGTCGTCGATCACCACACACTGATGATGGGTCCTGCCGGCGTCGATGCCGGCCCAGATCGCTGTCACGCGCTCTCCACGGGCCGCTTGCTTACATGCAGCACAGACGACCTCGCTGGCGAGTCCCTACTCAGCGTTCCTAATCAGCAGCAGAGTCGTCGGGGGGTGTCGGGCGGCGAATCGTACGAAGCCATACGGACGGCAGACCACTGAGAGCCACACCCGACACCCCTGGTGAGCCAACCCTTCGAATGGCTCGCTCATCCCGATCAACAAGGTAGGGACCACTGAGGTCATGGTCGACGCTTCCTTCTGATCACCTACTGGCAAATGCCGCTGAAGCGGCTCATCGCAGATCCCCGTCCGTCACCACGAGGCGTCAGCCTCGCGACGAGATGCCCAATGCCTGCCACCAGGCGGCGAGCAGCCACACGACGATGCTCAGACGGCCCCGGACGCCCTTGTTGCGCTGCGGCAGACGTTGGTACCAATCGCCCGACCCTGATGCGGCCTTCGTCCGGGCCATACTCAGGGGACTGAACCGACAGCGGCTGTGAGTGCTCAGGCTGTCACGTTCAGGCTCACGACCCGCGTTCAGGTTCCCGCGCTTCAATCCGGCCATGGGGGAGACAGCGTTGGGTCCAGCCGGAATCCGGAGTGGCCGACCGCGGGCCGACGCGAAGCCGGGTCTACGCGAGTGCGGGATGGACCAGGCGGCCGTGGGAGATGAGGGAGGCGGCCTGCTTGAGGCGGCGGACCCTGATGCTGACCCCGTAGCCGTCGATGCCGGGAATGGCGGCGAGTCGGGTGGTCAGGTAGCGGTAGAAGTCCTCGGCGTCGCGGCAGGCGACGATGGCCATCACGTTGTGGTCGCCACTGGTGGCTCCGGCGAAGGCGACTTCGTCGTGGCGGGCGATCTCATTTCCGGTGCGCTCCAGATGGGTTGGGGCGACGCGCAGCCAGAGGGTGGCGTTGAGGTGGCGGCCGAGGCGTTCGGGAATCAGGTCGATGTCGTAGGAGAGCGTGCCGGACGTTTCCAGGGCCTCCAGCCGGCGGGCTACGCGGCCTTTGGACCAGCCGGTGAGGTCGGCGAGCTGAGTGTGGGTAGTGCGGCCGTCCTCGGCGAGGGCGTCGAGGAGTGGGGTGTCCTCGGTAGTGGGGGGCAGGAGAGGCCCGGTCGGGGCGGGGGGACGGCCGATGGTGAGCCGTTGTTTCTGCTCGGGCGTGAGGTGTCCGCCGTAACCGGTCCAGCCGGCTGTGTCAGGACTGCCGAAAGGGTGGACGAGCAGGTCGATGCTCACGTCGAGCACGGAAGCGGACTTGGGCAACTGCCGCAGCAGCATGTCATCGCGCTGAGCCTGGAGCGGTGACCGGATGATGCAGATGATCTCCGAGCCGCCCGAGGCGATGCTGGCGTAGGCGATGTCGGACCGCCGGGTGAGAGCGTCGGCGAGCGGGCCGACACGGTCGGGGCGGCAGCGGATACGAGCGACCCATTGTGCCTCTCCGTACACGGCGGGGTTGACCAGACCCACAACGCGCATCACCCCACTGCGGCGAAGGGCGTAGTAGCGGCGGGCCGCCGTCTGCTCCGAAACCCCGGTCACGTCGCCGATGAGCCGGAACGGAGCTCGCGGGGCGTACTGCAACGCGCGGAGGATTTGCATGTCAATATCGTCAGTCACGGCGGAAGTATGACACCGAGCGGGATTTAGTAGCGGTTTCTCGTCGATTCCAGCTGGTTCTTTGTTGATACTGAACCGCTCCGTCGATGCTGGGGCGCGGGTTCGTCCGAAGGACAGGCTCCGAAGGACAGGTAGGGCCTCCCGGCCCGAACCTCACGTGCGGGACGGCGCCGGTTCGCAGGTCGCGGCTGCTGAGGAACCGGCACTTGGCCGGACCGATCCTCGCCAGATGTCAACCGCGGCGCGGCGCGCCGCAAAGGAGTGTTCTCGTGAACGTCACACCATCGGCGAGCGGGCCGACCGACCGGCGGGCTGCCACGCTCGTTATGGCCTGCCTGGGCGTGTTCGTCGCCTACTTGCCGGTGACCACCGTCGCCGTGAGTCTGCCCGCCATCCAGGCGGCGCTGGACGCGTCGACCGCCCAACTATCTTGGGTCCAGGACGCGTTCGTCCTGCCCATGGCCGCGTTCATCCTGACCGCCGGTGTTTTCGGAGACGTCCACGGGCGCAAGAAGGTGTTCCAGGCGGGTCTGCTGTTCTCCGCCGTCGGCGCCGCAGTCGCGCTGGCCGCCCAGTCGATCCAGGTCCTGTGGATCGGCCAGGCTCTCGCCGGACTGGGCGCGGCCGCGCTGCTGCCGACCACACTGGCGCTGATCAGCCACGCGGTGCCCGACTTCCGGGAGCGGGGTAAGTTCATCGGCCTGTGGGCCACCTCGCTCCTGGTGGCGCTGGCCGTGGGCCCGCTGATCGCCGGGGTGATCCTCGACCACGCCGCGTGGCGGTGGATCTATCTGCTGGCCATCCCCATTTCACTGACCGCCATGGTCCTCGCCGCGCGACTACTGACCGACTCGCGTGCCCCGCACGGGCGCCGGCTGGACTGGCCGGGCCAGATCACCGCCACGCTGGCGATCACCGCGCTGGTCTACGGCGTGATCGAAGGCGGTGCCGGCTCCTTCACCGACGTACAGGTCATGCTGGCACTGTTCATCGCCGTGGTCAGCGGTGTCGCCTTCGTCCTCGCCGAGCGGCGCAGCGACAGCCCGATGCTGGATCTGACGCTGTTCCGCAGCCCGGCGTTCACGGCCACCACGCTCATCGCGATGATCACCTTCCTGGCACTGATCGGTTTCTTCTTCCTCCTGAGCCTCTACTTCGGCCTGGTGCAGCAGCTCGACACCCTCCAGGCGGGCTGGCGTCTCCTCATGGTCACCGCGGCGGCCATCGTCGCCGGCCAGCCCGTCGGACGTCTCATGCACCGGGTTTCCGCCCGCTGGCTGATCACCGTCGGTCTGCTTGTCGTCTCAGGCTCGCTGTTCTCGCTGACCACCGTGGACGCGGACACCTCGTTCGCCTCCATCGCCTGGCGGCTGGCCCTGCTGGGTCTGGGGATGGGCGGCGTCCTGACACCCATGACCGCCACCGCGGTCGCCTCCGTGCCCCACCATCTGGCCGGCATGGCCGCGGCCGGCAACAACGCCTTCCGGCAGGTCGGCGGGGCCCTCGGCCCGGCCGTCCTGGGTGCGCTGCTCACCGCCAGGGCCCTCGACACGTTCCCCGGTCACCTCGCCGACGCCGGGGTCACGGAGGCAACACGGCAGAGCATCGTGGAGACCGCGCATACGGGCGGCCTTGGCGCAGTCGCCCAGATGAACCTGGGCGGCAGCACCGGCCAGGCTCTGGGCGCCGTGGGCGATGCCTTCCTCGATGGCCTCCGCCTGTGCCTGATCGTGGCCGCGGCCCTCGCCCTGCTCGCCGCCCTGGTCTCCGTGATCTTGCTGCGCACCCCGCGGAAGGCGGCAACCGCCACAGTCACGGCTGCCACGAACGCTTCGGGCCATGCCCCGTCCGCCACGTCCGCGGGCGCGGTTCTGACCGCCCCGGGAGAGGGCCGAACGCAGACGTAGTGACACGGGCGACGACGGCGAAAGATCGTCAGGCCGTCACCCGCACTGGTTACGACGAGTCGCACACCAGCACATGCCTGAGCCACGTCTCGCTGACAGGCGAAAGTGAGAGGGACATACCCGTGACAGCACCCAGTCTCCAGGACGGCATCGACCAGGCGGGCTCGCCCGTAAAGCTGCTGTGGAAGCCGGAACCCACGCCGTGGACTCCGGAGGTCATCGAGCCCGAATACGCGGGGTGACGGCAGGAGCAGGACGCGTGGCACACCGGTGCGACGATCTCGGACCTGTCCCACCACACGTCCGACACGTGCGTCGAAGGACCCGACGCCACCCGCCTGTTGGCGGCGGTGAGCGCGAACAACTACAAGAGGTTCGCGATCGGCCAGGCCAAGCAGTTCGTCCCCGTGGTGCAGGACGGCAACATCGTCACGGACGGCATCCTGATGCGCGACGCGGAGCAGACGTACACGCTCAGCGGTGTCCCCGCCGCGCAGAACTGGGTCAAGTACCGGGCCCAGAAGAGCGGGTACGACGTCACGTTCGTCACCGCCCCCTCCTCGGCGTTCCGCACGGAGGGCGACCCGACGCTCTTCCGCCACCAGGTCCAGGGGCCGTTGGCGAGCGCTCTGGTGGCGGAGGTCTTCGGCGGGCCGATCCCGTCGACAAAGTTCTTCCACTCCTCCCCGGTGTCGCTGAACGCGATGGCCTTCCGCGCACTGCGCCACGGCATGGCGGGCCAGCCCGGCTTCGAGTTCGTCGGTGAGTGGCAGCACGCGAAGGCGGTGAAGGAAGAGCTGATGACCGTCGGCGAGCAGTTCGGCCTCGTCCACGTCGGGGCGCTCGCCTATCCGACCGCGAGTATGGAGAGCGCCTGGATCGCGACACCGACGCCTGCCATCTACACCGACCCGGCTCTGGCCGACTATCGCACCTACCTCCCTCTGTACGGGATCGAGGGGCAGCAGCCGCTGCACGGGAGCCTCTTCTCCGAGAGCATCGAGGACTTCTACTGCTCGCCCTACGAACTGGGCTACGGCAAGGCGATCTCCTTCAACCACGACTTCATCGGCCGTGAGGCCTGTGGGTGCCGGATTCTTCCGTCTGGTGCCCGTTGTCCGAGGGATCGGTGCGGTCGGTGCCTGTAGTGCCCCGCATACTCGCCGATGACGAGGCGGAGGTGGCGCTCGCCGGTGATCAGGACGCGGTCGGTTGCTTCGCGTCGGCATGATCCGATCCAGCGTTCCGCGATGGCGTTCATCCGTGGCACGGCGGGCAGTGTGGGAACCACGCGTATGCAGGCCGCCTGGAAGACGGCGTCGAAGCTGTCGGTGATGTAGGCGCCTCGGTCCCGGATGAGGAACTTGATCGACTCTGCGCGGTCACCGAGGTCCATGAGGTAGTTGCGGGCTTGCTGGGCGATCCAGAGGCCGGTCGGGTTGCGCGTGGCGCCGGTGAGGTGCACGCGTCGGGTGCCGTGGTCGATGAAGAACAGCACGAACCAGCGACGCAGGAAGACCGTGTCGACATGGAACAGATCGGTGGCCACGATGGCGGAGGCCTGGGCTTTGAGGAAGGCGGACCAGGAAAGGTCCGTGCGCTGGGGCGCGGGGTCGATCCCCGCCCTCTTGAGGATCTCCGTAAGTTGTTTCGGCGGGACGGTTCAGGCGGTGCGCAGCAGGGCGTGGGGGTCGACGCGGTGCTGCAGAGGGATGCCGTGAGCGTAGCGGTCCAATTCGTCGAGGGCCAGGTGCGCCATGCGGGCGAGTTCGTTGCCGATCGAGCCCGCGATGTGAGGGGTAACCACGGCGTTCGGCAGGCCGTACAGCGGGGAGTCGGGGGGCAGGACTTCCGGCGCGGTGTGATCGAGCACGGCGTGAAGTCGGCCGGTCAGCAGTTCGGCGGTGAGGGCTTTCTGGTCGACCAGGGCGGCGCGGGCCGTATTGATGAGGGTGGCACCGTCACGCATGGCGGCTAGCCGGGTGGCGTCGATCATGTGCCGGGTTTCGGGCAGGTCCGGGGCGTGGAGGGAGACGATGTGGCTGGAGGCGACGAGTTCGTCCAGGTCGCTCGTGCGGGCTCCAGGGAGGTCGCCGGCGAGATACGGGTCGTAGACCAGGACGTTGAAGGAGAACGGCTCCAGGAGTTCGACCACGCGGCGGCCGATACGTGAGGCTCCGACGATGCCTATGGTGCGCTGGTAGTTGCCCAGATCTGGATAGCGCGTGTCCCAGGCGTGGTCCCTGCGGGTGGCTTGGTAGGTGCGGGCGATGTCGACCACGCGTTTCCCGGCGAAGAGGATCGCGGCGAGGGTGAACTCGGCTACCGGTTCGGCGTTGGCGGCGGCAGCCGACGTGACGGTGATGCCGCGCTGCCAGCAGGCGTCGGTGATGTGGTCCTTGACGGTGCCGGCGGCGTGGATGACGGCGCGGAGGCGGGGTGCCCGGTCCAGAACTTGTGCGGTGATGGGCGGGCAGTGCCAGCAGGTGAAAAGGACTTCGACGTCGGAGAGATCGACGGTGTCGAACTCGGTGACAGTGTGTCCGGGGCGCACGCTGGCCAGGGCGTTCAGGCGGCGGCGTATGACGGGGGTGATGAGCCGTTCGGCGACGTGTTCGCCCATGGCGATGGCAGTGACGGGGCGGCGGCCCGTGCCGTGGGTGGTCATTCTTCCTTCTTCGTGCGTGCGTGTGGCTCGGGTCGTGTGGGCCGGGGCGGCCTGTGGTTTCGGGCCCGGTGGCGGATGGCGTGGCGGTCAGTGCAGGGGGCGGTGGAGGCGCGCACGCGCAACTCGGGGAGCAGCAGAGTGTGTTCGACGGGGGTGTCGTATGGGCCTGTCAGCCGCTGGATGAGCAGATCGGCGGCTCGTCGGCCCACCATTTCCTTCAGCGGCGCCACGGTGGTCAGGGGTGGGTCGCTCAGCTCTCCGACCTCGTCGTCATATGCCACCACGGACAGGTCGTCGGGCACGCTCAGTCCGGCTTCGCGCAGGTGCTGGACCAGCATCAGTGCGTCGTCGTCATTGTGGATGAGTGCGCCGGTTGCGCCCGCGCGCAGTGCAGTGATGGTCTGCTGGATCTGTGCTTCGGTGGGGCCGTCGTGATCGATGCTCAGCAGGATGGGCTCGTCCAGGCCTAGTCGCTCCACCGCTGCGTGGAATCCGCCCTGCACGCCGGCTGTGGAGGGGCTGGAGCGGGTGGCCAGGATGAGTTTGCGGTGCCCGAGGTCGGCCAGGTGCCGGGCGCCGATGAACGCGCCGTGGGTGTGGTGAGAGATGACCGTGTCCAGGTGGGAGACGTCAAGCCCCAGTTCGCTGTGCCTTTCGACCAGGACGGTGGGTACGGGCAGTGCCTCGAGCCACTTCTCCTCGATGATGCCTGGGTGTTGGCTGGGTGTCAGCAGGAGTCCGGAGGCTCCGTTGTCGATGAGCTGGCTGACGCGGGCCCGGTCCGCGTCGATGTCGTAGCGGGACACTCCCAGGACGACTCGGGCGCCGTGCTGCTCAGCCATGTCGCGGGCGCCTTTGATGATGGCAGGGTAGTAGTAGTTCACCGACGGCACGAGCATGCCGATCACCAGTTGCCTGGCGTCCGTGGTGACCTGCTTGACGGGCAGGTCAGCGTCCGGGCTGGCCTTGGTGATGCCGCCGTGGACCCGGGTGACCAGGCCGCTGTCGGCGAGGATGCCGACGTCTCTTCGCAGGGTGACCATCGAGACGCCGAACTGCCGTGCGAGAACGGCCAGACGCACGGATCCCTGCTCCTGGACCTGCCGCAGGATCTGCTCTTGGCGCTCGTTGGCGAACACGTCCCTCCCTTTCTTCGGTTGGCAGCCGGCTGCCAACCGAACCCTACGTTCATGACTGCTTACTTTCGAACGAAAGTAGTGCGACCTCACAAGGTGCTACCTCATCGGGCAGGCCTGTGTCGCTACCCCAACCAAGATCTTCAGCGGGCCCGGGACACGAAGGGTGGGGGCAAACCCCCTGCACGACGGGATGGTTGAAGCCACGGGAGCCTGTATCCAGCGTCCCCCGTCCTCCCCTCGGGCCCGCCATCTTCATTACGTTTTCGTTACCAACGGATTCATGCATCCACCCTAGACAACAACCAGCCCCGCGCGAAAGATGCGACATCGATCGCATTCGAAGGGGAACGAAAGCAATGCGCCATGAACGCATGAGGGTGGTCGGGCAACGGTCCGGCCGCAGAACAGCAATCGCGTCGCCCGGCGTCAGCCGTAGGGCCGTCCTGGGACTGGGGCTCGCGGCAACTGCCGCTGCGACAGGCTGCAGCCGCTTCGGCGGACTGCGCTCGGGCGCCTCGGACGGCCACACCGTGAACATGGTGTGGTGGGGCGACGCCATCCGGGCGCAGATGACGGAGAAGGCCCTGGACCTGTTCCGCTCGTCTACCGGTCTCGAAGTGTCCACCGAGTACCAGTCGGGAACCGCCTACGACGACAAGCTCGCCGTGCGTTTCGCCGGAGGCAACCCGCCCGACCTGCTGGCCGTGCGCCGGGAAACACTGCGCGACTTCGCCGGCCGCAAGGCGCTGCGGCCCCTGCCCGTAGGCCAGGTCATCATCATCGAAGGAGTCCCCCCGAGCGTGCTCAACGCCGGGAAGATCGGCAACGTCCAGTACGGGGTCCCATTCGGTGTCGCCTCCAACGCCTGGGTCATCAACACGGAGCTGTTCGCCAAGTACAAAGTCGACGTCCCCGACCTGGACACCTGGGACTGGGACACGCTCAAGGAAACAGCAGCGGAAGTCACCCGCGCCAGCGGGAAGAAGGTCTGGGGCGCCACCTACACGATGGACGACATCCTCGCCCTGGGTGTCTGGCTGCGCCAGCGCGGCCTGGACCTGTGGACCCCCGAAGGACGTATCGCATTCACCGCGGACTCCATCGCGGAATGGTTCCAGACCTGGGTCGACCTGCGCGACGCCGGAGCGATCCCCGGCGCCGACGACATCGAGGAGCTGGGGCTGGCCGCCGAACAGACCCCCGTCGGAAGGAAGCTGGCGGCCAGCGCCCCGATTCCCTCCAACAGCTTGGCCGCCTTCAATGCCACCGTCCACGGCGCGCTGAAGATGGGCTTCTTCCCCGGCGAGAGCCAGGCCGATCAGCGCGGCCACCAGCTGCAGCCGGTGGGCCACTGGTCGGTCAGCGCCCGCTCGAAGGCGCCCGACGCGGCCTTCGAACTTCTCGACTTCCTGATCAACAACACCAAGGCGAACAAGGAACTCGGCGTCGGCCGGGGTGCCCAGATCAAGAAGTCGGTGGCCGACCAGGTGGCCTCGACGCTCGGCAAGGACGATCGCATCGCATCCGATTACACGCTCCGCCTGGCCGAGTTCGACCTCGTCGATCCGGCGCCGGACCCCCAGGGCAGCGCCGAACTCCTCCTGGCCCTGGGAACGATCAGCGACAAGGTGGCGTTCGGCAAATCCTCACCGTCCAAGGCCGCAGCCGAGTTCTTCGGCAAAGCACGCTCGATCATCGGAGGTTGAGCCCGTGTCGAAGTCCTCTCCTCACTCCCAGTCCCTGCTCGGCGGCCCCGAGCCGGTGCGCCGACGGCCGCGCGGACAGCGCCAGAACTGGGCCGCCTACCTGTTCCTCACGCCGTGGTTCGCCGGCATGCTCTTCACGGTCGTGCCCTTCGCCGCCTCGCTGTACCTGGCGTTCACCGACTACGACCTACTCACGCCCGCCAAGTGGGTCGGCCTGGACAACTTCCGCGAATTGTTCGCAGACGAGCGGCTGCACCACTCGCTGATGGTCACCTTTGTCTACACCTTCGTCTCCGTTCCGCTGTCCCTGGCGGTCGCCCTGGGCGTGGCGATGCTCCTCAAGAGCGGTGTGAAGGGGCTGCCGGTCTACCGCGCCGTCTTCTACCTGCCCTCGCTGCTGGGCAGCAGCGTCGCCGTCGTCATGCTGTGGCGGGCCATCTTCGGCAGCAACGGTGCAGTGAACAAGTTCCTGGAGCTGTTCGGCATCCACGGCCCATCCTGGACGTCGGACCCGGACACCTCGTTGAGCGTGCTGATCGGGCTGCATGTGTGGACCTTCGGCGCGCCGATGGTCATCTTCCTGGCCGCGCTCAAGCAGGTCCCGGTCTCCTACTACGAGGCCGCGGCGATCGACGGCGCCGGCAAGTGGCGCCAGTTCCGCTCGGTGACGCTCCCGCTGATCACCCCGGTGATCTTCTTCAACCTCGTGCTGTCCCTCATCGGTTCGCTGCAGACCTTCACTCAGGGCTACGTGTTCAGCAACGGTTCCGGAGGGCCGGCGGACTCGACTCTCTTCTACAACGTGTACCTGTACCAGCAGGGCTTCACCTCGTTCAACATGGGCTACGCCTCCGCCATGGCCTGGCTGCTGCTGGTCATCGTCGCCGCGTTCACCGCCCTCAACTTCATCGCCCAGCGCTACTGGGTCTTCTACGAGAACGACTAGGCCACGGAGTACACATGAGCGCCACCACCACTCCCCTCGAGCCACAGACCAGCGGAGCCGACAGCCCGGGCGAACACAGCGACGACCACATCGAGACCGTGGGCTCCACGCCCTGGAAGCGGTTCAGCCGACACCTGTTGCTGTGTCTGGTCGGAGCCGTGATGATCTATCCGCTGCTGTGGCTGGTCTCCAGCTCGGTGAAGCCGGACGACGAGATCTTCAGCGACCTGAGCCTATGGCCGTCACACTTCGACTTCAGCCACTACACCAAGGGCTGGAACGCCCTGGACCACTCCTTCGGCCTCTATCTGGTCAACTCGCTGCTGCTCACCGCCCTGGCCATCGCGGGCAACCTGGTCTCCTGCAGCATGGCGGCCTACGCATTCGCCCGCATGCAGTTCCGCGGCCGCAAACTGTTCTTCGCGATGATGATGGGCACGCTGATGCTTCCGGCCCACGTACTGCTCGTACCGCAGTACATCCTCTTCTCGAAACTCGGCCTGCTGAACACCTACTGGCCACTGCTCGTCCCGAACTTCACCGCGGGCAACGCCTTCTTCGTCTTCCTGATGGTGCAGTTCATGCGGGCACTGCCCCGCGAGCTGGACGAAGCCGCCCGGATCGACGGGTGCGGCCCGTTCCGCATCTTCTGGCGCATCGTGGTGCCGCTGTGCATGCCCGCCTTCGCCACGACCGGCATCTTCACCTTCATCACCACCTGGAACGAGTTCTTCTCCCCGCTGCTGTACCTGACCGACAGCCGCCTCTACACCGTCCCGCTGGCGCTGCGGCAGTTCATGGACTCCCAGGGCACCAGCTCTTGGGGCCAGATGTTCGCCATGTCGGTGGTCTCCCTGGCACCAGTCGTCGGCTTCTTCATCGCCGGACAGAAGTACCTGGTGAAGGGCATCGCCACCACCGGCCTCAAATAGCCCGCGTCGACACGGCAACCCACCGGGCGCAGGCCACCCCCAACAGTTCTCTTTCGGAACGGATGACATGAGCGAACGTCACAACCCGGACGGTCCGCCGCCGGGCCCCGATCTGTTCGACTACTCCCCCTGGCACTACTGGACGCAGGCCACCGACGACGACCGCACCCAGCAAGGCCAGCACCAGAACTCCCTGTGCCAGACCAACCGTTCGTACCGCTTCGGCGAGGACTGCTTCCTGTCCCCGCTGGCGGCAGTGCAGAACGACGGCCTGGAGCTGGGGCCACGTAGCTACATCGCAGCGGGCGCCTACGTGACCGGCACGTTGCACGCCGGACGCGATTGCACCATCAATCCCTACGCCGTAGTGCGGGGCGACATCGTTCTCGGCGACGCCGTGCGGATCGGCGCGCACACCTCGCTACTGGCCTTCAACCACGGCTTCGAAGACCCCGACACCGAAGTGTTCAAGCAGCCGGTCACCTCGCAGGGCATCCGCATCGGCAACGACGTGTGGATCGGTTCGCACGTCGTGGTCTTGGACGGCATCACTGTCGGCGACGGCGCCGTCG